>DWWS01000019.1 GCA_019119595.1 Candidatus Eisenbergiella merdavium | reverse complement strand
GTGGAGGAGGGGGAGATGGACGGGCTGGAAAACGTGCAGGATTATGCGAAAAAGCTGGAAGCGGCCCTGCCCGGAGAGATCCGCATCGCGTCTCTGCACGGAAGGATGAAGCCGGCGCAGAAGAACCGGATCATGGAGGAATTCGCCGCAGGAGAGACGGACGTTCTGGTTTCCACCACCGTGATCGAGGTGGGGATCAACGTTCCCAACGCCACCGTGATGATGGTGGAGAACGCGGAGCGCTTCGGCCTGGCGCAGCTTCACCAGCTCCGGGGCCGCGTGGGGAGAGGAAGCGCGCAGAGCTACTGCATTTTCATCAGCTCCAACGAGAACGAGGAGATCATGAAGCGGCTGAAGATCCTGAACGACTCGAACGACGGCTTTTTCATCGCGAACGAGGATCTGAAGCTGCGGGGGCCGGGAGATCTGGCGGGCGTGCGCCAGAGCGGGCAGCTTGATTTTAAGATCGGTGATATCTACCGGGATTCGGACCTTCTTTTAAAGGCCGGAGACCTGGCGGAGCGGATCGTGGCCGGAGACCCGCAGCGGGAGAAGGAGGAGCTTGTCCCTCTCTACCGCTGGGAGAACGAATATGGTAATCCGGTTGACTTTCGGAGTATATAAAGGTAAAATTTCTGATAACAAGACTACAGGAATGCTACAGAAATGGAGAAGGCTATGTCGAAGATTGCGATTGTCACAGACAGCAACAGCGGAATCACCCAGGCACAGGCGGAGCAGCTCGGGATTCATGTTCTGCCCATGCCGTTCATGATAGGCGGGGAGAACTTTTTTGAGGGGATCAACCTGACACAGGAAGAATTTTATGAGAAGCTGCGGACGGGCGTTCCCGTTTCCACGTCGCAGCCCACGCCGGATTCCGTGCTCCGGCTGTGGCGCAGGCTTCTGCTGGATTACGACCAGGTCGTGCATATCCCCATGAGCAGCGGCCTTTCCGGCTCCTGTCAGACCGCGATGATGCTCGCGGACGATTTTGACGGACGGGTGCAGGTGGTGAACAACCAGCGGATCTCCGTCACCCAGCGCCGTTCCGTGATGGACGCTCTCCATCTGGCCGGGCAGGGGATGGACGGGGCCGAAATTAAGGAATTTCTGGAAAAGGACAGGTTCAATTCCAGCATCTATATCATGGTGGATACCCTTTATTATCTGAAGAAGGGCGGACGCATCACCCCGGCGGCAGCTGCGCTTGGAACCCTTCTGCGCTTAAAGCCGGTGCTTCAGATCCAGGGAGAGAAGCTGGATGCCTTTGCCAAGGCAAGGACCACGACGTCCGCAAGACAGATCATGCTGAACGCGGCGATGAACGACGTAAAGGAACGCTTCGGCCGTCCTCTGGAGGACTGCGGGATGTGGATCGATTTTGCACACACCCAGAACGAGGAGGCGGTAAAGGATTTCCAGAAGGAGGTGCTCGCCCATTTCCCGGGCGCGCAGAGCCACATCGATCCGCTTTCCTTAAGCGTATCCTGCCACATCGGCCCCGGAGCGCTGGCGGTGGCGGTCACCATGCGAAACGACTGAGAATCCTGGCAGGCATCTGCCTTATATTTGTGAGACAGACAATACGTTTACGAGATAGACAAAATGATAAGGGCGGGAAGAGGGAGAGGAAAAAGCCGCTTCCCGCCGTTGACTGTCAGGCTGTCTGACGGAATTTCCGCCAGGCAGCCTGTGTTTGGGAAAACGGAGCGGGATTTGTGCTGAAGCGTCACAAATTCTCAGGATACGAAGTATCCTTGCGCAGCGTAGAAATCGCATCCGCGATTTCTGCGCGCGTTCCTCAGCGCTAAAGCGCTTCGGAATGGAGGTAGCAATGAGCGGTCAGAATACCTACGACGCTTCCAGCATCACGGTGCTGGAGGGGCTTGAGGCGGTCCGGAAAAGGCCGGGCATGTATATCGGAAGCGTTTCCACAAAGGGACTGAATCATCTGGTCTATGAGATCGTGGACAACGCGGTGGACGAGCACCTGGCTGGGGTGTGCGACAGGATCAGCGTGACACTGGAGGCGGACGGCTCCGCCACTGTGGAGGATAACGGGAGAGGCATTCCCGTGGGCATGCATGAAAAAGGGGTGAGCGCGGAGCGGCTGGTGTTTACCACCCTGCATGCGGGAGGAAAATTCGATCATTCCGCCTATAAGACCAGCGGCGGTCTGCACGGCGTGGGCTCCTCCGTGGTGAACGCCCTTTCTGCCAGGATGACCGTCCGGGTGCGGCACGACGGAAAGATCTATGAGGACCGTTATGAGCGCGGCATCCCGACGGTGGAGCTTCAGGACGGCCTGCTTCCCGTGGTGGGAAAGACAAGGAGCACGGGAACCAGCATCAATTTTCTGCCGGACGGCGAGATTTTTGAAAAAACACGCTTTAAAGAGGATGAGATCAAGAGCCGCCTGCATGAGACGGCTTATTTGAATCCGGCCCTGACCATCGTTTTTACAGATAAAAGAAAGGATGAGCCGGAGACGATCGAGTATCACGAGCCGGAGGGAATTGTGGGCTTCATCCGCGACCTGAACAAATCCAGGGAGGCGGTGAGCGACGTGATCTATTTTGGCGGGGAGAGTGAGGGCATCTCCGTTGAAGGCGCCTTTCAGTATGTGAACGAGTTTCATGAGAACGTGCTCGGCTTCTGCAACAACATATACAACGCGGAGGGCGGCACCCATCTGACCGGCTTCAAGACCATGTTCACCAACATCATCAATACCTATGCGAAGCAGCTCAACATCCTGAAGGAGAAGGATCCCAATTTTACGGGGGCGGACGTGAGAAACGGGATGACGGCGGTGATCTCGATCAAGCATCCGGATCCCCGGTTTGAGGGACAGACCAAGACCAAGCTGGACAATCAGGATGCGGCCAAGGTGGTGAGCAAGGTGACGGGCGAGGAGGTGGTCCGTTACTTTGACCGGAACCTGGAAACCTTAAAGAGCATCATCGGCTGCGCGGAGAAGGCGGCGAAGATCAGAAAGAGCGAGGAAAAGGCAAAGACCAACCTGCTCACCAAGCAGAAGTTTTCCTTCGATTCCAACGGGAAGCTCGCGAACTGCGAATCTAGAGATCCCTCCAAATGCGAGATCTTCATCGTGGAGGGAGATTCCGCGGGCGGCAGCGCCAAGATGGCGAGGGACCGTTCCTATCAGGCCATCCTGCCCATCCGGGGAAAGATCCTGAACGTGGAAAAGGCGAGCATCGACAAGGTGCTTGCGAACGCGGAGATCAAGACGATGATCAACGCCTTCGGCTGCGGCTTTTCAGAAGGGTACGGAAACGATTTTGACATTTCAAAGCTGCGTTATGACAAGATCATCATTATGACGGATGCGGACGTGGACGGCTCCCATATTTCCACCCTGCTTCTTACCCTGTTTTACCGGTTCATGCCGGAGCTGATCTTTGAAGGCCATGTGTATCTCGCCATGCCTCCTCTTTATAAGGCGATGCCCGCGAAGGGGAAGGAGGAATATCTTTACGACGATAAGGCGCTGGAGCGTTACCGGAAGAAGCACAAGGGGCCTTTCACCCTGCAGCGCTACAAGGGCCTGGGAGAAATGGACGCTTCCCAGCTTTGGGAGACCACGCTGGATCCGGAAACCAGGCTGTTGAAGCAGGTGGAGATCGAGGACGCGAGAATGGCGTCGGAGGTGACGGAGCTTCTCATGGGAACGGACGTGCCTCCGAGACGGACCTTCATTTACGAATACGCGCCGGACGCCCAGCTTGATATTTAAGGAGAGTGGAAAGTTGGAAGAGAAGATCATAAAAACAGAGTATTCCGAGGTCATGCAGAAGTCCTTCATCGACTACGCCATGAGCGTGATCGTGGCGAGAGCCCTTCCGGATGTGCGCGACGGGCTTAAGCCGGTGCAGCGCCGGACTCTTTACGACATGTATGAGCTGGGGATCCGCTATGACAGACCCTACCGGAAATGCGCCCGTATCGTGGGGGATACCATGGGTAAATACCATCCTCACGGGGACAGCTCCATCTACGACGCGCTGGTGGTGATGGCCCAGGATTTCAAAAAGGGCATGCCGCTGGTGGACGGACACGGAAACTTCGGAAACATCGAGGGCGACGGGGCCGCCGCCATGCGTTATACGGAGGCGCGCCTGGAGCAGGTGACCCAGGAGGCCTTTCTGGGCGATCTGGATAAGGATGTGGTGGACTTCGGGCCGAATTTTGACGAGACGGAAAAGGAACCTCTGGTCCTTCCGGTAAAGATCCCCAACCTGCTGGTCAACGGCTCGGAGGGCATTGCCGTGGGTATGGCCACCAGCATCCCGCCCCATAACCTGGGTGAGGTGATTGAGGCGGAAAAGGCTTTTCTGAAAAACGAGTCCGTCTCCACGGCGGAGCTGATGCGGTATCTGAAGGGGCCGGACTTTCCTACGGGAGGAATCGTCACCAACAAAGACGACCTGCTCTCCATTTACGAGACGGGAGCCGGAAAGATCCGCGTCCGCGGCAAGGTGGAGGTGGAGAAGGGAAAGGGCGGAAAGACCAACGTGGTCATCACCGAGATCCCCTATCCCATGATCGGCGCCAACATCGGCAAATTTCTGTCTGACGTTGCGGCGCTGGCGGAGACGAAGAAAACCGCGGACATCAGCGACATCTCCAACCAGTCCTCCAAGGAGGGCATCCGCATTGTCATCGAGCTGAAAAAGGATGCGGACGTTGACAACTTCATCAACATGCTCTATAAAAAGACCCGTCTGGAGGATACCTTCGGCGTGAACATGCTGGCCATCGCGGACGGCAGGCCGGAAACCCTGGGGCTTCGGGCCATCCTGAAGGCTCATGTGGATTTCCTTTATCAGGTGACCACGAGAAAATATGAAAACCTGCTGGCAAAGGAAAGGAGCCGCCGGGAGATCCAGGAGGGCCTCATCAAGGCCTGCAACGTGATCGACCTGATCATCGAAATCCTCAGAGGCTCCCGCGACCGGGCCATGGCGAAGGCCTGCCTGGTGGAGGGAAAGACCGACGGCATCCGCTTCAAGTCGAAGGAATCCCGGGTGATGGCGGCTCAGCTTTGCTTTACGGAAAATCAGGCCAACGCCATTCTGGAGATGCGCCTGTACAAGCTCATCGGCCTGGAGCTGGAGGCCCTGATCAAAGAGCATGAGGAAACCCTTGCCAATATCTACCGCTATGAGGATATCCTGGAGCGCAGGGAATCTATGGCCCAGGTCATCGTGAACGAATTGGACGAGATCAAAAGAAAATTCGCAAGGCCCAGGCGGACCGTGATCGACAACTGCGCGGAGGCGGTGTTCGAGGAAAAGAAGGCGGAGGAGGTGGACGTGGTGTTCCTGATGGACCGCTTCGGCTATGCCAGGACCATCGACCTGGCCGCCTACGAGCGGAATAAGGAAGCGGCGGAGGCGGAGAACCGTTTTGTGTTCCAGTGCAGGAATACGGGAAGGGTCTGCCTGTTCACCAATACGGGACAGCTCCATACCATTAAGGTTTCTGACCTTCCCTACGGAAAATTCCGGGATAAGGGAACCCCGGTGGACAACGTGAGCAACTACGATTCCGCAAAGGAAGAGATCCTTCTTGCCTGCGGCCAGTCCGAACTGAACCTGTTCCGCGTGATCTTCACCACCCGGATGGGGATGAGCAAGCTGGTGGACGGCGGGGAATTTGACGTGATGAAGCGAACCGTCGCCGCCACAAAGCTGCAGGACGGGGACGAGGTGAAGGACGTGACCGTGCTGAGAGAGCAGCAGACCATGGTGCTTCAGACGCACAAGGGCTTTTTCCTGCGCTTCGCCGTGGAGGAGATCCCGGAGAAGAAAAAGGCGGCCGTGGGCGTGCGCGCCATCCGCTTAAGCCCGGACGACTTCGTGGAGGCGGTCTACTACACCGGCCCCGGGGAAGAAGAGAGCATTCCGGTGGGAGATAAGCAGCTCGCCCTTTCCCGCCTGAAGACGGCGAAGCGGGACGGAAAGGGCACGAAGGTACGCGTGTGAAGCATGGAAGGCCCGGCTCCAGGTCTGCACAGTAAATGCGCAGACCTGGCTGAATAGTTACGCTTCGTTTGACAGCCTGCGGAAAAAGCATTGCCTTTTTTTTAACGAGCCCTTATAATGAAAGGCAGACAGATTCCGGTGTGAAGAAGGAATCGGAAAGGTATAAAGAGAATGAGAGTGATTGCGGGAGAGGCGAGAAGCCTGCCGTTGAAATGTCCGGAGGGGCTGGATACCAGGCCGACCACGGACAGGATCAAGGAAACCCTGTTCAACATTCTGCAGCCATGGATCCCGGGAAGTATTTTTGTGGATCTTTGCAGCGGCAGCGGCGCCATCGGGATAGAAGCCATCAGCCGCGGCGCGAAACGGGCCTATTTTGTGGAAAACGGGGCGAAGGCCGCGAAGTGCATCCAGGAGAACCTGCATTTTACGAAATTTACGGAGCGGGCCGTGCTGCTTCGGCAGGACGTGGTGTCTGCGCTTTCCGGCATCCATGAGAAGGAAGCGGATGTGATCTTTATGGACGCTCCCTACGGCGCGGGGCTGGAGGAGCCTGTCCTGGAAGCGCTTGCCCGGATGCCCTATGTGACGGCAGAGACGCTTCTTGTCTTTGAGGCGGAAAAGGACAGGGATTTTTCCTTTGCGCAGGACTGCGGCTTTGAGGTAACGAGAGAGAAATGCTATAAGACCAACAAGCATGTATTTATGAAAAAAATTTCATGAAAAAATTTTCATGAAAAAGAGATGCGGAGTGAGAGTTATGAAGGCAGCGATTTACCCGGGAAGCTTTGACCCGGTGACGTTCGGCCATCTGGATATCATCCGGAGGGCGGCGTCGATTTTTGATGAATTAACGGTCAGCGTACTGAACAATACGCAGAAGACTCCGTTGTTTTCTGTGGAAGAACGTGTTAAAATACTGGAGGAGGCAACGAAGGACCTTCCGAACGTGAAGATCGACTCCTTTTCGGGGCTTTTGATCGATTACGCCAGAAAAAAGGATGTGCATGTGGCGATCCGGGGACTTCGTGCCATCACGGATTTTGAATATGAGCTGCAGACCGCGCAGACGAACAGCATGCTGTCGGGCGGCCAGCTGGATACCATGTTTTTGACCACACGGCTGGAATACGCCTATCTCAGCTCATCCAGCGTGAAGGAGATCGCGCAGTTTCACGGCGATATTTCCCAGTGCGTGCCTGATTTCGTAGCCAGGCTTATCTATGAGAAATTCGGACATGCATAACCCTTTCAGGTAAAATGAGCTGCCAAACGGCGGAATGGAGGAAAAATGAGCAGCAGAATCGAGCAGTTGATTGATGAGATTGAAGAATATATTGACAGCTGTAAATATCAGCCGCTTTCCAATTCAAAGATCATTGTGAACAAGGAGGAGCTGGAGGAGCTTCTGCGGGAGCTGCGCATGAAGACTCCGGACGAGATCAAGCGCTATCAGAAGATCATCAATAACAAGGAAGCCATCCTGAACGATGCGAGAGAAAAGGCGGAAGCGCTGATCAACGAAGCAACCGCACATACCTCGGAGCTGATCAGCGAGCATGAGATCATGCAGCAGGCCTATGCGCAGGCGAATGAGGTGGTCAATATGGCGACCCAGCAGGCGCAGGAGATCCTGGACAGCGCGACCGTGGAGGCGAACAGCGTGAAGGCATCCGCCATCCAGTACACAGACGATATTCTTGCGAATCTGGAGCAGATCATTGAAAACGGCATCAATATCGCAAACACGCATTACGGACAGCTTCTGGATGATCTGAACAGCTGTCTGAGCGTGGTGCAGTCCAACCGGATGGAGCTTCGTCCGGATGAGATTGACGACACCTCCTCCCTGCCGGATATGAATATGGTCGATCCCAGGGAAAACAGAGAGGATGCAGATGTGGACCTCATGTGAGAGAAGCCGTAAACAGGAGCGGATGCCGCGTTCGGCGGGGCATCCGCTCTATTTGACTTAAGGACGATTCTTTTCGGATAGGGAGGAAGAAAAGCGTGGGAAGAGTACGAAGGATATTTGTGGCGGCGGCGTTTCCGGTTTTTGCAGCGCTTCTGTTTTTTGCAGCGCCGACGGTCAGATGCCGGGCCAGCGAGCCGGTGGTCGTCGTGATCGATCCGGGACACGGCGGAGAAAACAGGGGCGGAGAGGTGGAAGGGCAGTTTTTGGAGAAGGAGATCACCCTTCAGGCGGCGCTGGCAATGAAGCAGACGCTGGAGCAGTTTGAGGGAGTGGAGGTCTATCTGACAAGAACGGCGGATCAGGAGCTGTCCCTGGAGGAGCGGGCGCAGCTTGCCAAAGCCATGGGAGCGGATTTTCTGTTTTCCCTTCATTTCAATATGTCCGGTGAGCATAAGCTGTACGGCTCTGAGGTCTGGACCTCCGCCTTCGGCCGGTATTATTCGGCCGGGCAGACCTTCGGCAGGCTGCAGCTTGCGGAAATGGCCGCGCGCGGCCAGTATATCCGCGGTGTGAAAACCAGGCTGAACAGCCGGGGAACGGATTACTACGGTGTGATCCGTGCTTCCAGGCAGCTTGATCTTCCCTGCGTCATCATCGAGCACTGCTATATGGATCATCCTGTTGACAGCCATCAGATCGACACAGCCGCAGAGGTGGCGGATATGGGGGGCGGCGACGCCATTGCCGTCGCCAGATATTTTCACCTGAAATCCCCGTCTCTTGGCCTGGATTACAGCGGCTATTCCTATGAGACGGTGCCGTACGCGCAGGGTGTCGCCGCGCCTGACAGGACGCCGCCGGAGCTTGTCAGCCTCAGCGTGCTTTCGGCGGATCCGGCCACGGGCAGGGTGGACCTGAAGCTGGATGCGGCGGATGCGCAGTCAGGCATTCTTTACTACAGCTACAGTCTGGACGGCGGCGCGACCTGGTCCATGCTCATGCCCTTCGCAAACCTGGGCTCCCTGACCTTTACCGTGACCGTGCCTGGTGGCAGCGCGCCGGTGATCCTCTGCAGGGCCTATAACGGTTATGATCTGTATACCGAGAGCGCGGCCGTAGCGCCGGGCGTATTTCCTGCCCGCTAAACTGTCTGTCAGAGAAAAGCTTTTTGTCTGAGAAAAACGTCTGCCAGAGGAATCCGTCTGTCAGAGAAAAAAGGAGTACAGCGCCGAGTAGTAGAGAAACGCCAGCAGCGTCTGGAGGCATTTGTGCAGAACATACTGCCGCAGGGAAAGGTCGGTTTCCCGGATCATGCTGTAGGTCTGCGCGATGCAGGACAGACCGCCGAAGGGGAGCAGGACAAAGCCCCAGAAAGCGTTTGATGAGCCGAGTCCGGAAAGGCCGCTGGTGATTTCAAGGAGGCAGGCGCAGAGAGAGCGCGCATGGACGGCTTTGGCCGGAAGCAGCAGGTCGGGAAGCAGGTTCATCAGGCTGAACAGGATCATATAGCCGCCGAGCGCGCTGATGGAAACCAGGGAGGACATGACGGAATCCTGCATCTGCTCCAGCAGGGACGGCGTCCGGGGAAGGGGAGAAGGCTGTGCTGACGCATCCCCCGGACGGGAGGGAAGCGAGGCCGCATGGAGGACGCGGGCGAGGGCTCTTGCGGCGGCAGCCTTTCCCGGATGTCGTTTGGCCGCGGGGATATCCCGGTAGACGGTCCAGCGCAGAAGCAGGCCGTAGCACAGCGGCAGCAGATACATCCCCGCCCAGAACGGAAGCGGGCTTGTAACGGGAAACAGGGCGAGCACGAAGCCGGAAAAATAGATGGGGCCGATGTTGTTGCAGAAGGCCAGCATCAGAGAGGCTTCGCGGCGCGTCAGTCTGCCGCGCTGCAGGCTTTCCGCCGTTACGCGGGCGCCCATGGGAAAGCCGCAGAGAAAGCCGATGACCAGCACATAGAGGCAGGAATCGGAGAGCCGGAAAAGCGGAGAAAGAAGCGGGGAAAACAGGCGGGCGAAGCTGTCGGAGAGATTCATGCGGATCAGGATCCCGGAGAGGATCATGAAGGGCAGAAGGGTCGGGATCATTTTTTCAAACCAGAGATTCAGCCCGTTTATGGACAGCGCGAGTGCCTTCTCGCTTTCCAGAAGCATGGAGAGCGTGAGAGCGGTGAAAAGGCTCAGGAGCAGAGCCTTTCTCAGGGTGCGAAGCCGCGCCGCAGGGGAAACGCTTCCGGGTCTGTAGAGACGGTGTTCTCTCATGCGGGCCTCCGTCTTTTTTTACAATCTATGAAAAAGCCCGTTTGGAAATGCCGGAAAGGAGGCGGCTTATGATCCGTCTGGACAGATATTTATGTGAGATGGGAGAGGGAACCCGGAGCGGGGTAAAGGAGCTTCTGCGGAAAGGGCGTGTCTGCGTGGACGGCGTTCCGGAAAAGGATCCGGCCCGGAAGGTGGATGAAAAAAGCGTTCAGGTCAGCGTGGACGGACGCAGCCTGCGCTATGCGAAAAACGTTTATTTTCTGCTGCATAAGCCCGCGGGCCTGCTGTCAGCAACCAGAGACGGAAAGGGAAGGACGGTTCTGGACTGGATGCGGGAAAAGGAGCCGGAGAATCCTTTTCTGAAACGGGAGCTGTTCCCCGCAGGCAGGCTGGATAAGGATACGGAGGGGCTGCTTCTTGTCACCGACGACGGGCAGCTTGCCCACCGCCTGCTTTCCCCGTCCCGGCATGTGAAGAAAACCTACTATGTGGAAACGGACGGAGCGCTTTCGGAGGAGGCCTGCGAAAGGCTGCGTCATGGAGTGGACATCGGGGAAGGGGAGCATGCCAGGCCTGCTGAAATCGAAAGGACACAGCTGGAGGGCTGTTCTTCGGAGTCCCATGCGGCATATCTTCTCACCATCACGGAGGGAAAATACCATCAGGTGAAGCGGATGATGCAAAGCCAGGGAAAACAGGTGACCTGCCTGCGGCGGGTGGCGATGGGGCCTCTTGTGCTGGATGAATCCCTTCCCGTCGGGCACTTCCGGCCGCTTACGCAGGAGGAGCTTTCCGCCCTTGGCGCATGCGGAGCGGATGTGGCGGACCCGCCTCCGGGAATCCTTGAGGGCATTGAGGCGGTCATCTTCGATCTGGACGGTTCGCTGGTGGATTCCATGTGGGTCTGGCCGGAGATCGACGTGGAGTATCTGGGGCGTTACGGGATCCGGCTGGATGAACGGCTCCAGGGCGACATAGACGGGATGAGCTTCACGGAAACGGCGGTATATTTTAAGGAACGGTTCGGCATTCCGGATCCGGTGGAAAAGATCAAGGAGGACTGGAACCGGATGGCCCTGGAAAAATACCGCAAAGAGGTCTCCTTAAAAAAAGGAGCGCGCGAATTCATTGAAGAATGCCGAAGAAGGAAATGGAAGCTTGGCATTGCCACCAGCAATTCCAGACAGCTTGTGGAGGCGGTCGTCGATGCGCAGGGGCTGACGGACGATTTTTCCTGCATCCTGACAAGCTGCGAGGTGGGGAAGGGAAAACCGGCCCCGGACATCTATCTGGCCGTGGCGAAACGGCTGGAAACCGCGCCTGAGCGCTGTCTGGTATTCGAGGACATCGAGCCCGGCATCCGCGCGGGAAAGGCGGCGGGCATGCGGGTCTGCGCGGTGAAGGACGACTGGTGCCAGACCCCGGAGGAACAGCTTCGCGCGCTGGCGGATCATTACATTACGGACTATACGGAGTTAAAATAAAATGAGCGGATTTTTGCCGGTAACAAGAGAAGAAATGAAGGAGAGAGGGATAGACAGGCCGGACTTTGTCTATGTGATCGGGGACGCCTATGTGGATCATCCCTCCTTCGGCCATGCCATCATCAGCCGCGTGCTGGAGGCGCACGGATACAGCGTCGGCATCATATCCCAGCCGGACTGGAAGGACGACAGCAGCATCGACGTGTTCGGAAGGCCCAGGCTGGCCTTCCTCGTCTCCTCCGGGAATATGGATTCCATGGTCAACCACTATTATGTTTCCGGCAAAAGAAGGCAGGAGGACGCCTATACGCCGGGAGGAAAGGCGGGAAAACGGCCTGACCATGCGGCCGTGGTCTACGGCAACCTGATCCGGCGTACCTACAGGGACGTTCCCGTCATCCTTGGCGGCATTGAGGCGAGCCTGCGGCGGATGGCCCACTACGACTACTGGAGCGATTCCTTCCGCCGTTCCATCCTGCTGGACAGCCAGGCGGACCTGATCTCCTACGGGATGGGGGAAAAATCCATCGTGGAGATCGCGGACGCCCTTGCCTCCGGCATCGGTATAAAGGATATCACCTTCATCGCGGGAACCGTTTATAAGACGAAAAAGCCTGAAGAGGTATACGGCGGCATTCAGCTTCCGACATATGAGGAAATGAAGGCGGATAAAAAAAGGTATGCGGAAAGCTTTCTCGTTCAGCACAACAATACGGATCCCATCAACGGAAACGTGCTGATGGAAGGCTATCCTGGCGGGGTGTATGTGGTGCAGAATCCGCCGCAGAGGCCTCTGACCATGCAGGAGATGGACGACGTGTACGCTCTTCCCTATATGCGCACCTACCATCCCTCCTATGAGAGTCAGGGGGGAGTGCCTGCCATCCGGGAGATCAAATTTTCCCTCATCAGCAACAGGGGATGCTTCGGCGGCTGCAGCTTCTGCGCGCTGACCTTCCATCAGGGGCGCACCGTGCAGGTCAGAAGCCATGCGTCCATTCTGCAGGAGGCGGAGGCGCTGACCCGGGAAGCGGATTTCAAGGGCTACATTCACGACGTGGGAGGGCCCACAGCCAATTTCCGCGCGCCCTCCTGCCAGGATCAGCTTGTGCGCGGCGTGTGCAAGGGCAGGCAGTGCCTGTTTCCGAAGCCCTGCCCTCACCTGGAGGCCGATCACAGGGATTACCTTCAGCTTCTGCGCTCTCTTCGTGCCCTGCCCGGCGTGAAAAAGGTGTTCATCCGCTCCGGGATCCGCTTTGATTATCTGCTTGCGGATCCCGACGACACCTTTTTCAGAGAGCTGGTGCAGTATCATGTGAGCGGCCAGCTCAAGGTGGCGCCGGAGCACATCTGCGACGCGGTGCTGAAGCGGATGGGAAAGCCGGAAAACGCCGTCTATGAAAAATTCCGGAAAAAATACGCAAGGCTGAACGAGGAGCTTGGGCTGAAGCAGTATCTGGTGCCCTATCTGATGAGCTCCCATCCCGGCTCCACCCTGAAGGAGGCCGTGGAGCTTGCGGAATATCTGAGGGACCTGGGCTATATGCCGGAGCAGGTGCAGGATTTTTACCCGACGCCCTCCACCATGTCCACGGTGATGTACTACACGGAGATCGATCCGAGAGACGGCAAAAAGGTCTATGTCTGCAAAAATCCCCACGAAAAGGCCATGCAGCGGGCGCTGATCCAGTACCGGAACCCGAAGAATTATGAGCTGGTGTATGAGGCCCTCACAAAGGCAGGCCGGACGGATCTGATCGGCTTCGGCCCCAAATGCCTGATCCGTCCCCGGAGGGAGGCCGGGTACGGCGGCGGAGCAGGAGAGAGCCGGAGGGCGGCGGGCCGAAGCGGACAGGCAGGGCGCGGCGGTAAGACTGGCCGAAACGGGCAAGCGGGCCGTAAGGGTCAGGAGAGCCGGAAAAAGACCATCCGCAATGTGCACCGTAAGAAAACGGGGAAATAAATGAAACGAATCTTTTTTGTGGAAGACGATCTGAGCCTGATCACGGGCCTGACCTTCGCCCTGGAAAAGCAGGGCTATGAGCTTTCTGTGGCAAGAACCGTAATGGAGGCGGAGAAAAAGTGGAGGGAGCGAGGAGGAGAGTATGATCTGGTGATCCTGGATGTGGCCCTTCCCGACGGTTCCGGCTATGATCTGTGCAGGAGCATCCGGGAAACGTCAGGGGTCCCGCTTCTGTTTCTCACCGCCGCAGATGAGGAAACGGACATCATCATGGGGCTTGACCTGGGAGGCGACGACTATATCACCAAGCCCTTCAAGCTTGCCGTTTTTCTGGCGCGGGTGAACGCGCTTCTCAGAAGAGGCGGCGGTTTTTCGCAGGAGAACGGGATCCTGCAGTCAGGCGGGCTCCGGCTGGATCTTTTCCGGCAGGAGGTCTTTAAGGGAGAGAAAAGGCTGGAGCTGACGGCCGGAGAATACAGGCTGCTGTGCCTGTTCATGGAAAATCCGGATATCGTCCTTTCTCCGGATCAGATCCTCGGAAGGCTCTGGGACAGTCAGGAAAAATATATCGACAGCAGCACGCTCACCGTGTATATCCGCAGGCTGCGCGCGAAGATCGAGGACGATCCCGGCGCGCCGGAACGGATCGTGACCGTCCGGCGCATGGGGTACAGATGGAATCCGTTTTAGATTCCTTCTTTCGCGGAAGCGGCCTGCATGCGCCGTTTTATTTCCTTCTGAAAGAGGCGCAGAAGGAAGAAGGAGAGGATCGCCGCAAGCAGCGCCGTCCCGGCGAAGTTCAGCCAGATTCCCGTCAGGCCGAGCGGCCAGAGCGCGGCGATGAGAAGCACGGGAAAGAAAAGGGCGGTGGAAACCGAAATGAGGGAGGCAAAAACGGGCTTTTCCACTGCAAGCATGTAGCTCTGCGCGGCAAAGGAGAACCATCTGGTCAGGTAGGTGGCTGCGAACAGGCGAAGCGCGCCCTCCGCCATCAGAAGGAGCGCCGCGCTGTCCGAACCGATGAACAGACGCGCGATCTGCGCGGGGAACAGGAAGAGGACAGCGGCGGAGCAGACGGAAAGGATGCCGCTCGCCGTAAAGCAGCAGCGCTCGATGGCGGTGACACGGCGATAGCTGCCCGCGCCCCAGTTATAGCCGACCGCCGGCTGGAGGGAGTCGCACATGCCGTAGAGCAGGGGCTGGATGAAACCGTCCGCATACATCAGGATGCCGTAGACGGAGACTGCATTTTCCCCGCCCATACGGAGCAGGATGGCGTTCATCAGGATGGAGGTGATGCGCCCAGCGATATTATTCAGAAAGTTGGGGCTTCCGCAGGCGACGATCTGCCGGATCAGGCGCAGAGAAAAGCGGGGACGCCTGAAATGCAGCAGAAGCCTGCCGCGCAGGAAGGGATACAGGGCGAGGAGCGCGCAGATCATCATGCCAAGACAGGTGGCAAGGGCCGCGCCCCAGATGCCGAAGCCCAGAACGCCGAGAAAAAGGAACTCCAGAACGGCGCTCAGCACCGACATGAGGAGATTCAGGTACATGCTTCCCCTGATCTGCCCGCAGATGCGCAGATAATTGTCCATGGCGAACACGATGGTGGTGACCGGGGAACAGAGCGCATAGACACGCAGATACTGAACCGCAAAGACGGCAAAGGTGCCGTCCGCGCCCATCAGGCGGATCAGGAGCGGGGCGGCCGCGAACAGGAGCAGGCCGACGAGGACGCCCGCCCCGATGATCAGCAGAACGGCGCAGGTAAAAATATTGTCGGCTTCCTTTTCCTCTTTTTTTCCGAGGCTGATGGAAATGGGCACGGAGGAGCCTACGCCGATCAGATCCGCAAGCGAGAAATTGATGATCACAAAGGGCATGGCAAGGTTCAGCGCAGCGAAAGCGGTATCGCCCAGGATACGCCCTACAAAGATACCGTCGAGAAGCTGGTACAGGGCGGAGGCCAGCATGCTGACCGCGCCGGGAACCGCGGCGATGAAAAAAAGTTTTGTGGGTGAGACGCTGGAGAATAGATATTTGGAGTCCATAGCTTACTTACAAATCCCTTTCTTCTGTTATTTTTTCTGTTCTACTCATTTTGGATCCGTCGGTCTGCCGTCTGTTTTCGCTTCCCGTTCGCCCGCTTCAAAAAGTCTGTCGAAGCTTTCCTTCATGTTTTGTGCAAAATCGGCGTATGCCCGGATGAAATCCGGCCCGTGCCTCAGCAGGGTCAGATGAACCGCCTCCTGCTCCATCTGATACAGTCTTTGCAGGATGGCCGCGGCATATTTCCTTCCCTCCGGCGTGAGGGAAATGGTTTTCTCCCGCGTGTGTTCCTCGATGAGAAGGGTCAGATAACCCTGTCCCGCAAGCTCTTTTACGATCGTATTGATGGTGGTTTTCGGGATCAGCCATTCCTCGCAGATCTGCTTCTGGGAATGGGGCTGTCCGTCGTCCAGCGCATAGAGCAGGGCGAGGGTGTTGTCCTTGATGCCGAGCTTTTTTGCCGCCCTGTAATACAGGCCGTCGATCCGGTTCTGCGCCTGGCCGAGTATTCTGATCTCTTCCTGATGATCTTTCATGATCCTTTTCCTTTCCCCGCGTGGCGGAGTCCGCTTTTCGCCCTCCTGCGCGGATCAGGGGAGCGTGCGGCGGGCGGATCCCGCCGTATTTCCGGCGGTCTGAAGTCAGTTGTAAGGGGGATTATAGTACGAATTCGTATTAAAGTCAAGGGCCGGAAAAGCCCGTTCTTTTACAGCTTGACTGTGTACGGTTTATGACATATGATTTTCAGAGAGGCAAAAAGAGATCAGAAAATCAGTGCCTTATCTGAGAGAAAAAGGGAGGAAGAACTTTGAAAGAAAATCTGCCGGAGTCTTTGAAAAGACTCATTCACAGGGTGCAGGAGACCTTTCGGGAGGAACCGGGTATTGCGGAGCTTTTTGAAAACTGCTTTACCAACACGCTGGATACTACAGTGAAGCGTATGGAGGACGGAACCACCCACGTCATCACGGGCGATATCCCGGCCATGTGGCTGCGGGATTCGGTGGCGCAGGTGCGCCCCTATCTGATCGCGGCCGGTGAGGATGAGGAGATTGCCGATCTTCTGGTCGGTCTGTCGAAAAGACAGTTTTTCTTCATCGATCACGATCCTTACGCGAACGCCTTCAATCAGGAGGAAAACGGGAGCCGTTGGGAGAACGACGAAACGGAAATGACAGACTGGATCTGGGAGCGCAAATATGAGATCGATTCCCTGTGCTATCCGGTGCAGCTCGCCTGGCTGATCTGGAAGAATACGGGAAGAACGGATCACTTCGACGAAGCTTTCGCAAAGGGCCTGAGGACGATCCTGCGGGTATGGAAAACGGAGCAGTATCACGAGGAAAGCTCGCCCTACTCCTTCGTGCGGAAGAATTGTCCCTTCACCGATACCCTTTCCAGGGGAGGAAAGGGGGCGTTGGTAAAGTCAGGAACGGGGCTTATCTGGTCAGGCTTTCGGCCCAGCGACGACGCCTGTGTTTACGGGTATCTGATCCCGTCCAATATGTTTGCCTCGGTGGTCCTCGGATATATGAAAACCATCGCCGAAGAGGTGCTTCAGGATCAGGAGCTTGCCGCAGAGGCTGGGGCTCTGGGAAAACAGGTTCATGACGCGGTAGAATCCCTTGCGGTCATTCAGAACAGTTATTTTGGCAGGATATATGCCTATGAGCTGGACGGCTTCGGTCAGTATCTTCTGATGGACGACGCGAATGTGCCGAGCCTTCTTTCCATGGACTATCTGGGCTATGAGGCGGATGACAGAGAGGCGGCGGAGAACACCAGGCGCTTCATTCTCAGCAGCGCAAATCCCTTCTATTATGAGGGTGCCTGTGCCAGCGGCATCGGAAGTCCCCATACTCCGCCGGATTATATCTGGCACATTTCCCTTGCGGTTCAGGGGCTGACAAGCCCGGACCGGGAGGAGAAGCTGCGCATCCTGCGGCTGATGAGGGATACGGATGCGGGAAAGAAAATGATGCATGAGGGCTTCTGCGTCAACGATCCCTCCCTTTATACGAGGGAATGGTTTTCCTGGGCCAACGCCATGTTCTGTGAGCTGGCTCTGGATTACTGCGGCATACGCGTGAAGCGCTGAAAAAGGAGGATAACGATATGAGAGTCATTATGTTCGACATTGACACGCTCCGGGCAGATCACATGGGCTGCTACGGATACGGGAGAAATACCACGCCCGTCATGGACGGGATCGCCGCGGAGGGTGTGCGTTTTGACCGTTATTACTGCCCGAACGCGCCCTGTCTTCCGTCCAGGGCTTCCATGGTGAGCGGGCAGTACGGGATCCATAACGGGATCGTAGGACACGGAGGAAGCGCGGCGGACATGCGTCTGCAGGGAAGAAGCCGCAGCTTTACGGACGATATGTCGGAAAACAGTCTGTTCATGCAGTTCAGGCGGGCCGGAATGCACACGGTATCCTTTTCCACGTTCGCGGAAAGACATTCTGCCTGGTGGTTCAACGCGGGCTTCAACGAGTGTCATAACCTGGGAGAAAGAGGAGCGGAGACAGCGGGCGAGGTGACGCCCCGTGTGCTTGAATGGCTGGAAAAGAACGGCAGAAAAGACAACTGGATGATGCATGTGCATTACTGGGATCCCCATACGCCCTACCGCACCCCGGCGGATTATGAGAGTCCCTTCGCGGGAACGCCCTTGCCGGACGGCTGGATCACCGAAGAAATTTTCCGGGAGCATCTGCTGCACATCGGGCCCCACGGCGCGAATGAGATCAACATGTGGAACGACGACAGCAGCGAAAGATGGCCGAAGCATCCGGGAAGGCTGAGCAGTCTGGAGGATGCGGAGCGTTTCATCAATCAGTATGACGACGGCGTGCGGTATACGGACGACAATATCGGGCGCATCATCGGCTGGCTGAAGGAAAACGGACTGTATGACGACGAGCTTGCGGTCATCATCACTGCGGACCACGGAGAGGATCTGGGAGAATTCGGCGTGTACGCGGAGCACGGAATGGCGGACGAGCCGGTCAGCCGGATCCCTCTGATCATCCGCTGGCCGGGCATGCGAAAGGGCGCTGTGGCTGAGGGCTTTCATGACAACACAGACCTTGCCCCCACCATGCAGGAGCTTCTGGGAACCTCCATGTTCCGGGGGGACAGATATCAGTATGACGGCGTATCCTTTGCGCGCACGCTCCGGGACGGGACGGACTGCTCCAGACCCTGCGCGGTGCTCACCCAATGTGCCCACGTCTGTCAGAGAAGCGTCCGCTTTGACGATTATATTTATATCCGCACCATACACGGCGGCTATCACCTTCTTCCGGACGAGATGCTTTTCAACGTGAAGGAGGATCCGCACGAGCAGCATGATTTGGCTGCAAAGAGGCCGGAGCTGTGCGCCAGAGGAGCGAAGCTGATCCTGGACTGGACCGACAGCATGATGAAGACCTCTCATTATGATACGGATCCGATGTGGACCGTGATGCGGGAGGGCGGCCCGGAGCACTGCAGAGGGGAGCTCGAAACATATAAGCGGCGCCTGAAAGGAACGCCGAGGGAGTACGGGATCCGTCTGCTGGAAGAAAAATATAAGGGATTTGACTGAAAAATAAAGAAAAGGGAGACTTTGAAAGATGTATCTGATACCTGCACCGACAAAGCTGGAAGAAAAAGAGGGAAGCTTTCTTCTGACCTGTGAAACCTACCTGATCGTAGAACCCTCCTGCTCCTGGAGGGTGACCGGACAGGCGGAGCTGTTCAACGCAGAGCTGAAAAAGATTCTGGGTTACCGGGCCGTTCTGACAAGGGGGAGGGCCAAAAAGGAGGACGTCGTCATCCGGCTGGATCCCGCCGCGCCTGCTCAGAGCTATATTCTTGATATCAGAGAGGACGGCATCACGCTTTCCGGCGGGGAGCAGGGCCTCTGGCACGGCATGCAGACGCTGCGTCAGATCCTGGAACAGAAGGGAGCCCTTCTGCCCTGCCTTCATATTGAAGACCGGCCGGATATTCTGAACCGGGGCTTTTATTTTGACTGTACCAGAGGCCGGATCCCGAAGCTGGAATGGCTGAAGGAGCTGGTGGACCGGATGGCTTATTATAAGCTGAACCAGCTTCAGCTTTATATTGAGCATACCTACCTGTTCCGCGGCATGACGGAGCTGTGGAGGGACGATACGCCGCTGACGGCCGCCGAGATCATGGAGCTGGACCGCTACTGCCTGGAAAGAGGAGTGGAGCTGGTGCCCTCCCTGTCCAGCTTTGGCCACCTGTATAAGCTGCTGTCCACGAAGGAATACGCGGGACTGTGCGAGCTGGAAAACGCGCAGGAGCAGCCTTTTTCCGTGCGGGGCCGCATGACGCACCATACGATCAACGCGGCGGATCCGGAGAGCCTCACCCTGATCAGGGGCATGATCGGGGAGTTTATGGAGCTGTTCTCCTCCAGACAGTTTAACTTCTGCGCGGACGAAACCTTTGACCTTGGAACAGGAAGGGCGAAGAAGCTGGTGGAAGAAAAGGGAAAGGATCAGGTTTATACCGGCTTCATCCGCGAGCTTGCGCAGTTTCTGGTGGAAAACGGCAGACGTCCCATGTTCTGGGGGGATATCATCTGGGAATTCCCGGAAAAGATCCGGGAGATGCCGGAGGAAACGATCTGTCTGAACTGGGGCTATGCCTGGGATCAGAGTGAAGAGCCGACCAGGCGGATGTATGAAGCGGGAGCGGTACAGTACTGCTGTCCGGGCTGCTGCTCCTGGAACGAACTGGTCCCTCTGAACTGGAACGCCTATAACAACATAAAGCGGATGTGCACCTATGCCGGAAAATATGGTGCCATCGGCGTGCTGAATACGGACTGGGGAGACTATCTGCATGTGTCCCACCCGGATTTTTCTGCAGTGGGCATGATCTACGGCGCGGCCTTTTCCTGGAACCTGAACATCCCGGAATATGAAGAGATCAACCGGCAGATTTCCCGCATTGAGTACCATGACGCCTCAGAAAAGCTTTTGGAGACCCTGGCGGCGATTCAGGGAAATACTGCCTTTGAATGGCATTCCGTCTGCGGCTTCTGGGAAGTGAAGCGCGGCCTGAAGGAGTTTGAAAAGGAATATCTGCAGCTGTTCCGGGAGGAGCTTGGGCTGCTGGAGGACGTGGACGCCAAGAACGAAAGGCTTCTGCAGATCGAGAGGGAGCTGTACGCCCGGATCGTCAGCCTGGACAGCGACAGGAGAGACAGAGTGATGCCCTATGCCGTGGCGGTCAGGGGAATCCGCCTGTTCAACGAAGCCGGGAAAGCGGCGGCAGCGGATGCCTTCGGCTGTACCTTCCCGTCGATGCCGGACGGATGGAAGCTGGCGAAGGAGCTGGAAACCTGGCTGTATCACTATAAGGAGGTATACCGCCGCATCAGCCGGGAATCCGAGCTTCGCCGGATCGAGGCGCTGGTCTGCTGGTATGGAGACTTTCTGCGGGAAGGCTGAACGGAGGGAATGGAGACCATTCTTTCCTACGGCATCGCCTGCTTCCGGAAACAGTGCCGGGCGGTGCTGGAATTCTGAAAGAAGAGCTGTAAAGCAGATGCTCCGGCAGGCCGGATTGACCTGCCGGAGCATTTCACAGTCTTTTTTTATAAAATTTTTCAATACCCTGAATCACCTGATACAGCCCCATTGCGATCACGCACAGGATCAGGATGGAGGTGATCACCATATCCAGCTTGAACACCTGGCTTCCGTAAATGATCAGATATCCAAGCCCCCTTCTGGCCGCGAGGAATTCTCCGATGATCACGCCAACCAGCGCCAGGCCGATGTTGACCTTCATGGTGCTTAAAATGGTGGGAATGGAGCCGGGGAGGACCACTCTGAACAGGGCGTCCCTGCGGGATCCTCCCAGAGTGTAGATCAGCCGGATCTTTTCCTCATCCACTTGGCGGAAGCCCGTGTACAGGCTGATGATGGCGCCGAAAAGCGCGACGGACATGCCGGCCACGATGATGGTGTTCATCCCGGTGCCGAGCCAGACGATGAGCAGAGGCGCGAGAGCGGATTTGGGCAGGCTGTTCAAAACCACCAGATAGGGCTCCAGGATCTCCGAAAGCCTGGAGGAATACCAGAGCACGGTGGCGCATATCATGCTGATGAGAAAGACCAGAAGAAAGCTCAGAAGCGTCTCATACAGCGTGACGCCGATGTGGGTGAGGAGGGAATTTTCCTCAAGCAGGGTGACAAAATTGACGACCACCCTGCGCGGACTGGAGAAGAAAAAGGCGTCGATCACATCCAGGTCGGAGCACAGCTCCCATACGGCAAGAAACAGGATCAGCAGAAATACGCGCATGAAGGTGATCATGCGCCTGCGTTTTTTATGGGCGTTCAGAAAGGCGGTCTGGCGCGCGGTCACGGCGCCGGACGCGGCCTGCGGCAGCTTTTCTGAGGCTTTTTCTATTCTTTTCTCATTCATGATTCAGTTCCTCCCACAGCAGGTTGAAATAGGTTTTAAATTCCGGCGCATTCCTTGCCGCGAGCGGGCTGTCGTCCCGAAGGGTCAGGTGGATGGGGATTTCCTTTATGACCCGTGCGGGCCGGCCGCTTAAAACGATCACCCGCTCCGAGAGGCTTATGGCCTCGGAAAGGTCGTGGGTGATGAGAATCGCGGTTTTCTGTGCGGAACGGATGATCCGGCAGATGTCGGCGGAAACGTTCAGCCTGGTCTGGTAGTCCAGAGCGCTGAAGGGCTCATCCAGCAGCAGGATGTCGGGCTCGAGAGCCATGGTGCGCACCAGCGCGGCGCGCTGCTTCAGCCCGCCGGAAAGCTCACTCGGCTTTTTGGAAAGAAAGGGCGTAAGGCCGTAATCCTCCGCCATGGCAAGAACCGCCGCTTTTTTCTCCGGCGTCAGCAGATGATTGATCTCAAGTCCCAGGGTGATGTTGCGGTAAATGCTGCGCCACTCAAACAGGTGGTCGCGCTGCAGCATGTAGCCGATCCCCGGTTTTTTGTCATGAGGATCTTCGGTATAAAAAGTAATGTCCCCGGATTCCGGCTTTAAAAGCCCGGCGATGAGGGACAGGATCGTTGATTTTCCACAGCCGCTTGGGCCGACGATGGCGACGAATTCTCCGGCGCGCACATGGAAGCTGACGCTGTCAAGGGCACGTACCTCGCCGCTTTGGCTGTGGTAGGAAAAGGATACGTTTTTCAGGGAAAGCTGAATGTCTTCCATGTCATTCCTCCATTTTGAAGTATCTGGACTTCGGGCGGCATATCTTCGATATAGGATATCATATGAAAAAAGAGAGATTCCTGTTCCTTTTTGTTGAAACCGGCTGCCCGGTGCGATTCTGCGTTGCAAGGGGGGCGGTTTTGTGGTAGTATCATTTTTAATTGAGTCAAAAACGGCCTGACGGCATGCGCTGTCGGGCGGACTTCAAAAGAAAACATGCCGGATCTTTTGCGGCGGAACGGAGGTACATATGGCACAGCTCTGGGGCGGCCGTTTTACAAAGGAAACGGATCGTCTTGCATATCAGTTCAACGCCTCGATCCATTTTGACCAGCGTTTTCTGGAACAGGATATTGAGGGAAGCATCGCCCATGCGGCCATGCTGGCAAAGCAGGGGATTCTGACGGAGGAAGAAAAAGCTGCGATCACAGACGGCCTTGCCGGGATCCGGGAGGATGTAAAGGCGGGAAGGCTCGCCGTGACGGACGCCTATGAGGACGTTCACAGCTTCGTGGAGGCGAATCTGATCGAACGGATCGGAGACGCCGGAAAGAAGCTCCATACCGGAAGAAGCCGGAACGATCAGGTGGCTCTGGACATGAAGCTTTACGTGAGAAAGGAGATTCAGGAAACGGACGGCCTTTTAAAGGAGCTTCTGGAGATCCTCCTTACTTTGATGGAGGAGAATCTGGACACCGTCATGCCTGGCTTCACCCACATGCAGAAGGCCCAGCCCACCACGCTTGCCCATCATCTGGGCGCCTATTTTGAGATGTTCAAAAGGGACCGTCTCCGGATGAAGGACATCTATCACCGGATGAATACCTGCCCCCTGGGCGCGGGCGCGCTTGCCGGAACCACCTATCCGCTGGACCGGGATTACACCGCTTCGCTGCTGGGCTTTGACGGCCCCACCTTAAACAGCATGGATTCCGTTTCCGACAGGGACTACTGCATCGAGCTTCTGGCGGCCCTTTCCACGGTGATGATGCACCTGAGCCGTTTTTCCGAAGAGATCATCACCTGGAATTCCAATGAATACGGCTTTGTGGAGATCGACGACGCCTATTCCACCGGGAGCAGCATCATGCCGCAGAAGAAGAATCCGGATATCGCGGAGCTGGTGAGAGGAAAGACCGGCCGTGTCTACGGCGCTCTGATGGGACTTCTTACCACCATGAAGGGCATCCCGCTGGCCTATAACAAGGACATGCAGGAGGATAAGGAGGGCACCTTCGACGCCATCGATACGGTAAAAAGCTGTCTTGCGCTGTTCGCCGGCATGGTAAAGACCATGCGCTTCCGTAAGGACGTCATGGAAAGGAGCGCCTCCGGCGGCTTTACCAACGCCACGGACGCCGCGGATTACCTGGTGGAGAAAGGCGTTCCCTTCCGCGACGCGCACGGCGTGATCGGACGGCTGGTGCTCTACTGCATCGAGCAGGAAAAGAGCATCGGGGAGCTGTCCCTGGAGGAATTCAAGGGCTTCAGCCCGGCCTTTGAAGCGGATATTTACGAAGCCGTTTCCATGAAAACCTGCGTGGAGAAGCGCCTGACCCTTGGCGCCCCGGGCAGGCAGGCCATGGAGCAGGTCATTGCCGTAAACCGGAAATACCTGCAGGAGAACGGCGTTATCAGATAGGATCGCCCGACGGGCGAACGGCAGCCTGACAGGCATTCAGGCTGCCGGAAACAAAAAGACGAGGGCCGCACACGGACGCGGCAGAACGGAGGAGAAAGATGGAAAAGAAGCTGAAGGTTGGTATCCTGGGCGGAACCGGAATGGTGGGACAGCGTTTTATCTCCCTGCTGGAAAATCATCCCTGGTTTGAGGTGACGGTGATCGCCGCAAGCCCCAGATCCGCAGGAAAAACATACGAGGAAGCCGTCGGCGGACGCTGGAAAATGACCACGCCCATGCCGGAGGCGGTGAAGAATATCGTGGTCATGAACGTCAACGTGGTGGAGAAGGTCGCCAAAGAGGTGGACTTCGTATTCAGCGCGGTTGACATGACCAAGGAAGAGATCAAAAAGATCGAAGAGGACTACGCAAAGACGGAAACGCCCGTGGTTTCCAACAACAGCGCGCACCGCTGGACGCCGGATGTGCCCATGGTGGTGCCGGAGATCAACCCGGAGCACATGCAGGTAATCGAATACCAGAGAAAGCGCCTTGGCACCACGAGAGGCTTCGTCGCGGTGAAGCCCAACTGTTCCATCCAGAGCTACGCGCCCGTCCTCACCGCCTGGAAGGAATTCGAGCCCACGGAAGTGGTGGCGACCACCTACCAGGCCATTTCCGGAGCCGGAAAGACCTTCCAGGACTGGCCGGAAATGGTGGGGAACATCATCCCCTACATCGGCGGAGAAGAAGAGAAGAGCGAAAAGGAGCCGCTGCGCATCTGGGGTAAGATCGAAAACGGCGTGATCGTGCCCGCCGCCTCTCCCGTGATCACCTGCCAGTGCGTGCGCGTTCCTGTCCTGAACGGCCATACCGCCGCCGTATTCGTGAAGTTTGCGAAAAAGGCCACGAAGGAAGAGCTCATTGAAAAGCTGGTGAGCTTCCGCGGCGTTCCCCAGGAGCTTTCCCTGCCCAGCGCGCCGAAGCAGTTCATCCAGTATCTGGAAGAGGACAACAGACCCCAGGTGAGCATGGACGTGGATTATGAGAACGGCATGGGCGTTTCCGTTGGCAGACTGCGCGAGGATACGGTATACGACTGGAAATTCATCGGCCTTTCCCACAACACCGTGCGCGGCGCGGCCGGCGGAGCGATCCTCTGCGCGGAGCTTCTGAAGGCGCAGGGCTACATCACCGCTAAGGAAGGCTGAAAGAGGAAGGATCATTGAGTCAGAAAACAGGAAAGGATCTGTTCATTGCGGAAAAACCGAGCGTGGCCCGCGAGTTCGCCAGGGCTCTGAAATACCGCATGACAAACCGGGACGGATACATGGAATCGGAGGAGGCCGTGGTGACCTGGTGCGTGGGGCATCTGGTGACCATGAGCTACCCCGAGGCCTACGATCCGGCGCTGAAGCGCTGGAGCCTTCAGACGCTCCCCTTCCTGCCGGAGGAATACAAATATGAGGTGATCCCCGGCGTACAGAAGCAGTTCGACATCGTCAGCTCCCTTCTGAACCGGGAGGACGTTGCCACCATCTACGTGTGCACGGACTCCGGGCGGGAGGGAGAATACATTTACCGGCTGGTGGAGCGGCAGGCCGGCGTACACGGCAAAACGCGCCGCAGGGTCTGGATCGATTCCCAGACGGAGGAGGAGATCCTGCGCGGCATCCGGGAGGCGAAGGATCTGTCCGCCTACGATCATCTCAGCGACGCGGCCTATCTGCGGGCGAAGGAGGATTACCTGATGGGGATCAACTTCTCCCGTGTCCTTACGCTGAAATACGGCACGCCGGTGAAAAATTACCTGAAGCTGGACCGGGCCGTCATTTCCGTTGGCCGGGTCATGACCTGCGTGCTCGGCATGGTGGTGAACCGGGAGCGGGAGATCCGCCAGTTTGTGAAAACCCCCTTTTACCGGGTGACGGCATCCCTGCTGCCGGAGGGCATGAACGCGCTTGCGGAGGGTGCGGCCGCGGCGGATGCATCCGGTCAGGCGGGGGTATCGTGCCAGGCGGACGTATCGGGCCTGCCCGGCGTTTCCGTGCAGGCGGGCGCATCCGGCCCGCCGCAGGGCTCCTCCCCGCAGAAGGGCTTTGAGGGCGAATGGCGGGCCGTGGAGGGCTCCGCCTGGTACCGGTCCCCCCTGCTTTATAAGGAAAACGGCTTCCTGAAAAAGGAGAGCGCCGAGGCTCTGATCGAATTCCTGAAGCAGGACGAGGAGCCGCCCGTGATCGAAAAGATCGAGCGAAAAAAGGAGCAGAAATATCCTCCTCTTTTATACAACCTGGCGGAGCTTCAAAACGACTGCTCCCGCCTGTTCAAGCTGAGTCCGGACGAAACGCTGCGGATCGCTCAGGAGCTTTATGAGAAAAAGCTGACCACCTATCCGAGAACGGACGCCCGCGTGCTGTCCTCCGCCGTTGCAAAGGAGATCGGAAGAAACATCGGCGGGCTGAAAAGCTACCAGCCGCTCGCGTCCTTCGCCGCGCAGGTTCTGGAGGAGGGGACGTTTAAGGGAATCGCAAAGACCAGATATGTAAACGATAAACTGATTACGGATCATTACGCCATCATCCCCACCGGTCAGGGCTTCGGGGCGCTTCGTTCCCTCGCGCCCGCATCCGCCAGGGTATATGAGCTGATCGTCCGGCGCTTTTTGAGCATCTTTTACCCGCCGGCAGTCTATCAGAAGCTTTCCCTGGTCTGCGTGATGAAAAAGGAACGGTTCTTCTCCAGCTTCCGCGTGCTGGTGGAGGAGGGCTATCTGAAGGTGGCTCGCCGAGGCGGCGCATCATCGGAGCGCGCATCGTCGGCCATGGGAGAACAGTCAGGTGTCGGACAGAATCAGAAAAACGCCGCCGGAGCGGATGAGCAGAAGGAGGACGGCCAGGCGGAGGAGAAGTATGACGCAGCCTTCCTCGCCGTTTTACAGAAGCTGAAAAAGGGAATGAAGCTTTCCTGCCAGGGCTTTGCCATCCGGGAAGGGGAGACCTCTCCCCCAAAGCGCTACAATTCCGGAAGCATGATCCTGACCATGGAAAACGCGGGCCAGTTCATCGAGGACGAGGAGCTGCGCGCCCAGATCAAGGGAAGCGGCATCGGCACCAGCGCCACCAGGGCGGAGATCTTGAAAAAGCTGATCGCCATTTCCTATCTTTCGCTGAATAAAAAGACCCAGATCATCACGCCTACCCAGATGGGGGAGATGATCTACGACGTGGTGTCGGATTCCATCCGGCCCCTGCTCAACCCGGCTCTTACGGCAAGCTGGGAAAAGGGCCTTTCCATGGTGGCGCAGGGAGAGATCACCGGCGACGAGTACATGGAAAAGCTCACTGATTTTGTGACGAGAAGAACCAACATCGTAAAACAGCTCAATAACCAGCAGGTGCTTTACAGACAGTTTGAAGAAAGCGCGAAGTATTACGCGAAGGCATCTAAAAGCGCTTCGAATGGAGGTAAACATGCAGGCATGCAGGATCGACAGACTTTATGACTTGAAGGAGACCATAGCGGCGGCCGTTTTTGAGGGAGCGGAATATCCCTGGGAGGTGCTGCCGAAGATTAAGGAATTTATCATCGAGCTGGGAAACAGCCTTCCGCAGGACCGTTATGAGAAAAGAGGAGAGAACATCTGGATCGCAAAGAGCGCGAAGGTGGCTCCCACAGCCTGCCTGAACGGCCCGCTCATCATCGACGAGGAGGCCGAGGTGCGCCACTGCGCCTTCGTGCGCGGAAGCGCGATCGTGGGAAAGGGAGCCGTGGTCGGCAACTCTACGGAGTTAAAGAACGTGATCCTTTTCAATAAGGTGCAGGTGCCGCACTATAACTATGTGGGAGACAGCATCCTGGGCTATAAGGCGCACATGGGCGCAGGTTCCATCACCTCCAACGTGAAAAGCGACAAGACCCTGGTGGTGGTCCGCTGCGAGGGAGAGGAGTGCCATACCGGCCTGAAAAAATTCGGGGCCATGCTCGGCGATAACGTGGAGGTGGGCTGCAACAGCGTGCTGAACCCCGGAACCGTGATCGGACGGGAAAGCAATGTTTATCCATTGTCCATGGTGAGAGGCTTTGTTCCGGCCAACAGTATTTTCAAGAATGCGAAGGAGATCGTGGAAAAGAGAAAAGCGGACTGACGGAAACTGTCCAGCCTGCTCCACGCGGCGCCGCCGTTCACTGGCAGACATGCGAACGGCGGCGCCCGCTTCCCCTTTATTTTCTGGTTGACGTATCATGGGATTTCGTGTATAGTAACAGTTGAACGCATTAATGCTTTCACGCATTGAAGCGGCGAAATGAGAAAGAAAAGGGGAATCAGCTATGAAAAAGTTATTGGCGGTAGCAACAGCACTTACCATGACCGCGGCCATGCTGGCAGGCTGCTCAGGCAGCACGGGAGAATCCGCTTCCACACCTGCGGCTTCGGAAGCGCCCGCGGAGGAATCTGCGGCGGCGGAGCCGGCTGAGGCGGAAAGCACGGCAGCGGGCGCAGAGGACAATACGGGTGGCGCAACGGCCTCCGGCAGTGATACGGTATATCAGATCGGCATCTGCCAGCTTCTGCAGCACGAAGCGCTCGATCTTGCGACGCAGGGCTTCAAGGACGCTCTGGTGGAGCTTCTGGGAGAGGACAGGGTCGTGTTTGACGAGCAGAACGCGTCCAACGATTCCGCGACCTGCGCTACCATCATCAATCAGTTTGTAGCGGAGGATGTGGATCTGATCCTGGCGAACGCTACGGCAGCCCTCCAGGCAGCCGCGCAGGGAACCACGGATATCCCGATCCTGGGAACCTCCATCACCGATTATGCGACCGCGCTGGGGATCAGCGACTGGACGGGAACGACCGGAGCCAACATTTCCGGAACCTCCGACCTGGCTCCGCTGGAAGAACAGGCGGCCATGCTGAACGAGCTTTTCCCGGACGCGCAGACCATCGGTCTGCTGTACTGCTCCGCGGAGCCCAACTCCATCTACCAGGCGGACACCATCCGCGGTTTCCTTGAGGGATACGGCTATACCTGTGAGGACTATACCTTTGCGGATTCCAACGATCTGGCTTCCGTGGTCACCAATGCGGTTTCCGGCTGCGATGTGATCTATGTTCCCACGGACAATACGGCTGCGGCGAATACGGAGGTCATCAATAACGTATGCCTTCCTGCAGGAATCCCGGTCATCGCCGGTGAGCAGGGCATCTGCGCAGGCTGCGGCGTTGCGACGCTTTCCATCAGCTATTATGATATCGGCTACACGGCCGGCGAGATGGCAGTGGATATTCTGGAAAACGGCGCGGACATTTCTACTATGGAAATCAAATCCGCTCCCAACGTGACCAAGATGTACAACGAGGCGATCTGCACCGAGCTTGGCATCACGGTTCCGGAGGGCTATGAAGCGATCGCAGCGGAGTAACAATGCTGCATGCGGGTACATACATGACATACATGGGCAGTACGGGGGTGCCGCATTTTCAGGCGCCCCTGTTTGCAGAAGCGGTTGAGAAGAACATCTTCCTGCCGCTTTTTGCCGCTTTCAGAAAATTCCGGTTTTTGCCGGAAAAACAAACAAAACCCAGGAGGAAAATGAAGTGAATATCATGGCACTTTTCAACGCGCTTCCGGGCGCATGCGCGCAGGGCCTGGTCTGGGGGATCATGGCGATCGGCGTCTACATCACCTATAAGATCCTGGATCTGGCGGATCTTTCGGTGGACGGCTCCATGTGTACCGGCGGCGCGGTCTGCGTGATGATGATGCTGAGCGGTCATTCGGTGGGGGTGTCCCTGATTGCCGCGTTTCTGGCCGGTGTGCTGGCGGGTCTCGCGACGGGGATCTTTCATACGGTAATGGGAATCCCTGCCATCCTTGCGGGAATCCTGACCCAGCTCGGCCTGTATTCCGTCAACCTGCGCATCATGGGAAACCGCGCCAACCAGGCGCTCAGCGCGACCCAGTACGATCTCCTCATTTCCCTGAGAAATGTGAAGGGAGTCCCCTTTTATGAAAATACACTGCTGATCTGCCTCATTATCATTGTGGTTCTGATCGCCCTGCTTTACTGGTTTTTCGGCACCTCGCTTGGCTGCTCCATCCGTGCCACCGGCTCCAACCCGAATATGTCCAGGGCACAGGGCATCAACACGGATTTCTGCAAGCTGCTCGGACTGATGGTTTCTAACGGTATCGTGGCCTTTTCCGGCGGCCTGCTTGCCCAGTACCAGGGCTTTGCTGACGTGAATATGGGACGCGGCGCCATCGTCATCGGACTTGCCGCCGTCATCATCGGAGAGGTCATTTTCCGCCGCGTGCGGGGCAATTTTGCCTTTACCCTCGCGACCGTCGCCTTCGGCGCGATCATTTACTACCTGGTGCTGCAGGTGGTGCTCTGGCTGGGACTCAACGCCAACGACCTGAAGCTGCTTTCCGCTCTGGTGGTGGCCGTATTCCTTGCCATTCCCTACATTCGGGAAAAATATTTTGCGAAGCCCGTAAAGCCTGCAAAAAAAGGAGGTGAGCCCCGTGCTTGAACTGAAAGGAATCCGAAAGACCTTTAACGCGGGCACCGTCAACGAAAAGACCGCGCTGAACGGCCTGAACCTGAAGCTGAAGGAGGGAGACTTCGTCACCGTCATCGGTGGGAACGGAGCCGGAAAATCCACCATGCTCAACGCTACGGCCGGCGTGTTCCCCGTGGACGAGGGAACGATCACCATCGACAACATCGACGTGACAAAGCTGCCCGAATTCAAACGCGCCAAATACCTGGGAAGAGTGTTCCAGGATCCCATGACCGGCACGGCGGCCAATATGCAGATCGAGGAAAATCTCGCCCTCGCCGCCCGCCGTGGAGGCCGCAGAGGCCTCGGTCCCGGCATCACCCAGAAGGAACGCCAGATGTATCAGGAAAAGCTGAAGATCCTCGGCCTCGGCCTGGAATTCCGCATGACCAGCAAGGTGGGCCTCCTTTCCGGAGGCCAGCGTCAGGCGCTGACCCTGCTCATGGCTACCCTGAAAAGGCCCAGGCTCCTTCTCCTGGACGAGCACACCGCCGCCCTGGATCCCAAAACCGCCGCAAAGGTGCTTGAGGTGACCCAGCGCATTGTGGACGAGGAGCACCTGACCACCCTGATGATCACCCACAACATGAAGGACGCCATCGCCCACGGCAACCGCCTCATCATGATGCACGAGGGCAGGATCATCTATGACGTGGAGGGAGAGGAGAAGAAGAATCTGCAGGTTTCCGACCTCCTGCGCAAATTTGAGCAGGCCAGCGGCGGAGAATTCGCCAACGACCGTATGATGCTGACGTAAGGAAAAAGAAGAGCGGTCGTTGTGCGACCGTATGATGCTTACGTAAAGAAAAAGAAAATCGGTCGTTGTGCGACCGTATGATGCTTACGTAAAAAAATTGGATATCCGCCGCAGTGCGGCCGTTTATGAAGTCCGGCTCTTTTGACAATTTTTTTCAAAAGGGCTGGATTTTTGCATGGAAATGTGAGAAAATAGAACGAACGATTGGGGACAGGCGGTCTGCGGCCATCCGGCGGCATGCGGCCCTGTCGGCGGGGGATATCCGGCATATCTTCCGTCTGCTGAAACAATCTACATATCGAAAGGAGTTTTCACATGATCTATTCAAAAGAAGTTGAAGAAATGTGTCCAGTGGCACAAGGCGTTGCTCACGGCTGTGCTCCGATCCCCGAAGAAGCGAAATGGGTAAAGGCCAAAGAGGTTAAGGATATTTCCGGCCTGACCCACGGTGTTGGCTGGTGTGCTCCTCAGCAGGGCGCCTGCAAGCTGACCCTGAATGTGAAAGAGGGCATCATCCAGGAGGCTCTGGTGGAGACCATCGGATGCTCCGGCATGACCCATTCCGCAGCCATGGCGGCTGAGATCCTTCCGGGAAGAACCGTTCTGGAAGCTTTAAATACAGACCTTGTGTGCGACGCGATCAACACCGCTATGAGAGAGCTTTTCCTGCAGATCGCTTACGGCAGAACCCAGAGCGCTTTCTCTGAGGACGGACTTCCTGTCGGCGCGGGCCTTGAGGATCTTGGAAAGGGCTTAAGAAGCCAGGTTGGAACCATGTACGGCACGCTGAAGAAGGGCCCCCGTTATCTGGAAATGGCCGAAGGCTATGTGACGGGCATCGCTCTTGACGCGGACGACCAGATCATCGGCTACCAGTATGTAAGCCTTGGAAAGATGACCGACTTCATCAAGAAGGGCGACGACCCCAACACGGCGTATGAGAAGGCAAAAGGCCAGTACGGACGCGTTGACGATGCGGTTAAGATCATTGATCCCAGAAAGGAATAAGAGGAGGTAGCGAAAATGGCTTTATTTGAATCCTATGAAAGACGTATTGATAAGATCAATGCCGTTCTGAACAGCTACGGCATTGCTTCTCTGGAAGAAGCGGAGAAGATCACGAAGGATGCCGGCCTTGACGTGTATGATCAGGTGAAAAAGATTCAGCCCATCTGCTTTGAGAACGCATGCTGGGCATATATCGTAGGCGCTGCGATCGCCATCAAGAAGGACTGCAGAAGAGCAGCCGATGCGGCGGCAGCCATTGGAGAAGGCCTTCAGGCTTTCTGTATCCCCGGTTCCGTTGCAGATACCCGTAAGGTAGGTCTGGGACACGGAAATCTGGGCAAGATGCTTCTGGAAGAGGATACCGAGTGCTTCTGCTTCCTGGCCGGACATGAGTCCTTCGCCGCTGCGGAAGGCGCGATCGGCATCGCTGAGAAGGCGAACAAGGTTCGTAAGAAACCCCTGAGAGTTATCCTGAACGGCCTTGGAAAAGATGCGGCTCAGATCATCTCCAGGATCAACGGCTTCACCTTCGTGGAGACCGAGTATGATCCCTATACCAATACCGTTACGGAAGTATTCCGCAAGTCCTATTCCGACGGACTCCGCGCGAAGGTAAACTGCTACGGCGCGAACGATGTGTGTGAAGGCGTTGCCATCATGCACAAGGAAGGCGTTGACGTTTCCATCACCGGAAACTCCACCAACCCCACCAGATTCCAGCATCCCGTTGCAGGAACCTACAAGAAGGAGTGCATCGAGCAGGGCAAGAAGTACTTCTCCGTTGCCTCCGGCGGCGGCACGGGCCGTACCCTTCATCCCGACAACATGGCTGCAGGCCCTGCTTCCTACGGCATGACCGATACCATGGGCCGTATGCATTCCGATGCGCAGTTCGCAGGTTCTTCCTCCGTTCCCGCGCATGTGGAAATGATGGGACTGATCGGCGCTGGAAATAATCCGATGGTTGGTATGACTGTGGCGGTTGCGGTTAGCATTGAGGAAGCGGCGAACGCCGGGAAGTTCTGATTTTCTGCATGATTTACGCATAAAATCTGAAAATATTCATAAATAAAGTGAACCAAAAGTGGCAAAAACACTGTAAAATCAATGATTTATGGTGTTGCTGCCACTTTTTTTATTTGCAAAAAGAGGAATAAAAATTTTAAAAATGATGGTTGGTGCAAAAGCAAAGAAAAGCTATGTTCCAACCACTGTTACACTTTGGAAAGAGCCTGAAAATAGGCCATTTCTTGATTTACTGATTTTTATTGGGAGAGTATAGAAGGAGAAGAAGTACGTTCGTAGCACTCGTATAGTGCTCAAATCAGTACGGCAGGTTTCCGGAAAAATATAAGGAATATCAGACAAACACGACAAGCGCATGAATGGATGTCAGAACCATTCATGCGTTTGTCGTGTGTTCCCTTTCTTTATTCTGTTCAACTTCCTCAAACTCTGCTATAATATCTATCATGTGCCAGGCAAAAGAACAGCCAGGCAAAAGAACAGCCAGGCAAAAGAACAGGAAAGCCTGACAGTTAAGCCCGGCAGGAGGAAGACCATATATGAAATTGACAGAGCTGAAATGCAGCGCCTGCGGTGGAAGTTTGAAAATAGACGAGCTTAATCCTGATGTGGCGGAATGTGAATATTGCCACACCCGGTATACCTTGGAGAATAACCGGGGAAATGCGCACCGGCAGTCTCAGTTCCAATACACAGAGAACAGGCCTTCGCAGAAGATCGGGACAGGACAGAGGATTGGGACTGGACAGAAAGCCGGGACTGAACAGAAAGCGGCTGCGGGAAAACGGGCGGCTGCGGTGATGGTTTTGATCGTTGCCGTGTTCGGCGTTCTGTACGGACTAAGGACGTTTTCTGGGAGCAGTGAGAACTCGGAACAGACGGAGGCTGCCGCAGAGGAAAACGGCCTGCCGGCCCAGGAGTCAGAAGCGGCGGATTCCGCTGCCGCCGCCCTGGAGAAGCTGAAAGAGGATCCGCTGCTTGCAGCTTTTTGCCAGGCTGTGTTTGACCGGCCGGCGGAGGAGGTCACTGCGGCAGAGCTGGCGGGAATCCGTCAGTTGTCCTTTTCTTCCACGGTTGATGTGCGAAGGATCGGATACAGCTTTGAGGATCCGGCGGAGAATGCAGAGGCGGAGCTGGTCTGGGAATCCTTTTCCCGCGATACATATTCTGAGGCGGATCTGTCCTGTCTGCCCGCGTTTTCGGGTCTGGTTTACCTGAATACAAGCCAAAGCCTGCAGGCGGGAGATTTAGCGGGGCTATCCATCCGGGGAATTTCCGGATATTTTGGAAGCCTGACAGAGATTGAAGCGGTGGTGGAGGAACCGGAAAAACTGGAAGAAATCAGGAGCTTAAGCTCCTCGTTCGATCTTTCCGGTGTCGAACGGTTTCCGGCGCTGAAAAAGCTGGTCATCCATGGAGAACTGGCAGACCCCAAGGTGATGATTCAGGGGACCTCGCTGGAATCCCTGGCTTTGGAATCCGGAAGTCTTTCCATGGACTTTTCCGTGCTTGGCATGTTGACAGGACTGAAGGAGCTGTCCATCTCCTCGGAAAATCTGAGGGACATCGGTTTTATTTCCAGACTGCCGGAGCTGGCGAGCTTAAGTCTTTCTAATGGGGCTATGCTGACTTTGGATGCCCTGAAGGACTGTTCCGGTCTGAAGGCTTTGTCCATTGTGATGTGTGATGAGGTTAAGGATCTTTCCGCAGTGTCCGGACTGACCGGATTGGAAACCCTTCGTCTGGATCTTCCCTATGGATGTCCGGAGCCGGATCTTTCCGGTCTGGCCCGGCTAAAAGAGCTCTATTTGGAAGGCTTCCAGAATATGAGCTTTTTGAAAAGCCTGTCCGGTCTGGAAGCATTGACTCTCGATAGCTGCCAGGTGTCCGATCCGTCGGTATTCTCTGGTCTGGGAAGCTTAAGATCTCTGACCTGTACCAGCTTTGTTTCCACGGAGCGGGATTACAGCTTTATTCCGGAAATGACGTCTCTGGAAGAAGTAAACCTTTCCGGAACAGAAACCTATGACGACCTTTCCGGGATCTTTAATCTTCCGGCCCTAAAGCGGCTGAATATTTCCGGTATGAGTGCGGAAATCAATTTTGATAAAATTCAGGAAAATACCATTCTGGAAGAGCTTCAGGCGGATCATCTGAAGCTGTATGAGAATGTTACGGTTTCCGGCGGAGGCGGTATTATTTATGTGGATTGGGACGATGTGACGTTTTCTGAGCACCTGGATTTTCTGGGACGGCTCAAAAGCTTAAAGCATCTTTCCATCAGGGAAAATGAGCTGACGGATCTGAATTTTGCCCGTGAGATGGGGGCTTTGGAAACCATTGATTTTTCTGATAACTATGTCAGCGATGTGTCGCCGCTTTCTGCTTTGCAGAATCTGAAGCAGGTGACGGGAACCGATAACCCGGTGTCCAATTATGAGGCGTTGGGGCCGTCTGTGACGGTGGTGCGCTGAAAAAATGTATAGGCAAAGAGGCGTCTGCAGATTGAGGCGCCTCTTTTTTTCTGAAGAAATTTTTGTCTTATAACCGGCTTAAAATCTCTTTTTTCTTTTCATCATATTCGCTTTGCTCGATCAGTCCCGCATCCAGTAGCTTTTTTAATTTTCCGAGCGTTTCCACCGGGTCTGCAGAAGCGGCGGGAACCGGCTCCTCCGGTGGGGCGGATGCAGCGGAAAACAGTTGCCCGGCTATGCTTCCCAGGACGTTTCCGGCGGCCATTCCCATCCCTATGCCTGCGCCTGCCACGGTTCCGGCAGAACCGGGATTCCTGGCAAGATCCCCGAGAATATCCGCTGCCTTCTGACGGTTCCAGTCGCTGCCAAGCACATCCATGGCTGCCTTATCTCCCCGGGCCAGCTTTTCCCTGCGGATGGAATCGATCTGGGACTGGTCGATAGCGTCATATTTTCCGGTATCAATGTCCAGTCCTGCCAGAGAAAATTTCACGCATTTCAGGCCATATTCCACAAGCGCTTCGTCTATGTAAGGGGTGATCTGCCCGGAAAGCTCGTCCAGAAACGCATCGATCCCGATCAGCTCTTCCTGACGGCTGTTCAGAAATCTGGAAATGGCGCTTTTGATCCTGGACTGGAATTCCCTGGAAAAATATTGCTCCAGTTGCTCCTGAAACTGAAACGGAATATTGCTGCCGATCAGCTTTTCCAAAAATACCGTCGGATTTTCAATGCGGACCCGGTAAGCGCCTCTGGCTCTGGCGGAGGTGCAGATGCCCCAGACCTTGTCCCGTACCTGAATGGGTGTGGCAGTTCCCCAGCGGATTTCCTGGCTGTCAGATTTCCGTACAAAATAAACGATGCAGTGAAAGGTGCTGACACCGCCGGTAAAAACGCTGCAAAGTCGGGTGATAAAGGGATAGTTGCGGGTGGAAAGCCGGTAGGTACCGCTTTCAAATACCTGCTCGATTTTGCCCTGCGACACAAAGACCGCGCTTTCCCCGGGCATGACGACCAGAGTAGAATTCGTATTGAAATCCTCCTCCGGCTGACGCCAGAGCAAAAGCCCGCCGGGGCCTGAATTTTTAATGACATTCGCCCAGTGCCTGGATCCGTCCTGACCAGTCCCGGCGTTTTTACCAAATAATCCCATGATGAGATCCTCCTCTGCAAGTCGTTTCGGGCAGCAATGGGGTGCTCCAGATATGCTGCGTCCGGTTCTATTTTACATGGTGGAAGTAGGGTTGTAAAGGCTGGGCGCAGGAGGCGTCAGGACTTGAAGACGGGGAAAAACATGCCTTTTTTTGTAAAAAAGATGGAATTTTTTCGTCAAATATCTACTTTTATGAAAACAAATCGACAGGATAAATCACTCTTTCCCTATTATATGTTCTTTATTTTGTTTTGGCAAGGCTTAAAAACATCAATATTTTACGTTTAAAAACGGATTAAAAGTTAAAAAGTGACAAAAAATTCAAAATCGAAAAAAATAAGCCGTCAAAATCGTGGTCAAAGCCGTCAGCTACGCGACAGCCGTAAACGCAGAAAGACAGAAGAGAAAAATGAGATGGCAGAAGCAGCTTCGCCGGAATAAAACAAAAATGCGCCGTCAAATTCAATTCACAGAGCAGAAATCGCTAAGAAAAAAGCCGGAAATACCGGGATTTTCATTCCTGTTTTCATAAAAGTAGATATTTTACGAAAGAAAAAGGAAAGAGATAAGACGTTTATGCAAAAGAAGAGAGAAAAGCTTTTTTATGACAGGTCAGCGGCCGGCACGCGGCTGAAAAAATGGCGGCTGCGTTATGGCTGGACCAGGAGAGAAGTGGCCGAACGGTGCGGCCTGACAGAGAAATATTATTCGGATATCGAACGCGGTTCCTGCGGGATGAGCGTGGAGACGCTCATCAGCCTGTCGAAGCTGTACGGCTTTACCATGGATTACCTGATCTATGGGGAGAAGGGAGAAGTGAATTCGGACAAAAAGAGGCTTCTCCTTTCCGGTCTCAGCAGGCTTTCTCCGGAAAAGCAGGACTACTGCCTGCAGATGCTGTTCCTTTTTATGGAAAGGATAACGGTGGAGGAAGAAAAACAGTGACGGGAGGGATGGATACGATCGGAACACAGAAAAACAGCGGCCATGCTGATATCAGCAAAAGCGCATCCGCTCATGGATACGTGGATGTCCATAGCTCCGCCGGTATCCGTGGATACGCAGATGTCCATGGATATACAGATATCCATGGATATATAGATATCCATGGATATATAGACATCCACACGCATATCCTGCCTGGCGTGGACGACGGCTCCGCCTCCATGGAGCAGAGCATCCGCATGGCGAGGCAGGCCGCGATGGAGGGCTTTTCTGATATCATCCTGACCCCT
>DWWS01000003.1 GCA_019119595.1 Candidatus Eisenbergiella merdavium | reverse complement strand
GCTATGCTATTTGGCAAATAAGGTATTGGCTCTGAAATTTATCCTTTTTGAGTTTAATATATTCCCGATTCTTTTATTCTCCATTTTGCTCGTCGGATTGCAGATTTGCATTAGCTATGGGGTTAGCCGATTCATTGAGAAAGATACTTTGGTGGAACGATTGAGAACGGAATAGCAACCCGGACATATCCATGCCATCCACTAAGAACTCTGCACGAACCTTCTACGAGTCGATATCTTTCCTGGAAAGCAAAACGACTGCCTCACAGCTTTCCGTCCAAGGGAACATGTCCACCGGCCATACCTCTCCCGCCTGATAGCCCAGCCTGCTAAATACCCGAAGATCCCGCCCCAAGGTTTCCGGATTGCAGGAAATATAGACGATCCTCTCCGGCCCCAGCGCCGCGGCGCTTTTCATAAACGCCTCCGTGCTGCCGCTGCGCGGCGGATCCATGAAAAGCACGTCCGCCTTTTCTCCGCGCGCCGCCATACCGGTCAGGAATTCCCCCGCGTCCGCCCGGTAGAAGCGCACGTTTCCGATGCCGTTCCTTTTCGCATTTGTGATGGCGTCCCGCACCGCGTCCGGATTCAGCTCAATCGACAGAACCGATCCGGCCCTGGAAGCCGCCACCAGACCGATGGTTCCGATCCCGCAGTAAGCGTCGATCACCCGTTCCTTTCCCGTCAGACGGGCGAGCCGGACCGCCTTTTCATAGAGCTTCTGCGTCTGCACCGGATTGATCTGGTAAAAGGAGGAGGGAGAGATGCGGAAGGTGCGGCCGCAGAGCACATCCTCGATATAACCGGTTCCGTAAAGGACCTGCTGCCGCTCTCCCAGGATCAGGCTGTCCGTCCGGGGATTGATGTTCTGCACCACCGTGGTGATCTCCGGATGCGCCTGCAGGAGTGCCTTCACAAAATTCCGTTTGGAGGGAAACACAGGAGAAGCCGTCACCAGAACCACCATCACCTGTCCTGTGGAAAATCCCCTTCTCACCAGCACATAGCGAAGAAGCCCCTGCCGCGTATCCTCGTCATAAATCCAGATCTTAAAGGATTTCAGCATCCCCCGTATGGTGCCGATGATCCGGTCCGCCAGCGCATCCTCGATCAGACATTCCTCCACCGGAAGCACGTGATGCGTGCCGCCCTCATATACGCCGGATATCGGATTGCCCTTCCTGTCCCGGGCGAACACCGCCGTCACCTTGTTGCGGTAATGGTACGGATCCTCCATTCCGATGACCGGCATGACGCGCTCCACAAGCCCCTTTCCCAAAGCGCGGCGGACAGCCTCCTCCTTCCTGGCAAGCTGCTCCTCATAGGTCAGGGACAGATACCGGCAGCTCCCGCACCGTTTCTGATTCACGCAGATATTCTGCCCATCCCGCTTTTCCGGCCTCCTCCGGTTCTGTTTTCCAGCCTGTCTCTCATTCTGCTTTCCGGTTCTGTTCATGTTCCTTCTCCCGCTTTCCGCCTCCGCCCGCCTGAATGCCTCTCTTCAGCCCGGCCAGCGTTTTTTATCATGTCATAATCATATCATAATATCCGGGGAAAAATAAGATGCGGTCATAAAAAACCGGCTGACCCGGGACATATAATTGATGAAAATTTGTGAAATGCTAATTTTTACCCTCCACTAATTTTTACCCTCCCCTTGTGTTTTCCTGTTTGGCATGCTAAAATAAAGTCAAAATTTAAAAATCATCTTTATTTGTATGTGAGGTGACAGGATGCCAAGGGTCGCTTATTCGGAGGAAGAACGGAAACATATCAGAACATCGCTCATCATGGTTGGGCTTGACCTGATGGCAAAGCAAGGCATACAGCATACAACGGTAGAGCAGATATATAAAAAAGTCGGTATTTCACGAACCTTCTTTTACTCCTTTTTTCAGACAAAGGAGGATTTAGTGGTTGAAACACTGTACTGGCAGCAGCCTAAAATCATTGCATATGTTCAAAAGCTGATGGCTGATCCTGCTTTAGGCTGGCGTGATGCTGTGAAGCAATTTCTTCATGCCTGCTGTTACGGTGAGAAAAATGGGATCGCTGTTTTAACGATCGAAGAACAACAGCTTATTTTCAAGCGCCTTTCAAAGGAAAAATATCAGATATTCCGCCAGAGGCAGCTCCGGCTGTTTGGAGAGATCCTGGAAAAATTTGGGATAAAGGCGGATGACAGAGTGATCGGGCTGTTTACAAATTTAAGTCTGTTGGCGATGGTGATCCGCAGAGCGCTCCCCGATGCCCTCCCCCTGCTCGTTTCTGAAGCTGCTGATGAAACCGTTGACTTTCAACTTAATGCGATCGTGGATGCTTTGGAAAACCTGAAAAAAAGCTCTCCGCTTGCATGATGGAATTGAGTAAATCCGTCCGGATATTCTGTTATGGTATTATATTCAGGAGGAAAAAAATGATGGGATTTTTTAGCAAACTGTTTAAGGGACCGGAAATTGATATGGAAAAGAGTAACGCAAATGCGAAGAAAATGCGTGCTCTGTTTAACCAGGTTGTAAAAGATGGAGGCGATTATAGACTGATTTACGGATATACAGAGGATGTCAGCCGCTTCAATTATGGATTTGTTCATGGAAGCAAGACGAAAATCGGCAATCTGATCGTCGGCTGGAATGAGGATAGTCAGACGATCGTGGTTGTTCCCACGGTTCCCGATCTTTCCGGATGCGGCGATCCGACTTACTATCGCCGTTCTGAAATTTTCAAAGCCTGTCGCAATAAGTACCCTGCCGATGCTTTTATCATTTATCCGGATAAAAAAGGGTATATTGGTATCAATGCCTATGATTGGCTGGAAGATGAAAAGCTGTATGTCTATGTGTCGCAAGACGAGGAGCTGGCCGCCTTTACTGACTTCTTTATGAACAGATTTGCGACAACGTGAGGTAAAAAAGCCTTTTTGATGAAATTGGAGCGATCCTGCTGTTCCCTGGAGGACAGAAAAAATGTCTGATTAACTGGACAAAGCGGCTTCTTGACACGATCTGGAATTCCCCCTAAAATAGAGCTGTCCTTCCGGACGCACAGAATTTGATCAAACATGTTGAGAAAACTAATGGAGGCTGCAGTATGCTAAAACTGATCTGTTCCGATGTGGACGGCACGCTTGTCCCGGATGGCGGACATGAGCTGAATCCGGAATATTTTTCCCAGATCCGCCGTCTGAAAAAAGCCGGGATTCTTTTCGCGGCCGTATCAGGCCGTTCCTATTCCAGCCTGGAAAAGCTGTTCGCCCCCGTTATTGACGATATCCTGTTCATCTGCGACAATGGCGCGCGCACCATATTCCGGGGCCGGGTGCTTTCCTGCCACACCATTCCTCATAAGCTGGCGCTTGAGATCATCCGGGATATCGAAGCCCTTCCCGGCTGCACCACCTACGTTTCCGCCCTGAAGCGCGGCTACGTGAAGGAAGGGGCCGATGAGCTGTACCGCTGGCTCACGGAGGGCTATCTTCTGGATATCACCAGGCTTTCCCGCATGCCTGAAGACCTTCCAGCGGACGACGGCATTCTGGGCGTGGAGCTCTATCACCCTGACGCCGCCGAGGAGCTTGCAGGGCAGGGGCTGTATCAGAAATGGCACGGCCACAGCCAGCTCCAGGTCGTCTGCTCCGGGAAGCAGTGGGTCAATTTCACCCCTTTAAGCGCCGACAAGGGCATCGCCCTTTCCGAATACCAGAACAGCCACGGCATCCAGCCCTCAGAAACCATGGCCTTCGGGGATAACCTGAATGACGCGGGCATGCTGCTGCGCGCCGACCTGAGCTATGCCATCGGCAATGCCAGAAAGGAGATCAAAGGCCTCACCCGCTTTGTCGCTGGCACCAACCTCAACGACGGCGTCCTTCAGGTTCTGCGCACCATCCGCTGATACTCCGGCGCCTGTCCGCCTCCCGCCTTTGGCGTAAGCGGCGTTTTTGCCGCCTCGCAGTCTCATATTGCCGTCGTTTCATGGAAAATGGCGGCGTATTGTATTATGTTGTATCCCAAAGAGTTAATTTTTTATCCAAAAAATGTTTCTATTTTCCTCTTTTCAAATAGGATCGTTTGTGCTATACTACAAGACATGCAGATATAGTTCATCGGTAGAACGCTAGCTTCCCAAGCTGGAGAGACGGGTTCGATTCCCGCTATCTGCTTCTTTTTATGCCCGGAAGGCCGGATGTGAAGGCTTTCCGGGCTGTGTCGTTTTCTCTCACCTGTCTTTTTCCCATCCCGCATTGACAAACCCTTTTTTCCGCTTTACGATGATAGTAGCTTTTCAGAAGCAATATCCGGAAAGCGCAGACAACGCCGCCTGGAAAGGAGCCTCTATGAAAAAACACAACTGGGCCGCAATCGGATGCGGCGCCATCGCCCGCCAGTTCGCGCAGGCCATGCGGGCGGAAGGCCGGACGCTGTACGCAGTCGCGGGCCGCACCCATGAAAAAACAGCCGCCTTCGCAGAAGAATACGGCATTCCCCATGCTTATGAAAGTATTTCTCAGGTTTTCACCGATGAAAATGTGGATATCGTCTACATTGCCACGCCGCACAACACGCACAGCGCCTATATTGATGAAGCGCTGCGGCATGGAAAGCATGTCCTGTGTGAAAAAGCCATCACGCTGGATATCGGAGAGCTTTCGCGGGCGCAGGCGCTTGCCCAAGAGCGCGGCCTGATCCTCGCGGAGGCCATGACCATCTATCACATGCCGCTCTATAAAAGGCTGCGGGAGCTTATGGAAAGCGGCGCGCTGGGAAAGCTTCGCATGGTCCAGATGAATTTCGGCAGCTTTAAGGAATATGACATGACGAACCGTTTTTTCAATCCGGCTCTTGCAGGCGGAGCGCTCTGGGATATCGGCGTATACGCCCTTTCCTTCATCCGCTGGTTCATGTCCTGCTGTCCGGATCAGATCGCTTCCCAGGTAAGGTACGCGCCGAGCGGCGTGGATGAGCAGGTGGGCATTCTTCTTGCGAACAAAGCCGGAGAAATGGCAACGGCGGCCCTGACCCTGCATGCGAAGCAGCCCAAGCGCGGCGTCGCCGCATTTGAAAAGGGCTATGTGGAGATTGAAGAATATCCCCGGGCCGAAAAGGCCGTGATCGTCTACACGGAGGACGGCCGGAGGGAGCTTCTGGAGTGCGGTTCGGCCGCGGACGCCCTCCGCTATGAGATCCGTGACATGGAGCAGGCTGTCGCGGGCGGCCCGGATGAAATGTATCTGGACTATACCAGGGATGTTTCCCGGATGATGACAGAGATCCGGAAGAAATGGTAAAACAGTGGAAAGGAACCGCATATATAAAAGGAGATCAATATGGAATACAGAAAATTCGAAAACACTTTGATCGTCCGGCTTGACCCGGACGAGGAAATCTGCGAGCAGCTTCTTTTTCTTGCTCAAAAGGAACACATCGCCCTTGCGTCTCTGAACGGGCTCGGCGCTGTAAAAGCCTTCACCGTCGGCGTTTTCAACACGGAAACAAAGGAATATCTCGCCAATACGTTTGAAGGCCCCTATGAGATCGTGTCCCTGACGGGAACGCTGACGACGAAGGACGGCGTGCCTTACCTGCACGCCCACTTTGCCGCGGGGGACGACAAGGGCCGTGTGTCCGGCGGCCATCTGAACCGGGCGGTGATAAGCGCCACCGCCGAGATCGTTCTGACCCTGATCCCCGGAACGGTGGAGCGAAAATTCAGCAAACAGATCGGCCTGAATCTCTTTGATTTTCAGTAAACGGCTCACGCCGTTCTTCCACGAATTTAAATGCCGCCTGCGGCGGCGGAAAGGAAGCAGTATGAACACATCGGAATCAATCAGAGCCAGAAGAAGCATCCGGAAATACCAGGAGGGTTATGTGATTCCAAAAGAGCACGTGGAAATGATCCTGGAAGCGGCCATGATGGCGCCCAGCGCGTGCAACCGCAGGCCCTGGGATTTTGTGGTGGTGGAAAACCGGGAAATACTGGCGCAGATCATGGAAATCCATCCCCATACCCAAATGCTGAGGACGGCCTCCCTTGCCATCGTGGTCTGCGGGCGGCCTGATCTTCAGGACGGCATCTGCGAGGGCTTCTGGCCCCAGGACTGCGGCGCAGCCATCCAGAACCTGCTGCTTCAGGCGCAGGAGCTTGGCTACGGCACCTGCTGGTGCGGCTGCTATCCTGTCATGAAGCGGGCGGAGGCGCTGCAGAAGCTTCTTGACGTTTCCGGCATCCCTCTCGCGACAGTTGCAGTTGGCAAGGCCGCCGAAGCGCCGGAGGCAAAGGGCCACTATGATGCGTCCAGGGTGAAATGGCTCCGGTAGCCGGCATATCGACCGATTTCATTCCTTTTTAATCATTCCTTTTTTAAAAGCTTCGGAAGGAACAGCACCCGTTTCCGCCGCTTCCTGCCGAAGCTTTTTCATCCTTTTCTTCTTCGAAAGAGCACAGCCGCCGGGCTTCTCAATGGAGCCCGAAGAGGCTGATCGCAAGGAACAGGCTGTCCATTCCCAGAAGGATCAGATAAATACCAATCAGCCAGCTTACGGAAAACATGCTGATCATCGGATTGAACAGCATCAGAACGCCAAGGATCAGGCCAAGGATATTGATGACCAGCGTAAAATAATAGTAGGCGTCCCCCACCGTCAGGCGAAGCAGGGTCAGGTGGGACAGCCTGGACAGGCAGTGCGCGATGAACCAGATAGGGAACAGGATCGCGATCATCCATTTGCCCGCGCTGACGTTGCACAATATCAGGATACCCGCAAGCACGCTCAGGATACCCGTCACCAGAGATACCGCCGGACCAAAGCCCGTCCTGCGTTCCATTCGGACATAAAATACGATATCCGCAATCCCGGTGATCACCGCGAACAGCCCATAGATCACGGTTACACCGGTCAGCATGCCCGCCGGGCGGATCAGGCTGTATATTCCCAGAGTGATCAAAAGGATTCCCGTTATCAGTTCTGACCATTTCACTTTTCTTAGTCTCATCTTTTACCTCCATCTCGAAGCGCTTTATCGCTGAAACACTCCTTTTTTCTTTCTTACAGGAATAAGGATAGCAGAAAAATACGGCCTTTCCCACTGTTAATCCTTTCGGCCTGTCTGGACAGATGAGATGAAATGTCAGGACATTTTCCGCCTTTTCTCAGCGGGAAAGGCGCAGGATCATCGGCTCATGCTCCACGGCTCTTAAGAATTTCTCCGTCAGATCCTTTACGGAAAGCCGCAGGCTGGTGGTGTTGACGCAGGGATGGCAGCCGAAATACTCCTGCGTCAGAATTTCCTCATCCATCAGAAGCCGCACGCGCCTGCCATGATCGTTCATCAGCCCCATCACGCTGACCGAGCCGGGACTTACATCCAGCAGGCGCTCCATGTCCTCCGGCGGGGCGAAGGAGAGGCGCGAGCTTCCCGCCAGCCGGGATACCTCTCCGGAGCGAAACTGCTTATCTCCCGGGAGCATCAGCAGATAATACGCCGTTTTCTGGTGGTTGCACAGGAACAGATTCTTGCAGATCACCGCGTCCAGAATACGGTCCACCTCCAGACAATCCTGCATGGTTCGCATGGGCTCATGATCCACATATTCATACTCGATATCAAGCTGATCCAGCAGCTCGTACACGCGCTTTTCCCGCTCTCTCCTGCCGGTCATGTTCTCCGGTCTTCCCTTCGTCAGATGCATGGCTTCCTCCCTTTTTCCGGTATGGCTTTCTTTCTCCGACGAAGGGTATTATACTCCCCCGTGAAAAAATCCACAACACGGAATCCTTCGCCCCTGGCAATCGGAATCCCTTTGCATTACAGTTCACTGGCAAGCCAGCGAACTATAACCCGGCCCGTCATTCCAGATCGCCTGCGGCGATGGCCGGGCCGGAAGCCGGCTACTGCGCCCCGATGGTCTCCGTCACGGACAGGGCGCGGATGCGGCGGGAGGGGCCGCGGACTGCCAGAAGGACGGAAACGGCGGTGGCCGCAAGGATGACCAGAAGGGGGACGGCGGGAAACTGCCAGGCCAGTCCCCACTGGGCCGTCACCAGGCTCTCATACAAAACCCGATGCAGGAGAAGCCCTGCCGCACAGCCCACAAGAGCGCCCGTCAGACTGCAGGTCAGCGTCTCCGCCGCCACCATCCGGACAAGCTGACCTCCCGTCATGCCCACGGCCCGCATCCTTCCGTATTCCCGAATACGGGCGGTTACGCTCATGTCCGTACTGTTGATGATATGAACCACGCTGATCAGGGCGATGACGGCAAGGAAGCCGTAAACGAACAGCATCAGGGAATACCAGGCCCCCACCGCCTCGCTGTTGGAAAGCCTGCGGTCGGAAAAACGCAGGTTATCCGCTCCCACAGTCTCTTCCGCGATCCCGCGGATGCGCTGCACATCCTCATCGGATGCATTTTTTACAAGCTGCAGGTCGATGACCGTATAATCCCGCTCCCCGGTCAGCTCATAAAACAGCTCCTCCGAGCAGATCAGCTGCGTTTCCCCCCGCACCGTATAGGGGCTGTCAGAAAGCACGCCGGAGACGGTCACCTGCCGTTCTCCCTCCGGAAGCTGCAGGAAAAGCAGGCTTCCCTCCGCAAGGGAAAGCTGTCCCTCATAGCCGTAGACCGCCAGCACGCCCTCCCCGTTCCGAACCGCTTCCATGGAAGCCTTCCGGTCCGCATGGCCGCCCAGAAGCTCCTCCTCCGCCCAGGCAAATTGGTTCTCTTCATAAGAATAAAGGCAGACGCTTCCCTGCGCTCCCTCACAGGAGGCGGGGATGCCATAAGCAAAGCTTCTTGCGTAAACCCGCTTTACCGCCTCATCCTCCGAAAGGCGTTCCGCAAGCCGGCGGGGCAGGGAACGGTCGTCGTCCGCGCTGGCGATCGAAAGATCCGGCGCGGACGCATCCAGCGGATTGACCGCGCATTTCCCCAGATCCGGAAGCACGCTGAAGGCGAGGAACAGAAGGATGCTCAGCGCGTAGGAGCCCGCAAGAAGGAGAAAATTCTTCCTGCTTCCCAGCGCATGGTGCACGCCCAACGCGGTCTCTACCCCGAAAAGTCCGGTATCCGCCCTTTTGCCGGAAGCAGGCTCGGCATGCGCAACGTGCGCCCCCGCCGCGTAAACGGTTCCCCCGTTTCCGGACACGGCGGCGAGAGGGGAGACGGCGGCGGCGCGCTTCGCCGGCGTTCCCGATGCAAGAAGCACGGTAAAAACGCCCACCACGGCCCCTGCCGCAAGGCCGATCCAGCTTATGGAAAAAACGGGCATTTCCGCAAACAGTCCCGGGCTTACCCGGCGCAGGAAGGCACACAGCGCCCAGATCACCGCCGTCCCCGCCAAAAGCCCTGCCGGAACCGCCGTCCGGCACCAGATCAGCGCTTCCTTTCTCACGAAACGGGAAACCTGTGCCCGTGTCGCTCCCAGGCAGCGAAGCAGCCCGAAAAATTCCGTCCTCTGCGCCACGCTGCTGTTTAAGCTCCCCGTGATCATCAAAACGCCCAGAGCCGCTACCAGGACCGCCAGAACGATGCCCGTCTCCATCAGCCGGAGCATGTAGGAGTCGCTGCTCTGCCCCATCAGCCCCAGCAGCTTCACGTTTTCCGATACCTGCTCCTGTGCAAGACCAAGATTCTTACGGATATCCTCCAGATTTTTCCGGATATTGCAGAAGGGACGGAATTTCACCATGTAGATGCTGTTCCAGCATTCCTCCTCCCCGTCCCCGGCCGCCTCCGCGATCCTGCGGAAGGAAGCCGTATTCAGAAAAACGCCGAAGGAATCCTGCCTGTTGAGCCAGGATAACGTCCCGCAAAAGCCGCTTACCGTCAGAGTTACGGAAGCTCCAAAGGGCGTGGAAAGCGTCACTGAATCTCCGATGGAAAGTCCGAGCCTCTGCCTTGCGTTTTCTGAAAAGACTGCTTCCCCATCCTCCGAAGGAAAGCTTCCCTCCAGGATCTCTGCGCCGGGGAACAGCTCCGCGAACGCCTCATCCACGCCGACCACCGCCGTTTCCACTCCGCCGATGCGCCAGCCCTCGTCCAGCCCATAATTATAGATTCCGTACCAGCTTCCCGCCTTCACCTGCGGCCTGGCCGAGATGAGGGCCGCCTGCTCCTGCGTGATCTCCCGGAAGGAAGCATGCCAGCCCCCGTCGGTCTGCAGGGTCTGGATCGTCTGGTTCCTGATCTCCATGTCCGCCATGCCGAAAATGGTCATGACCAGGGAAACCGCGAGCATGATGCAGACGCGGGTCATCCTGCATCTCCTTCTGTGCACCCGCTCCGAGATCGGAACCAGCTCCAGCCAGCTTTTCATAGAGGCGCTTTTTTCAGACCGCATTCTTTTCTCAGATCCCATGCTTTTTCCAGATCCCATGCTTTTTCCGGATTCCATGCTCTTCTCAGATCTCATGCTGCCGCCCTCCCAGCTCCTTTAAAACGCCGTCCGTCACCTGAAGCACCCGGTCTGCGCAGGGCGTCAGATTCCTGTTGTGGGTGATCATCAGCACGGTCTGCCGGTAGTGTCTGGAAGCGTTCTGCAGAAGCTCCATCACCTCCCGGCTGTTTTTGGAATCCAGATTTCCTGTAGGCTCGTCCGCAAGCACCAGCATGGGCCTTGTGATC
>DWWS01000018.1 GCA_019119595.1 Candidatus Eisenbergiella merdavium | reverse complement strand
GGGAAAAACCACAGTCCTGCATAGCCATAATCACATAACCGCGGCAGGCATCATTGCTCCACATATCCGGCTCTAATCCCGGAATAGACAGACAGTTATTTTCCATAGTGATCTCCATTCATTAAAATGGGGGAGGTCCTGTCGGCAAGTTTGGCCTATCGTCAGACAGCGAAGCCGGAGGACCTCCCCTTGTTTTTATTTCCATTCCAGATACCCGGACGGGCGGTGTGCTTGTCCGCCCCATAGGAATTTCACCTCTCCCCATTCTGATGGCAAGGCGTTCTCATTGCCTGCGACGGCTCACGGCCTTCTGGCCGCTTCAACGCTCGGACTGTGACTGAACGCAAGTATCAAGGTTCCTGTACTTTATCCGGCAAACCAGCCACGGCCTGCCTGCGGCATGAGCCTTGTCGCTCTTGCCGCTCCCGGAAGATGGTATTTCCTTCTGAAAACAGCAGTCATGGCGGGCCTGTCACTGGGTACATTTCCCCTTCGTGTTCGGGTATCGTCTTATTCAGTTTTCAAGGTTCTTCAAGGCTTGTCCTTACCTCAGGCCATTGTGGCCCGAAGTATTTTGCCTCTCATAAACCATTTCATTTTTCGGCCTAAATCGGTACGGCTCACAAAGAATTTTTCAAAATTTTTTCCAAGTGACGAAGCCCGCGCTCGATTGCCACACGAACCACTTTCTCATGGACACCTTCTGCCCGGGCAATATCCTGTTTCGTCATGCCAAGAATAAAGTGAGCGTAAATGCGTTTTGCCTGCTTGTCCGGCAAGCTGGCAATGGCGGCATGAAGCTCCTGCATAGTCACTTTGCGCTCGTACAGCTCATGGGGAGAAAGTGCGACAAAGACGGCCTCATGCTCCAGACCATCATCCCGATCAAGGGAATAGTAGGCTTTATGACGATATGTACGCAGTCGGTATGCAGCCTCCTTGCGGTCAAATTCTTTGAACATTTCAGCAACTTCGTCCGATACTTCCATGAAGCAATCTGATGTATAAAACGGGTAATAGTCCCGCAGATTGATAATAGCCATATTGACCTCCGTTTCGGTGTTGGTGGTTGACGAGTGACCGAAACGAAGGCGGCGGGGAGCGGCACCGGGGCTGGACTTCGGGCCAAGTTGGCCCGAGGCAGTACCCTAAGAACGCAAAAACACCCGGGTGGCATAAAACCACTCGGGCGAACGAAATTTTATTGCGGTTAATATACTGAGAAATTTCACATTGAAAACCAGACAATCCCGGAGAAGAAACTACACTTTTTTTAACTGGTGTAGCTTATGGGGACTGTAAAAAAATAAAATGAACATGGCGCTCCCTCCCGGATATCGCCGTGTCCTTAAAATAGATGGCTTTTATCATACCCTTCGCATTTCTGTCTTTCAAAATGGAAAACAGCGGCTTGAAGTCAATATTCAAACCGCCGCTACATCTCAAAGCGCAAGATCGCTGTCATAGGCAGCAGTTTTGTGTTTGGGTGTTACTGCTTTCAAAAAAGAACGAGCCGATAACCGCTCATGGCTGGTTATCGGCTCTGCGTCTCTGCGTCTCTGCGTCTGGCTCTTTCATAACAAATATTTGATTGTCTTTTACATTAATTAGCGTCTCTTGCTTACATTTTGGACAGAAAAGCGGGAGGTTATGAATAACCGTATCTTTACGGATTTTCAAGCGCGTTTTGTTCTTACAAATCGGACATAAGATCCAACTGTCTGCTACTTCTATTTTTATAAAATGCAAGTCACTCATTTGTCTGCTCGGCAAGCTCCACAATCATGGAAACACACTTATCAATGCCGATCTTTCCGCTATCAAGCGAAAGATGATAGTTCTGGCATTTGCCCCACTCCCTACCCGTGAAGTGCTTGTAATGAACGCTCCGTTTTTTATCTTTATCCGCAAGGCGTTCTTCGGGTCTCTTTTCGCTTTCACCATACAGTCGGACAATGCGATCCGCCTTATATTCAGTGGAAGCATGAACGAATACATGAACGGCATGGGGATCATCTTTCAAAATGTAATCAGCACAGCGACCGACGATCACGCAAGAGCCTTTTGCGGCGAGGTCAAGAATGACCTTGCTTTGCATACACCAAAGAAAGTCAGCGGCACTCATGTTGTTTGGGTATTTGTTATGTATTGTAAGCGCAGGAAGAAAAGACAGCAGGGATTTACCGGGGGCGTACTCGCCTACATTTTCGATATATTCCGGGGATAGTCCCGTTTCCTCTGCAACTTCCTTGATAAGTTCTTTATCGTAATACGGGATATTCAATTTCTCTGCAACGGCTTTGCCGATGCTTCTGCCGCCACTTCCAAATTCACGACTGATGGTAATAATCATTTTTTCCATATCACGCTACCTCCTTTGCGGCTTTTAACAGTTTACGAAGCGGAGAAATGACAAGGAATATTGCAACGATTGTGGTTACAATATCCGCCACGGGATTTGTCATAAACAGTCCCGTTAAATTGCCAAAGCTATTGAACAAGTATAGGAACGGAAAGAAGAAAATAGTTTGTCTGCCGATGTTGACAATCATAGCACGGGTGGCTTGACCGAACACCTGAAGCGTTGACATCATAGTAAACTGAACGCCGAGGAACGGGATACAGACTGCCCATGTTTTCAAAATCAAAATACCTGCGTCAATGGTAGGTTGATCGGTTGTAAAAGCTCCCATAAAGGGTTTGGCAAGCCCGACAAAGGGAACGAGCAGTAATACCGACAGAATAGACGATGTAATAAGAGTAAACTTGAAAGAAGCTGTTACACGGTCTATCCTATTTGCACCCAAGTTATAACCGGCAAACGGCATATAGCCGCCTGCATAGCTGTTGACAACGATCAGAGCAATATAAATCATTTTGCCTGCAACACCATACGCCGAAATCACATAATCGCCATATCCAGCAGCCAAGTTATTAAACGCCGCATTGGTAACGCTCATAAGAAGCTGACCTGCACAAGCGGGAATACCGATTTTAAACACTTCGGTATAAATCCGCTTGCAGGGTTTAAAATCTTTGATTTTAAGCGATATAGAGGATTTCCCTTTTAAAAGAATGATAAGACAGTAAATATCTGCCGCCACAATACCAATAATAGTAGCAATCGCCGCACCGACAACGCCCATATTCAATCCCCAAGGGAGAATAAAAATCGGGTCGAGAATGATATTGACAATCGTGCCGATTACCATTTCAATGACAGCGTGTTTGGCTTTTCCTTCTGCACGAAGTAATGAGCCAAGCACAGTTTGAATTGTCATTGCTACGGCGAACAATACGACAACATCAAGGTATTTTCTTGTTAGCATAAATGTATGCTCACTGGTTCCGAGAATGCTCAAAATCGGCGTTCTAAACAGGAAATAGAGAGCAGTTAAGGCAAAGGTTGCAATTACGGATGTATAGACCGTAACAGAAGATGCCTTTTTGACCTCATCGTACTTCTGTGCGCCAAGGCAACGAGATATGTACGGGGCAACACCGATACCGAAAATACTGCCGATGGCCTGCATGATGATAAAGACGGGATATGCCAATGATACGGCTCCCAACTGGTACACATCATCCAATAAGCCTACAAAATAAGTATCGGCTAAATTGTAGAGCAGGGTTGCGATAGAACTGAATATTGTCGGCAAAGCCAAAGTCAATATTGCCTTATGAACAGGGGCTTTTTCCATTAGTTCAATGTTTTTATCTTGCATGATAGGGTTCCTTCCTTTTTGTCCAAACATCCGTTTTCGGACTATTGGGTTAAAATTTAACATCCTCCGCCGGATGCTGACTGTTAGAACACGGTGTAATAATGAACACCTGATATTCCGTATTGTTTGAATTTGTATTTTGTCATTTTCCCGATTTCATCAGGCATTTCTTTTTCTTTCCTTGTGCGTATCACGATAATTCCGTTCTCACGAAGCAACTTGCCGTCCGAAAGAACTTCCATAACGGGTAAAAATATACTGTCAACTGTAAAGGGCGGGTCAAGATAAACAATATCAAACTGTTCGCCATCGTCTTTTAGGTACTCTATTCTGCGAAACACATCATCTTTATAAACAGCATATCCGTCCGTAAATTTACATGAGGAAAGATTTTTTTTGATAATCTCAATGGCTTTGCGGTCTTTCTCAACAAAAACCACTTTTTCTGCTCCACGGCTCATGGCTTCAATTCCCATACTGCCACTACCCGCAAAAAGATCAAGGAAGTGCGACCCCTCAAGTTTCATCTGCCATGAACTGAACAGCGCTTCCTTGATCTTATCGGTAATCGGTCGTGTGTTGAAGCCATCTGGTGCGATAAGGGGATGTCCCCTTACTTTTCCGGCTATCACTCGCATTTTATTTACCCCGCATCCTGCTCACTGGCAAGGTAGGCTTTTGCATCATCAATAAGAGCATCTTCAAGTCCAAGCCGCTTAGAAATAGCAAAAGCATTACTGGCACCGACAGCACCAATCATCAAGCGGTATGTTGGGCTCAATGTTTCTACATCAAATTCACAGCAAGCGTTTTGTACACCCTCTGTTGCAAGAGCAAAGTTTTTGATCTGAACATAGTGGGTTGTGGCAAGAGTGCGGATGCCGCACTTGTGGAGCCTTGAAAGAATCGCAACTGCCAGAGCCGCACCTTCTGCCGGGTCTGTACCCGATCCAAGCTCGTCAATAAGTACAAGAGAATCCTTGTCGGCAACATTGAGAATTTTAATAATATTCGTCATGTGCGCCGAAAAGGTGCTAAGGCTCTGGGCAATACTTTGTTCGTCACCAATGTCAGCGAATACTTCCTTGAATACAGAAAGCTCCGAGCCCTCTGCTGCGGGAATATGCAAACCAGACTGTCCCATCAAGGTCATAGTGCCAACATTTTTCATGGTCAGCGTTTTACCGCCCGTATTCGGGCCAGTAATAACAAGCATATCGTACTCGCCACCAAGTTCAAGAGTAGTAGGAACTACCTTTTCAGGATCAAGCAATGGATGGCGGGCTTGATTGAGCTTGATAAACTTCTTTGTATTGAAAGTCGGCGCCGTACCGTTGTAGGACTCTGAAAATCCCGCTTTCGCAAAAATAAAGTCAAGTGTCGTCAGAATATCATAATTCTTCCGCACATATTTGAGCTGGGCTTTTACCATATCTGAAAGATCACCAAGAACAATCGCAATCTCAATCTTTTCTTGATATTGTAAATCTTGAAGCTCTGCACTTGCTTTTGCGACACTGGTAGGTTCAATAAATACTGTGCCACCTGTGCCAGATTGGCTCTGAACGGTGCCAGAAACTTTATTACGGCAAGCGTATTTTACAGCAAGACAATATGCACCATTTTTCTGGCTGATAAAGGTATCGGATAGGTAGGGACGGTATTTTCCGCTGACAAGAGTACGAAGCTGCCCTTGAATACTATCCTCGGTATTCTTTATTTTTTTGCGGACTTTTTCCAGTCCTGGACTTGCCGTGTCAAACAGGTCATTATCATTTCGTACACACCGTTTGATTTCCTCCTGCACCTTTTTCAGCGGAGAAAGCTGGTTAAATTTGCTATCAAGCAAGTCTTTTTCTTCTTCGGGGATCTCACGGCATCCATAATCCTTTGCCTTGCTTGCCGCATCCAGCAGATCATATACCCGTAGTAAGTCTCCGGCAGAAAGCGAATTGCCTTTCTCTAAGCGGTCAAGAATACTGCTCAAATTTGTGACCTTTGCAAAAGAGGGCTTGCCCTTATGCCGGATGCGCTCTCTGGCCGCTGTGGTTTCATTCATTAAACGGTTGATGGTTTCAATCTCCACTTCAGGCATAAGCCGTCTGCAAAGTTCACAACCGGGATTAGAAGTGGCAAACTTTTCAAGCATCTGCCTTATTCTGTCGTATTCAAGAATATCAAATATCTTTTCATTCATAGTTCAGACCTTTAATCTTTATCTTCGATTTCCTTTCTAAAACGAGTTATATATTTTTCAAGCATGGAAACATACGCCATCACTTCTGCCGGATCGGTATCCTCCATAGCTCTCTGTTCTGCCTCAAATATCCATTTTACTCTTTGTTCGCCAAAATATCTGCCGGCTTCAGTCAGACGAATTACCTTGCGATTGCGTGTACCCGGAGCGTGATCCAGTACCACAAATTCTTTGCGGATCATACGGGTAATTAAAGAATTTACGGTCTGTTTTGGGAGCGATAGCATTTCGGCAAGGTCTTGTTGTGAATATTCCTCACGGGAGTTGAGAAGTGTTGACCAAATACCGACCTCCCCATCAGATATGCTTGATTTATATGCTGCCATCCGATAAAGTGCATTTAATTCCTTGGTTTTTTGATTGATAAGATCAATTTGCTCTCTAATTTTTTTATCCATACATGGTTCCTCCAGTACAAACCTCCGAATTAGGATTTTTATCTATTTTAGTCCGAACTCGGATGTTTGTCAAGATGTATCTATACATCCATTCCATATCATCGTAATCTACTTTGCTTTATGAAATTAAATAGTCTATTACATGAAAATATAAATCGTTCAAATAATAGGGAGTGAAATATAAAATTACTTTAGGTGATGTTATGAAGTTTGAACGAGATGAACGACGATTTGATTTTCACGATATAGGGCTTGCCATCAAGCGGGCGAGGGAGGCCAGAGGGATGACGCAGGAGCAACTGGCTTATATTGTTGACCGTTCTCCACGCACCATCATGTATAACGAGAATGACGGCCAGCACCCGAGCCTCAACACCTTTTATCAGATGGTTGCAAAAATGGTACGCAATAAACAAAACACCCCGGGGATTATCAAGTATCCGTTCTGGCAGATGACGTATCAGAATCCGAAGGCGGTGTATGCTTGTGTGAATCTGGGGGAGGCGGTGGCACCCTGGGAGATAAAGGAGCGATCAATCTGTATTGATAGGGATATTGGGGAAGTGCTGGAATGCTTATAAAATTTTCGGTCGAGCACACTTTACTTTCGTACTAATATTACATATAATATTAGCATGAAAGGAAGTGAAGCCATGAGACAATATGAACAGCTGGACAGGATGCTGATGGCTCAGGATGGAATGCTGCAAACCGCTCAGGTGGTATCTGCCGGGATTTCCAAACCGGTTTTCTATCATTATGTGCGGGATCGGGAACTGGAACGGGTGGCGCATGGCATTTATCTTTCCAGGGATTCCTGGGTAGATGCGATGTACCTGATTCACCTGCGGTTTGAACAAGCGGTATTTTCTCATGAGACAGCCCTGTTTTTTCATGATTTGGCAGATCGTGAGCCAACTGAATACACGGTTACGGTAAAAACCGGCTACAACCCCACCAGACTAAAAGCGGAAGGGATTCAGGTCTTTACCATCAAGGCAGAGCTGCATGATGTGGGATTGACAACGGCGCAGACCCCCTTTGGGCATGCAGTGCCGGCTTATGATATGGAGCGGACGATCTGCGACCTGCTGCGGAGCCGGAACAGTATGGAGATGCAGAATTTCCAGGGGGCGCTCAAAATGTATGCCAGAAGAAAGGACAAGAATCTGCGGACGCTAATGCGCTATGCAAAGCTGTTCCGGGTAGAGAAACTTTTGCGGCAGTATTTGGAGATGCTATTATGATAAAGACAGCAAAGCAGTTGAAAGATCTGATCCGCAATCTCTCGAAGAAGAAGTCTGCGGACGCACAGATTTTGGTGCGGAATTACATGATGGAGCGATTTTTGGAACGCATTTCCCTCTCGGAGTACCGGGACAAGTTTATTTTGAAGGGCGGGATGCTGGTAGCGGCGATGGTCGGTCTGGATGCCCGTTCCACCATGGACCTGGATGCAACGGTCAAAGGAATCAATGTGAATGTAGATGGTGTGGCGGATTTAATTGCGGGGATTGTTTCAGTCCCGATTGATGACGGCGTGACTTTTCGGGTCAATAAGGTTTTGGAGATTATGGATGAAGCGGAATATCCGGGGATTCGTGTAAGCATGACTACGGTTTTCGACGGAGTGGTAACGCCCTTGAAGATTGACATTTCTACCGGGGATGCCATTACACCAGGGGAAGTCCGGTACAACTTCAAGCTGATGCTGGAGGATCGTTCCATTGATATTTGGGCGTATAATCTGGAAACTGTGCTGGCTGAGAAACTGGAGACAATCATTACCAGAGCAACGACCAACACCCGCATGAGGGATTTCTACGACATTTATATTCTGGAACAGCTTCATGGGAATACACTGAACGCACAGATTCTCCATGATGCGCTGTTGGCAACTGCACGAAAGCGGGAAACGGAGGGCCATCTGACTGAGGCAAGGGAAGTTTTTGCCGAGGTGGAGGACAGTCCGGTAATGCAGCAGCTCTGGACAGCATATCGGAAAAAATTTTCTTATGCGGCTGACCTGGAGTGGAATATTGTGATGAAAGCAGTCCGCAAGCTGTATTCTCTTGCGGAGGAAGATTAATGGATTAAATGGCACTGATATTACAGTTCTAATTAAAAATGTAGAGCACCGGAAAAATGGTGCGCAATAAACAAAACACCCCGGGGATTATTAAGTATCCGTTTTGGCAGATGACGTATGAAAATCCCAGAGCAGTGTATTCCTGTGTGAATCTGGAGGAGGCGGAACATCTGGTAAACGCATTTACAGATATTCTAGAAGGTATGATTAGTATAAAAGCTGCTTTCGGACCAATATGTGCATGGGATTAAGGCTGAGTCGACAAGGATAATTTTTAATGGAATATAAAATAAACTTTATTTTATTCTAAAATGGGAGCCTCTGTTATGCTCTGCATTGAGCGGGCATTGGAACGGAAGGCGGCGCAACGCTGTCCATGATGAGCCAGAGGGCGTTGGTGGACTTCGCTGTGAAATGGATAGAAGAGAAGCGGAAATGACGGAGCGGGAGAGTCGTCTGGATATTTCTGCGGAAAAGAGTATACTATACTTTAAGAAGCTGCTGCTCATATGATGCGTACATACGATGCGGCAGAAAATAAGATGGTAAAATGGCGGCCGCAGTGCGGCTGCCGCGCACAGGGGAGGCAGAAATGTGGCTGTTATTTGCGGCAGGCTCCGCATTCTTTGCGGGCGTAACCTCGATCCTTGCCAAATGCGGCATCAGAAAAACGGATTCCACCTTGGCGACGGCGATCCGTACCGTGGTGGTTCTGATCTTTTCCTGGATCATGGTGCTGGCGGCGGGCTCGATAGGACAGATCGGCTCCATTGACGGAAGGACGCTTCTGTTTCTGATCCTTTCCGGCGCCGCCACCGGAGCGTCCTGGCTGTGCTATTTCCGGGCGCTGCAGATCGGTGACGTGAACAAGGTGGTTCCTATCGACAAATCCAGCACGGTGCTGACCATCCTGCTGGCGCTGATCTTTCTGGGAGAAGGGATATCCCTGCCCAAGGCGGCCGCGGTGGCGGTGATCGCCCTGGGCATTTTCCTGATGATCGAAAAAAAGGATGTATCCGGACAAGAAGCATCCGGACAGGAAGCCGGCCAGATGCGAAACGGCAGGGCCGGCTGGTTCCTCTGCGCCGTCGGCTCCGCCTTTTTTGCCAGTCTGACGGCCATCCTGGGAAAGATCGGAATCTCCGGGGTGGAATCCAACCTGGGAACGGCGATCCGCACCTGTGTGGTGCTCGTCATGGCCTGGGTGATGGTGGCCGTGCAGGGAAAGCAGAAGGAGCTGAAAGGGATCTCACGGCGGGAGCTTTTCTTCATCTGCCTCTCCGGCGTGGCCACCGGGGCGTCCTGGCTGTGCTACTACCGGGCGCTGCAGGACGGCCCCGCCAGCATCGTCGTTCCCGTGGACAAGCTGAGCGTCCTGGTCACCGTGGCTTTCTCCCGATTCGTATTCGGAGAAAAGCTTGGCAGGAGGGCGGCTGTGGGGCTTGCGCTCCTGACGGCAGGGACGGTGGCGATGGCGCTGCTGTAAGGAAAGGGCGTTTTTATTTGTATTTTTGTGGACACGCGCCCCGGGCGCACGATTCCAAAAAGTGACGCTATGATTATTTAGAAGGTATGCGTGTGAAGCAGGAGCATGTCACAAGAGTTGATATGCTTCTGTATTTTTATTTGGAATTGGCCATGTTCCATATTGAAACTGTATCATTCCTTTATTTTATTGTCAGTTTTTACGGGCTGTTGTATCTTTAAGCATAAAGAGAGGAAACATGAAGCGCAAAGGGAGGAAAGAATGCTGTGAAAATTGATCAAATACTGACAGGTGGAAGAAGACGGCTGAGAACGAGACCGGATAAAATACTTATGGATGCGGATGGAACACGGCTGTGGGCAGATTATATGGATGTTGCTCCGGGCTTTAGCGGACGGTTTGATTTTATCCATAAGATTAATATTCCCTGCCTTTTTCGTGTGGAATGTTCGGCGGTTGATTATTATGAGCCTTCTTCTGTGGTCTGGAAACCGAGCCATATTGAGCTGGATTTTGAGAGGAATGGGGTCTGCCTGTATGAAAAGAAATTTATCACCTGGGATAATGCGGCAGTTTCCTGTATGATATGGAAAAATACGGGAAAAAAGACATTTTATTTAAAACTGCTCAACGGAACGGAGAACGGGAGATTTGAGACAACCTATGGGCGGCGGATTGTGGCATCACTGTTCTGCAACGGAGAAAGGGCAGACCGAAAAAAATGGGAGGTTGCTCCCGGAGAAACCGTCAGACTCTGTGTGGCAATGCAGCTCTGCCTGGACGGCGAGACGGAAAAGCTAGAGCAGGCGTGCAGAAATCTTAGAGAAAAGTTCTGTGATGCTGAAGCAGCGGTAAAAACGCAGGAACAGGAATATCAGGAGTGGTTTGAGAAGACGCCGTGCTTTGAGTCGGATCAGCCTCTGATAGATAAAACATGGGCTTACAGATGGTATATCCTGCGACATAACCTGATGAAGCCTGAAATTGGCAGACTGAAGGAAGCTTTTTTCTGCGAGGGTCGCTCTCATAAAATGGGAAAAGAACCCTGGCATCCGGAGGGCTGGGAATTTTCAAAGCTGATTCCGTTGAGCGTTCCCATGCATCTGCTCGATTTAAGATGGTACTGTGATAAGAGCTACGGGATTTCTGAGTTGCATGTGATGCGGGACAATCAGGATGAAAACGGGGAATTCAGATGCGCGAAGGTGGACTGGCAGGGAAACCCGTATGCCAATTTTTGGGGGTGGTCGGTATGGCAGTATTATCTCTGCAGCGGGGATCGGGAATTTGCCGGTGAAGCGCTGCCTGTGGTGAAGAAACAGATTGAGGCATGGAAGAAAAAATATGGAAATCAGAAGGATGCTCTGCTGATACAGTATGTACATCAGCTTACCGGAATGGAATATCAGCCCAGCTACTGGTATTTCCACGGATATCCGGCGGACTGTCAGGATCCGGAGCTGTATACGCCGGTTAAGCGGGTGGACAGAAATGTATATCATTATCTGAATATGCTGGGAACCTCCTTCCTGTGTAAAATATGCAAAGATCCGGATGCGGAAAAATATGAAAAGGAAGCGGAAAGAGTCAAAAATGATATTCTGCAGCTGATGTGGGACGAAGAGACGCAGTTTTTTTATGATCTGCATTATCAGACCAATGAAAAGGCGCTGGTGAAAAATATTGTGGGTTTTCTGCCGTTTTTTGCGGGCATAACGGAAGAAAAGCATAAAAGTGGTCTGAAGCCTCTGTTTACAGAGGAATTCAATACACCGTGCCCGTTTCCTTCTGTCAGTACAGGATGTCCGGTTTACAGCGCGGAAGGAGGATGGCAGGGGCAGTTTTTTAAGGGGAGAAACGGCTGCATCTGGAATGGGCCGACCTGGCCGTTTGCTAACAGCATGATTTTGGATGGGCTGGCAAAGGAAAGCAGAAGGAGAAATCACGAATGGGATGAAAAATTTGCGGCATATTTCATGAAATTCACGGAAATGCACTATTATGGCGGGGATGGGACGATACCCTATCTGGTGGAACATTATAACAGTATGACGGGGGAATGCATTAGCGATGATGTTGATTACAGCCATTCATACTATATCGATCTGATTGTCAGCCATGTGGCAGGCCTTACCGTAAAACAGAGAAAAATTGAAGTGGATCCGATCGAAATCGGACTGAAGTGTTTCAGATTATCTCATATATATGTTCAGGGGCATGCGATTGAAATATGTCTGGAGGAGAACGGAAAATTTGCCCTGTCTGTAGATGGAAAAGAGAGGGCGGTGCGGAAAGGACTCGGGAAGCTTGAGGCGGTTCTATGAAAAATGAGGAGCGGGTGCAGGATGAAAGCTTCCGCGGCTATGCCTTGCAGGAAAACATGTGGGTTGTTCTGCTGAAAACAGGAACGCCTCTTGCGTTCTACCAGGCTTTGAATACCCTGTATAAAATGCTGGACTCATTAATGGCATCCCATATTAATGCGGAAACAGTCAGTACTGTCGCATATTTATCTCAGATCAGCATTACGGTTTCCTCTGTCGGAATGGGGCTGGCGACAGGAAGCAGCCTGAAGATAAGTGAGGCATACGGGGCCGGGAATGATAAACTGGTAGGAGAGAGGGTTGGAAATCTGTTTGCTTTGTGCGGTCTGCTCGCTGCTGTTTTGCTGCTTTCCATTCCTTTTACACCAATAATCCTTCGGGTGGCAGGAACTCCAAAGGATCTGATTGAAATGGGGAGCACGTACTTTTCCATAGAAATGGCGGGGATTGCCATAACCTTTTTTAATAACGCGTATATCGCTGTAGAACGTGCAAGAGGGAATACAAAAAGGATTTTCTGGCTTAATATGGCTGTTATTTTGATCAAGCTATCCTTAACGGCCTGCTTTATCTACCTTCTTCAATGCGGGATTACCATGATAGCTTTGGCAGGTGTCCTTTCCCAGGGCTTTCTGATGGGAATGGGACTGTATTATATATCAAAAAAGGGTTCGGTTTTCCGGCTTTCTGCCGAAAGACTCCGGTTGAAGAAGGAGACAGCAGTTCCTTTGATGAAAATTTCCCTGCCTGTGATGGCTGAAAAAGCGGCATTTTCCTCGGGAAAGGTTATTGTCAATGCTATGTGCAGCGTGTACGGTTCTCTGACGGTAGGGGCTTTGGGAATCTGCAATAATCTGACGGGGATTTTTTCCAATGCGCAAAGCGGTTATCAGGAAGGCTGTTCAGCGATCATCAGCCAGAATCTTGGCGCGGGCAAGCCGGGAAGGGCGCTAGAGGCATTTAAAAAAATTTTTGTTATTAATGTGATATTTGGCACTCTGGGGCTGGTGATCAGCTTTGCGTCTATAGAAACGATCAGTTATCTCTATGCCTGCTCGTCGGAGGGGCTGAATGTGGAATTCCGTGCCGTTATACTGAATATTTTCCGATATGATGCACTGGGAACAATAGTTCCCTGGGGGATCAGCGCATCGGTAATGGCATTTATGTACAGCCTGGGAAAAACCGGAAAAATACTTTTTATTAATCTGTGCAGACTGTTTCTGTTCAGGATCCTGTTTTTGCGGTGGCTCCAGAGGTTTACCACGCTGGGGAGCGAAAGCGTCGGGATCGTGATGCTGGCAAGCAATACTTTAACAGCGGTTCTGGCCTGTATACTGTCTGTATCTGATATCCGTACATTCTGCCGGAAGAACAATCTGACTTTTATCAGGAGAATATAGAGGGAAGGTGACAGGACTTCCCTCTGTTTTTTTAACTGTTTTTCAGGAGCCTCCAAAGTGTGGTACGGCTTATTCCGAGCCGCCTTGCTGCAGCGCTCTGATTTCCGTTTTCTTCCTCTACTACGATTTCCGCAATTTTTCTGTTGATCTGATCCAAAGAGCTGTGAAGATCCAGCATGGCGGAGGACTGATCTGCGGATGCGGTACCCGGACTTGAGGACTGGAACTTTTTTTGTTCGTCAAGAAGAATGCTCCTTGTGTATTTGGCATTTAAGTAAGGCTCTTCTGCCGTGGCAGCCAGACGGCTGATCACTCTCCTGAGCTGGGTATAGTTGCCGGGCCAGTCATAGCTCTGAAGGAGTTCCAGGGCCTCCGGCTCAAAACCGGCGATCTCCTTTCCGTATTCCACATTGAAAATACCGATAAACAGGCCGGCCATATGGGGAATGGATCCAGTCATTTTACGTAATGGAGGGATTTCAATGGTGATGCAGTTCAGGGTATTTCTGATAAACAGATACCTTTCGGGATATGCTTCTTTTTCCGCATGAGTAAGCTCAAAAATAATTCGGTTCCTTTTATGCAGGTTGGTATCTTTGATTGTATAGATCAGCTCCTGAAACTGGATTTCAGCTAGAAGATCAATATTTCGGATATAAATGGTGGTTCCCGTATCACTGAGAGGGGAATTCATATCCTGCATAAGAAAATCCCAGTTTTTGGAATTCGTCAGTCTTGAACAGTCAAGCAGAGCAAGTGGATTGTTCTGTTCATCGCTTTGAATATACAGCATTTCAATAAATTTCTGTTTGTCTGTACCGCGTTCTCCCAAAATGAAAACGGGAGCATGGGAAACCTGAAAATCTCTGGTCAGAGTTTCAATAAAGGACTGTGGTGCCACATTGCTATAGAAATTGTCAGTATCGTTCAGCAACTCTTCTTTATCCAGGTAGTGAAGGCCATTCTTGAGAAGCGTCAAGGGAACCTTTCGTAGATTCACGTAAAACTGGACGATATTTTCCCCGTCAATCTTCTTGAGAGATCCGGATATGGAGGCAAGAGCGCCGGAATATTTCCTGTAAACCTTTTTGTGACCGTCTTTTATTATGGAAGGGACCAGCTCGGACATAAACTCCTTCATCGCTCCGGAATAAAGATCTTTTCGGGAATGATAAAGCATTTCACCGTCTTCAGAAAAGGCATAAACGTCAAAAGGATGGGTTTCCAGAAGACAGCGGTACAGTTTGCTTTGGTGAAGCGTCTCTCTGTACATGGAACCGTACAATACGGCCTGGTCAAAGGTGGCTTCAACGCTCTCGGTACCGGAGGTAATGAGTATGGATCGAAAGCGATAGCCTTTGGAAAGGGAGTTGCTTATGGAATCGCTCAAAATAACATCATAGTCGGAATCGTTGATCTTTTTCAGCATACATTCTGCTTCCTGCTGATTATGAATTGTAAAAATATCCAGATTGTAGTGAAGAAGCGTACTCAGAAAGCTGGTATTTTTGGTGATGTTCGGGAATCCGATTAAAGCATAGTGGCAGGATGAGTTTTGGGCGAGCTGCATGCATCGGAGAAGATCGTACAAAGAGATTACGATTTCTACAACAGGTATCTGGCTGACCTGTCGGATCATCTGGGCTGTACCGCCGCGGGATACAATAAAATCAAAATCGTTGGGAGTATATTTGGACGCGATTTCCACACCTGTTTCAAGATCTCCGGTAAAAGCGGTCAGCTCAATATCATTTCTTTTTGCGGCGGCCTGCCGCATGAGGCTTTTCATGCTCTCATAAGGCGCAATCCCAAGTATTTTTATTTTTTTCATATTTCCTCCAGTCGAAGCATATTTTCCAATTTCTATGATTACTACACTTGTATTGTACATCTTTTGAAAATATGTTTCAATATAAAACATATATTTGCTTTTGATAGGGGTTATTTGCTTGATGAAACAGAGGTTGGTTGGTATTATAATAAAAAGTTGCATAAAATATATCTGATAAAAAGAGAAAAAAGATAATAAATGCATAAAACAAAAGAATAGTAAACAATAAATAGAAAATGCGACAGAAACAAAGGTGTTTCAAAATGAAACACAAAAGGACGAGGGTATGAAAAAACTTCTGGTAATTGCAGATGATTTTACGGGAGCTTTGGATACAGGGATACAGTTTGCGGCAAGTGGGGCGGTAACAGAAATTTTAACGGATACAGATTTTGATTTCAGAGAATATCCTTCGACAGAGGTATTTATCGTTGATACGGAAACGCGTCACGTAAGCGGACAGGAGGCTTATCGGATCGTTTACGGACTTGTAAAAAACGCAGTAAACGCAGGAATTGATTACCTGTATAAAAAAACAGATTCAGGACTGAGAGGCAATATCGCCGTGGAGGTAATGGCGGCGTTGGACGCGTCCGGAGAAGATTTTCTCGCTTTTCTTCCGGCGTTCCCGGAAATGAAGAGGACGGTGGAGAATGGAATCAGCTATATAGAAGGTGTTCCCTTGGAAAAAAGCGTTTTTGGAAAGGATCCGTTTGAACCGGTCACATGCTCCAGAGTTAAAGATTTTTTTGGGAAAAGGCAGGAGATAGTAAAAGAATATCATGATCCCTCGGAGTTGTGTATTATGCCCGGGAAAAAGCAGATTGCCATTTTTGATTCAGTCACTGATGCGGATCAAACGCGGATAGGGATTTATCTGCAAAGGAACAATCTGTTAAGAGTAGCCGCAGGCTGTGCCGGATTTGCCTCTGTTATCGCGGGGCTGCTGAATATTTCAAGCAATAAGACACGGGCTGAGACAGTAAAAGGCCCATTACTGGTTATGTGCGGCAGTGTAAATGAAATTTCTAAGAGGCAGCTTGCCTGCGCGCAGAAAAAAGGCTATCCGCGTGTGACTTTGACAGTCAGACAGCAGCTTGAAAGCGGATATCTGGAAAGCGAAGAGGGAAAAACATTCCTGAAGATGATTTCCCAGATCTGTCGGTCGCGGGGAGTGTGTATGATCGATACATGCTCTGATCGGAAGCTGATAGAAGACTATATGGAAAAGGGAGCGGACTCTCTGGAATGCGTCCGGGTGAGGATCGCAGAACGGTTGGGAGAAATTATGAAGGAGCTGATAGGAATCGGACTTAATCCCACGCTTATGGTAATAGGCGGAGATACTTTGTTCCACTTTGTGCGTGAGGTGAAATGCCGGCAGATATCCCTGTTGAGCGAGCTGGAAAAAGGTGTGGTGTATTCTTGGATGAAAATTGACGGAAATTTTTATGGAGTAATTTCAAAATCAGGAGGATTCGGAGACGAAATGCTGCTTATCAGGCTGATAGAAGAAAAGTTAAAGGATGGGAGGAATGAAAATGCTGAAACAATATTCTTTGAAGATGCCCTCTAGGGTATTTGGGGGTAATGGTTCCCTTACAGAGATGGAGAATATTGTCAGGGGAAGAAGGATTGCTGTTTTCACGGATAAAGGAATAGAAAAATCAGGATTACTGGATATTCCGTTGTCTATTGCCGGAAAGGCGGGAGCACAGAGCATCATTTTGGATGAACTCCCGACAGAACCGGATTATATGCAGGCGCAGGAGACTATTGGACTGTTCCGGGAAACAGGTGCTGAACTGATCGTGGCGATAGGCGGCGGAAGCGTTATGGATATTGCAAAGCTTGCATCCATAGCGGCCACAGATGACTATACGGTAAAAGATATGCTGGATCAGCCCCTTCTCGGGAAAAAACAGATTGAGACGCTGTTGATACCGACGACGGCCGGGACGGGATCAGAGGCTACGCCAAACAGTATTGTGGCGGTGCCGGAAAAAGAACTGAAGGTGGGTATTGTTAATCCGGAAATGCTGGCGGATTCTGTTATTCTGGACAGCTCGATGATCAAAAAACTTCCGTTGAAAATTGCGGCGGCCACCGGGATTGATGCATTGGCGCATGCGATAGAGTGTTTTACCTCCAATAAAGCAAATCCGTTCAGCAATCTTTTTGCCATGGAGGCTCTGAAGCTGATCTTTGGAAATATTGAAAGGGCCTGTATGGACCCGGAGGCCATACAGGAGAAGGACAACATGTTGATGGCTGCCTTTTATGGAGGAGTGGCAATTACGTCTTCGGGTACGACCGGAGTACACGCCTTATCCTATCCGCTGGGAGGAAAATATCATATTGCGCACGGAGTATCTAATGCCATGCTGCTCCTGCCGGTAATGCATTTTAATAAAGATGCATGCCTAGATGAATTTGAACAGATCTATGATGCAGTTATGCCTGCTGCTTCCGGGGCGATCGGAAAAGAGGAAAAGGCGGAGGCCGTGCTGGAAAGGATGGAGCAGATCATCAGATGCCTTGAGATCCCGTCCTCTCTGTCGGAGTTTCGTATTCGGGAAAACGATTTGGGAACTCTTGTGGAGGCTGGTATGCAGGTGACAAGGCTTCTGGAGAATAACAGGAAGAAAATTACTCCTGAGGATGCCAGAAAAATCTATCAGAAAATTTTATGAGGAGAAGGCAGTAGATTAAATAGCGAAGGAGGTAGAGATGACAGAAATCAGGGGAATTATACCACCCATAATCACTCCTATGAATGAGGATGAAACAGTGAATGAAAAAGAACTGGCCAATCAGGTAGAACGGCTGATTCAGGCAGGCGTACACGGGATCTTTGCCTTCGGGACAAATGGAGAAGGGTATGCGCTTGATGAAACGGAGAAGGAGCAGGTTCTTTCGACCGTGATCAGAACCGCGGCCGGACGTGTTCCTGTATATGCGGGAACCGGGTGTATTACGACAAAAGAGACCATCCGGATGAGCAGGATGGCAGAGAGAGTGGGCGCGGATATGTTGTCGATCATAACGCCTTCCTTTGCAGCAGCTTCACAGGAAGAGCTGTACTGCCACTATAAAGCCGTCGCGGAGGCGGTTCATCTCCCAATCGTCCTTTATAATATTCCTGCCAGGACAGGAAATGCGCTTGCACCCTCGACTGTGGCACGGCTGGCAGAGATTGATAATATTGCAGGAGCCAAGGACAGCAGCGAAAATTTTGACAATATGCTTCAATATATTGAAAAGACCAGAGGGAAAAATTTCAATATCCTTTCCGGCAATGATTCCCTTATCCTATGGAATCTGATGGCGGGAGGAACAGGCGGAATAGCGGGATGTGCTAATGTTTTTCCTGAAAATATGGTTGATATTTATGAGAAGTTTATTTCAGGAGATCTGGAAGGGGCCAGGAAAGCGCAGGATGCGATCAGACCATTCCGGAATACCTTCCAGTATGGAAATCCCAATACGGTTGTCAAAACGGCGGTTGCGCTGCTGGGATATCCGGTTGGACGTTGCAGAAGTCCTTTTAACCAGCTTCCGCAAAAGGGAATAGATGCGATCAGAGGCGTATTGGAGGAATGCAGAAAAGAAGGGATGCGTTGAAGGAAAGAAAATCTGGTTATGTCGGAGGTGAGAGAATATGAAACCGATTTTGGGGATCACAATGGGAGATCCTTCAGGAAATGGCCCGGAGATCAGCGTAAAAGCACTTATGAATCCAGAGCTTTATGAAAAATGCCGTCCTATCATCATAGGCGACGCAAACTGCATGCGAGAGGCTGCCAAAGTGATTGAGGGAGCGGAAAATCTGATCATAAATCCGGTTCGGGATGTGAAAGATGCCGTATTTTCCAAAGGGAGCATTGATGTCCTGGATATGGGACTGGTAGATTTGTCTAGGAGGTATTACAGGAAGGACAGGGATAAAACCGTCTCCATGCTGGGAAAAGAAAAAGCGGAAGAAGTCTTTCGGGAAAGTGACAGAATGTGCGGAGAAGCAGCTTTCCGGTATGTGAAGAAGGTGATAGAGCTGGCGATGGACGGCGGAGTGGATGCGACGGTTACCAATGCGCTAAATAAGGATCATATTAATTTGGCAGGACACCACTATTCCGGACATACGGAAATTTATGCGGATTTTACCGGAACCTCCAAATATACCATGATGCTGGCGCACGAAGAACTGAGAGTGGTGCATGTATCCACGCATGTTTCTCTGCGGGAAGCCTGTGACAGGGTGAAAAAGGATCGTGTGCTTGAGGTGATCAGAATCGCTTATGAGGGCTGCAAGAGTCTTGGGATTGAAAAACCGAAAATAGGAGTCGCTGGGCTGAACCCGCACTGCGGAGAAAACGGGATGTTTGGGAAAGAAGAAATCGAGGAGATACAGCCGGCCATTGAGGAAGCGATGCGGGAAGGAATCTTGATTCCAGAAGGAAAGCCGACTCCACCGGATACGGTATTTTCCAAAGCGTTGGGCGGCTGGTATGATATCGTGGTGGCCATGTACCACGATCAGGGGCATATCCCGCTTAAAGTAAAAGGCTTTGTATATAATAAAGAGAAAAAAAGATGGGATGCAGTGGCCGGTGTTAATGTGACGCTGGGCCTGCCGATCATCCGGGCATCTGTGGATCACGGAACCGGGGAAGGGCATGCGGGGGACGGAAGCGCGAATGAGCTGAGTCTTGTAAACGCGATTGATTACGCAGTCCGCATGGCAGTATCGGGCAGGAAATGAGAAGGTAACAAAATCAAAGATATATCCAATCTATTTCAAAGGAGGCAGGTTATGAGGAACAAAAAACGATTTCTGTCGATTGTAGCAGCAGTATCCATGGCGGCTTCTGTGTTTGCAGGATGCGGTTCAACGGGAGGGGCAGAGGAAAGCGCGGCTCCCGAAACGACGACCGCTGTGGAAAGCGAAGAAGCGGCGGCAACGGAAAGTGAAGCAGCATTGGCAGCAACGGACGAGACGGCAGATGGATATGTTGGAAGCGGCGGCACCTATACCATGTATCTGCGATCCACCTTCATTGACTGGATCAATGATCTGGAGTGGTATAAGGAGGCAGAAAAAAGAACGGGAGTTACGGTGGAATACCAGAAGGGCACCAGCGATGAATTCGGCGTATATTCCGAGATCGATCAGATGGTGTTGAGCGGCACGCTGACAGACTGCACTATGGTCAGACAGGATCAGGCAAATGTATATGGAGCACAGGGGGCGTTTTATGATTTGAAGCCGTTGATCGCTGAATATGCGCCGCATATCCAGGCATATCTGGATGAAAATCCGGACTACACTTCCCTTGTGACAAATGAAGACGGTGGTATCTATGGACTTCTAGTGGAAGCTCCGCAGATGGCAAACTTCATTTTCTACAGGCAGGATCATTTTGATAAGGCAGGCATCGATGTCGCTTCCATACAGACAATGGATGATTTTACGGAAGCGCTTCGGACACTGAAAGAATACTACAGTGATGTGGAGAATTATTATCCTCTTCAGGGACGTGACGCCGTTGTCCGTTTTCAAGCATTCTTTGACTGCGCAAGCAATATTTCCGCAGAAGAATCCAATGGTTTTTATTATAACAGCGTAGATTCCGGATATGATATCCATGCGGATAATGCTTACAAAATGATAGAAACTATGAAGACATGGTATGACGAAGGCCTGATCAATCCGGAATGGGTAGCGGGAGCGTTTACGGAAGGTGACTGGGAAGCGGCCATGTGGGAAGGAAGAGGTTCCGTCAGCTTTGACTTCTATACCAGACCGGCAGCATACAATCTGGAGGGAACAAATTATGATCCTGACTACAATATGCAGATCATGCCCTATCTGAAGGACGATGACGGAAATCAGATGAAGGCACAGACCGGCCCGAGATATAATCAAAACAGAGCTACGGTTATCAACGCGCAGGCATCCGAGGAAACGGCGATTACCATTATTCAGTTTATCGATTACTTCTTCAGCGAAGAAGGACAGACGCTGGCCAACTGGGGAGTGGAAGGCGTTAGTTATGAGGTAGTAGACGGAGAGAAGCAGTTTATTGCGGATTATGATGTAGAGCTGGCAAAGCCGGACGGAGAAATGGAGTGGAGTTTTCTCAGTGACAGATATACGGTCTGCAAGCCTCTGGATTCCACTGCGTTTTTCTCCTTTAATTCCGGGATCGTGCGGGATGCGGCATTAAGTATGTTCAATGATGAGTACCTGCAGTATGGCATCAATGTCATTTACACAGACGAACAATCGGAAGAACTTTCCACAATTTTGGCATCTCTGAAAGACAGTTGTGAGGCCGGCCTCGTTTCCTTTATCAGGGGGACGACCGAACTGAATGAGGAAAACTGGCAGGCATTTCTGGATGAGATGGATGCCGCTGGTTATACCAGAATGGAAGAACTGCAGCTGGAAGCTTACCGCAATACTTATGGGGAATAAGCCGAAGGATTGAGAGGAATTCCCGGCCCCTGGGGGGCCGGGAAAAGGAGGTGTAAACATGACAGGCAGAATGAAAAAACAGGCCTCCCAGCCCCCCGGGCCAAAGAAAAGTTTGGCAGAGAGGATAAAAAAAGATATAAAGAAGAATTATCTTCTTTACCTGATGCTGCTGCCAGGAATTATTATTCTGATATGCTTCAAAGCGGCTCCGGTAGGAGCAATGGTCATCGCTTTTCAGGATTTTAGCGCTTTTAAGGGAATTTTAGGAAGCGAATGGGTCGGACTGGAGCAGTTTAAAAAGATATTCCAGGATCCGTATATGCTGAAGCTTGTATCCAATACAGTGATACTTGCGGTATTGTCCATTGTGGTTGTGTTTCCGTTTCCGATTATCTTTTCATTGTTTCTCAATGAGGTAAAGATTAAAAAAATTCGTCATGCCGTACAGTCTTTGAGTTTTCTCCCATATTTTATTTCATCGGCAATCATGGTGAGCATCCTTTATACGCTTGTTTCTCCATCCTATGGGCTGGTAAATAAAATAATAGAATTCTTTGGCGGCGAATCCATTTTCTTTATGGCGGAGCCCGGCTGGTTCCGGCCTCTGTATATTATCTTGCAGATCTGGCAGACATTCGGTTACTCTGCGGTAATATATATAGCGGCAATGATGGCGATTGATACGGAGCAATATGAAGCTGCTGATATGGATGGGGCGAACAGATGGCAGAAAATGTGGTATATCACCCTGCCTTCCATCTCGAGCTCCGTAATTGTAATGCTTATCATCAGTATCGGGAATATTTTCTCTGTTGATTTGGACCGGATCCTGCTGATGTATAATCCAAGCGTTTATGAAACCGCAGATGTTATACAGACATATGTTTATCGAATCGCGTTTCAGTCTACCGGCTTCCCGGATTACAGCTATGGTACGGCTGTCAATATGCTGAAATCCGTAATAGCGTTCATCCTGGTAATTATCGCGAATAAACTGGCGGCAAAATATTCGGAAACCAGGCTTTTCTAGAAAGGGGAATCGGGATGAAGAAAAAGAAAATGATGTTTGAAGTGATAAACGATTTGATTCTCTGTATGGTAGCGTTTCTGTGTATTTATCCGTTTTTGTATGAGGTTTTTGTGGCGATCAGCGATGGAAGATATCTGGCCGCCGGCCAGGTCGCTTTTTTCCCGAAGGGTGTTAATCTGGAGGTGTTTAAATATGTGTTGACAAATCCCAAGCTGGATATTGTTCTCGGCATGAGAAATTCTCTCCTGTATACAGTTGGAGGAACGGCAGCTGGAGTTGTGGTTACTTATATTACGGCATATGCGCTTTCCAGGCCGCAGGTAAAAGGCAGATATGTGATTATGGCGCTTTTTACCCTGACATGGGTTTTTGAAGCAGGTATTATTCCAAATTACATTATCCTCAGTAAATTCGGGTTTATTGATAATCCCCTTGTGATGATCATTCCGGGAGCCATTAATACGCAGTATCTGATTATTTGTAAAACGTATATGGAAGGGCTTCCATATGAGCTGGAGGAGGCGGCAACGGTAGATGGGGCAAATGCTTTCAGGATTCTCTGGAATGTTTATGTACCGATTTCCAAACCAATTATAGCGACGATAGGAACTTTTTATGCTGTAAATATATGGAATCAGTACCTGAATCCCCAAATTTATTTAAAGTCCTCAAATTTAAAGGTTATTCAGCAGATACTGAGCGATGTTGTTATTTCCACTACAAGTTCAGGCGAAATGATGCAGACGGTCATGAAGAACGGTATTTCCATTAATCAATATAATATGAAAGCGGCTGCGGTTGTAATCGCGATGGCGCCCATCGTATGTGTATATCCGTTTGTTCAGAAATATTTTAAACAGGGAATACTGATCGGATCCGTCAAGGGCTGATGTAGCGGATCAAAACAAAGAAGGGACAAGTTGTGCAGGAGGGAAATGAAATGACGGGACAAGAATATGTGGAAATGGATGTTATGGAGGAGAACGGGAGGCTTTATCATAACAGAAGGCTTGGCACAATAGAGGGACTGATTCCCAACCCGTATGACAGTTGCCATGCGGCTGATCTTCTGGAGCTGCAGAACGGAGATATGCTTTGCTGCTGGTTCGCGGGATCGAATGAAGGCAATGCCGACATCAGCATAGTTGTATCCCGGATGAAGGCAGGAGAAAATCAGTGGAGCGAACCGGTGAAGGTTTCAGATGATCCGGAGCGTTCCGAACAGAATCCGTCTCTTTTTCTGACGCCGGATGGAGAAATCTGGCTGATGTATACTGCCCAGACGGCAAAATCGGCAATCCCGGATGCAAAATTCAACCTGCAGTACACAGCGGAAATCCGCCGTAAAATTTCACGGGACAATGGCGAAACGTGGGGGAAGACGGAAACCCTGTTTTCAAGAGAAGGTTCCTTTTGCAGACAGAAGATTCAGGTGTTGAGCAACGGAAGGTGGGTTTTCGGAAACTGGATCTGTTTCAGAGATAATACGCACAATGGAAGCGATATTACTGTTGTACAGATATCCGATGATCAGGGAAAAAGTTGGAGGGGAGTGGAAATTCCCGGAAGCCGGGGGAGGGTGCATGCCAACCTTCTGGAGGTGGAGCCGGGCAGACTGATCGCGCTTTTCCGAAGCAGGTCGGCGGATAATATTTATTATTCTGCATCAGAAGACTGGGGGGAAAGTTGGTCAGTTCCGGTGAGGACAGAACTGCCTAATAATAATTCAAGCATTTCAGCCATAAAGCTACAGTCTGGTGCGCTGGCCCTGGCCTATAATCCGGTTCGGGCAAATGACGATCCGGATAAGACAGTCTGGCCAAGGCTGAGATGTCCTGTGGCGATCGCGCTGTCTGATGATGATGGAAAAACATGGCCTGCAATCCGGCTGGTTGAAATGGGAGACGGATATATCGGAGCAGAAAATAATGTCAACAATCACCGTTATGAATATCCGGTGGTAATGCAGTCCGGAGACGGAAGGATTCATGTGGCATACAGCTATTATGACCGCAGATGTGTAAAATATGTGGTAGTAACGGAAGACTGGATCCGTGGAGAGAGGACGGAAGAACAGGGCAGTCTGAATCCGACTGAAGGAAAATAGGGCGGTTTCTGATCGGATGACTTCAGCTGGCTTTATTTCGTACTTGCGGCATTCGGATGAATACAGAGGCATCGGGGACAGGATCCGTCCGCCCTCAACGGCTACGATAAAGCCTCTGATACTCCCTTAGCGAACACACCGTCTGCCAGGAAAAGGTACGGGAAAAATTGGAACAATTGTTGAAGCCTGACAGTTCGCAGGCACCGTATGGAGAGTGGCCCTCACGCAGCAGCTTCTGCGAGAGGGCTACTCTTTTGGCGAGAAAATACTGGGTCAGGGACGCTTCAGCAGCTCCGTCTGCAGCTACAGGGCGAGCTCCATGAAGCGTGCGATATCCTCCTTCTCCAGACGGAGCAGATTTGGCTCGGAGGGAGGCGTGCGCAGAAAGCGTGAGGAAAGATCCGTTTCGGAAGTCACGAGTCCGGAAAGGACGGATTCCTGGATATTGATGACGATGTGATCGTGCTGAGCGGGACTTACAAGGACGGAGCTGTGGAAAGTATAGTCCCTGGTCAGGATCAGATCTCTCCGGTCCAGTCCTTTGCTGCTGCTTTCCGTATAATAGTTTACATCTCCGCTCAGGAACAGATAGATTTCGTAGCCATTGTGTCCGTGTATATGTTATACTGTAACCAGCCTAAAGAAAACGGCTGGTTATGCCGGAGCGTCATAGATAGCCGGGAGGAAAGTATATGGTCTATTATAGCGAGCAGCATTTTGAGGTGGAGGGAAAGGTCTGCTTCGCGTAGGCCGATTCCTTGCGGTGGAAGGCGCAACTGCTATTACGACTTCTGGTGGCGCGGCACCTGGGAAAAGGAGGGCGGCAACCCTACGATGAGCCATGCGGTGCATCATATCGATATGCTGGGGGCCTCAGAATAGCGATACGGTTGGAAAGATGAAAGGAGAGGACAGATGCAGTATCTTACAGAAAAGGACGGCGCGCTTGTATTCCGAAGAAGGCATGAGCTTCTGGAGATCCGCCCGTGGGGGAACGGGCTTCGCATCCGGGCGACGGAAAACAGGGCGTTTACCGGAAGAGACTGGGCGCTTTCCGAGCCTGCCGCGGCGGATGGAAGGATCGAGCTTTTTTCGGATCACGCGGAGGTGTCCAGCGGGAAAATAAAGGCAGTGATCACGGAATATGGGAAAATGCGCTTCCTGAACCAGGACGGGAAGGAGCTTCTGAAGGAGTATTACCGTTCCTGGGATTACGGAACCGAGGGCTGGAAGGATCTGGATCAGATCACCATGGTCCGCATGACCGGGAGACAGTACCGGAACGTGGGCGGGGACAATTATGAGCTTCACCTGCGCTTTGAGGCGGACGATCAGGAGCGGATCTACGGCATGGGACAGTATCAGCAGCCCTATTTGAACCTGAAGGGCTGCACGCTGGACATGGAGCAGAAAAATACGCAGGCCTCCGTTCCGTTCCTGGTTTCCGATAAGGGCTACGGGCTTCTGTGGAACAATCCGGCTGTGGGACAGGCGGTATTCGGCAGAAACCGGACGGAATTTTCCGCGCAGTCCTCAAAGCAGATCGACTATTGGATTACGGCGGGGGATACGCCGGCCGAGATCGTGGAAAGCTACACGGCCGTTACGGGAAGGGTTCCCATGATGCCGGACTTTGCCATGGGCTTCTGGCAGTGCAAGCTGCGCTACCAGACCCAGGAGGAGATCCTGTCCGTCGCGCGGGAATATCACAGAAGAAAGCTCCCGCTGAGCGTGATCGTGCTGGACTTTTTCCACTGGCCCCATCAGGGCGACTGGGACTTTGACAGGGAATATTTTCCCGACCCCGAAGGCATGATCCGGGAGCTGAAGGAAATGGGGATCCGTCTGATGGTATCCGTCTGGCCTACCGTTGACCGTAAGTCGGTGAATTATCAGGAGATGAAGGAGCGGGATCTGCTGATCCGAACGAACCGGGGGATTCCCGTCACCATGGAATGCTTCGGCATGGAGGAATTCATGGACGCCACCAATCCGGAGGCCCAGGAATTTATCTGGAATACGGTGAAGAAAAACTATTTTGACAAGGGCGTAGCCCTGTTCTGGCTGGACGAGGCGGAACCGGAGTACACCGCGGCGGACTTTGATCTGTACCGCTATTACGACGGCTCCGCGCTGGAATGCGCCAACGAGTATCCCGTGGGCTACGCGAAGGCCTTCTATGACGGTATGAAAAAAGAGGGTGTGGAAAATCCCATCAACCTGATCCGCTGTGCCTGGGCCGGTTCCCAGAAGTACGGCGCGCTGGTCTGGTCGGGAGACGTGCCCTCCACCTTCACCTATCTGTGCAACCAGGTGGCCGCGGGCCTGAACATGGGAATGGCGGGCATCGCCTGGTGGACGGCGGACATCGGCGGCTTCCACGGCGGAAACATCCATGATCCCGCCTTTCAGGAGCTTTTGATGCGCTGGTTCCAGTACGGAGCCTTCTGCCCCGTCATGCGGCTTCACGGCGACCGGGATCCGCATAAGGCTCCCCTGAATCCGGACGCGGCATACGGCGGCGGGATCTGTGCGTCGGGGGCGGATAACGAGATCTGGAGCTACACGCCTCAGATGGAGGAAATGATGACGTATTACATCCGCCTGAGAGAATCCATGAAGGATTATATCCGGGAAGCCATGGCGGAGGCCCACGAAAAGGGAACGCCTGTGCTGAAGCCCCTGTTCTACGACTTCCCGCAGGACGCGGCCGCCTGGGAGGTGGAGGACGCCTATCTGTTCGGACACAGCCTGCTGGTGGCGCCGGTCATGACGGCAGGCGCGAGGGAGCGGGAGGTTTATCTTCCGGCAGGCGCGGAATGGACGGAATGGGAGACCGGAGCCGTATATGACGGCGGCCGGACGATCCAAGTCAGCGCGCCTGTGGACAGGATCCCCGTTTTCATCAGAGACGGCGCGAAGGCATTTGCAGCTCAGACGGAAGGCCGCCTGCCGGAAATGGGGAAATAGATGCTGTACGCCTCATATCCCACCTCATACAGCGGGATGAAGCGGATGCCCCGTTCCTGCCCCACCGTGCGGAAGGTGGATTTCCAGCTCCCCCATTCCCGTTCGTTATCATGAGTCAGCACCTGTTCCGGATGCTCCGGATCGGATACGAAAAGGGTGCGTTCCTCCTCGCACAGACCGGCCAACACTATGGGGCCATACAGGAAAGCGGCCATATCGCTCCGGTCGGGAAGCGGGCAGGAAGTAACCGATCTGGGAAGCTCGATGCGGATTATATCGCCCCTTTTCCAGATGCGGGAAAGAGGGAGGAAACCGGAGCCCTGCGCCACGCGGACGGGTTCCTCCTGATTGACGGTGACGCGCGCTTCCTTTTGAACCCATGCGGGAATGCGGAGCATCAGCGTCAGCCTGGTTTCCTCCGGTATGTCGATCCGAAGGCAGGGCGCAAGACAGTCCGGATTGGAGGGATATCTGCGGGTATCCTCCAGAACGGACTGCCTGGCCGAGGAGTCGCTTGCCAGATGGGCGCTTCCGGTCATCGGATCGGCCTTCTGCAGAAGGGTGACCGGAACGCCGTTCACATCAAACCGCACCTCGCTGTCAATGTACTGACAGACATAAAGCGTATTTTCCGACTGATAATAGATGCCCCTGTTAAAAGCGGCGTTTGCCTGCACCAGAGTCCCGTGGCAGCAGAAAAAATCTTCGGTTTTGCTGCTCCAGCCCTTCCGGCTTCCGGCCTGCATGGGAAGGAAGTAGGTGAGCAGCCCTTCTTTGGGATAAGGGCTGGTAAAGCCGTGGGAGAGACTGCTGTGCCAATAGCCCTGCGCCATGATCCCATTGTAAAGCAGCTTTTCCTGATAGTCGGCAAAGGACGGATCGCCCGTCCAGCGAAGCAGAAAGCCGGCCAGCCGCATCATATTGTAGACGGTGCAGTGTTCCTGCCCCTTCTGGCCGAGCCGGGCGGCCAGCTTTTTCATGGGAGACCAGATTTCCCCGCAGGTCTGGCCGCCGGTGGCGTAAGCGCCTCGCTCGGTGACGGCAAGACGCCAGTAGCGTTCGACGATATCGCGCCATTTTCGCTCTCCCGTCGCATCGTAGGCCCGGGCGCAGCCGATCACCTCCGGGATGGTGGTGTTGGCGTGCATGTTGGTGAGCACGTCCTCTCCGCGCAGCAGCGCATCAAACAGCCGTCCCCGGTAATAACGGTCCATCAGCGTCCGGTAGCGATCCTTTCCGGTAAGCGCATATAGCTGCGCCCAGATTTCCAGCATCCCTCCAGTTTCAAAATCCAGAATATCGTCGAATTCCTGACGCGTATATTTTCCGCTCCATTCATAAAACCAGTCCGCGAACCGTTCGGCCACCTGAAGCGCCGTCTCATTGCCCGCATACTCATACATATCCAAAAGCCCCATAAAAACCTTATGAAGCGTATACTGCGGCGCCCAGACCTGCTTCCCGGCCGCGATCCAGTACAGATATTTTTCCGGGAAGGGGCCTGCCCACTGCCCGCCGTTTTCCTTCTGACATTCCGCAAGCTCCTGTACGATGGCGTCCGCTTTTGCACGAAGCTGCATATCCCCGGTTTCGTGATAATGGACGGCGGCCGCAGAGAGCCAGTGCCCCAGAAAATGGCCTCTAACCTGACTTGTGGGAAATTCCCATCCCTTATGAATGCCCTCCGGCATGTCGGAAGGACAATCCCGCCCCGCTTCCATATTAAAATTCAGCAGCAGAAAACGATTTTCCAGATGCATCATATAGCTTGTATTGTCCGCCTCCCGCGCCAGAAGAACCGGATCCATGAGCCGGGTATTCTGCCCGCAAAGCTCCTTCAGACTGAGATTTTCCAATTTGTTGTTCCCCTTTCCTTTTTTAGATGGTTTGCGTTTTATGATAGTTTGCGGCATCCATTGTATCGCGCGCCTCTTTTTGCGTTCATTATAGTCCGCTTATGGAGCCGGGAGAATGGACAAAACAGCATGCCGTATGTATATTTTGGAAACCGTAATCCGGAGAAAAAAAGCGAATTCGCCGGAAGGAGTGAGCCGCAGGAAAACGCGGCGGTTACGTCATTGTTCTTTTTTGGGGGCAGTCGGAAGGCTGAACCATTGCCCGACGGCAACCAGGCTCGGCACGACCCTCCGCAGGCGGAGAATCCCGCGAACAGACTCCTTAATTATGATTGTGGAGGGGCTTGACGGCAGCGGCCTGGCAGTCTATAATATGCAAAAGCATAAAATAAAAATTATAAAATAATAGCCTTGAAAGAAAGCCTGCCCCAGCCATACTCACAGGGAACCGGCGCGTTTCGGGCGGAGGAGCAAAGGGAGGAAGGATATGACGAGATTACCGGAATCAGAGCTGGAGGTGATGCTCGTTCTCTGGGAAAACGACGGAGAGGAGATGAGCGTCAACGCGGTATGGGAGAAGGTGGAGGTCCGGAAAAAGCTGACCATGGGAGCGCTGCACAGCTATCTCAACCGTCTGGAGGAAAAGGGCTTTCTTTCCTGCAGAAAGGCCGGAAAATATAAGATGATACGCCCTCTGGTGTCAAAGGCGGACTACATGGAGCAGGAGGGAGAGACGCTGCTCGGCCGGTTTTTTGACGGCTCCGTGGGGAAATTCGTGAACTGCCTGTACGACAGAAACCGGCTGAGCCCGGAGGATATCAGACAGCTGAAGCAATTCGTTGATACGTTTGAAGAAAAATGAGGGGAGCTGGCTTAATGAAAAGGGGGATGGCCAGATGAGAGCACTATTTCTGAACATGCTGTCCGTTTCTGTTTTTACGGCTGTTTTTATCGGTGTTTTCAGCCTGATCTGCCGGATCATCAGCCGGAAGGAAATTCCTGCGCTGACCTGTGCGATGGGGCTGTTTATCGCGCTGCGGATGCTGTTCTTTCTGACGGTTCCGCTGCCGTTTTCAGTCAGCATACCAATGGGCCTGGCCGTAAACGGAAGCGGCTTGGAAAACGCTGCGGAATCGGAAAGCGCTCCCGAATCGGGCGTGGAGAGACTTGCGAATGGGGACGGAAGAGAGTACCAGAGGGCTCTGAGCAGTCCGGAAAGCAGCCGGGAAGGCCTTCCGGGCTTTGTCATTGTTCTGCTGGATGGGGCGGCCTGGCTCTGGACGGGAGGCTGTGCGGCGCTGCTGCTTTTTCACGGAATCAGCTATGCCGGACTGCGCTGCCGGATCCGCCGGAAGGGAACCAATCTGAACGCGGAGGAAAACCGTATTTATGAGCGCTGTGCAGAGGAGCTTCGTTACGGAATCAATATCAGAGTAAGGCGGCTTGCGGGAATTTCATCGCCGTTTGGAATCGGTTATTTTTTTCAGATGATCATCATTCCGGAGGGGCTGACGGATGCCGGGATTCTTGAGCATGTGTTCCGGCATGAAATCATTCATGCGCGGCGCTTCGATAACTGGTATAAGCTGGCGCTGCTGGCCGCGCAGTGTGTCCACTGGTTTAACCCGGTGACCGCCCGGTATTTCCGGAAGGCGGAGCGGGCGCAGGAATGCCTGTGCGACAGGCAGGCGACGGAGGGGAAAAGCCTGGAAGAACGGAAGGCATACTGCGGCAGTATTCTGGCGGTGATGGAAAACGGCAGGAGGAGCAGTCTTTGGGGAATCCGAAATCCGTTTGCGGACAGACGTTCAGAAGGAAAGGAGGACGTGAGACAGAGACTGCTTGAAATCCTCCGTGCGGACAGCAGGCTCCGGGTCAAAAAAGCCGCAGCGATTCCTCTGCTGCTCTTTCTGCTGGCACTGACTGCACTGTTCCATTTTTCCGCGCCGGGGAAAAGCCTGCTTCAGAGATTTCTGGAGGGAAAAACGTATTATGCGGACGAAACCGATGCATATGGACGGTTCGAGGGATTCCGGGGGCACAGCACGCTGGAAATTTTTCCGGAAGAGATTCCGCCCGGCGGAAAGGCGGAAGCCTACTTTTATTTTTACCAGGACACTTTTCTGGATCCTTCCGCTCAGATTTATCTGGAGTGCAGCTATGAGGACGCGGCCTATGCCGAAGAGGTTTCGCGGCTTTCCGGCATTCGCAGTGAATACGAAGGGAGAACACAGGCCGTTCGCTTTGACGAGGAGAATTTTAACCATCCCGCTTATGTGACGGTCTATGCGGACGATCACTGCTATGAATATGCCCTGATTTTGGGAGAAAACAGGATCGCCTACCTGTTCCTTCAGTTTCAGGACAGAGATGAAGTGCGCTTCCCGGCGGATTACCTTCCTCTGGACTATGGGGAGGAAGATGGCGAAACGGGCTTTTCCATCTACCTGTTTGACCGATGGGACGGAAGCCGTGCCGGGAATTTCTGACAAAGATGATTTGGATGAAGCTGTGAAAAGAAAAGCGTAACGGCTCAACAGCACAGCTTCGGCTGGACTGCCGCGAAAAATCTGACAGCGCAGCCCGGTTTTCTGACAGCTGCCGGCAATTGCTGTCGAAATCGGGTATAATAAATAAATTTCATAATATGAATCAGCATTGACTAACACGAGGAGGAACACGTTTATATGAAAAAATGGTTCGTGCTTTCCGTTATATGTCTGAGTGTCGTCCTGTGCGCCTGCGGACAGGCTTCAGAGGAGACGGAGACGGTTCCCGGAGGAACAGAAACGGTTGTGGAAACGCAGCAGTCGGAGACTGGAGAGGAAATACAGCAGCCGGAGATTGCGGAAGAAACGCAGCAGGCAGAGAATGGCGAAGCAATGCAGCAGCTGGAGGCCGTGGAGGAAACCGGGCAGCCGGTTCCCTTCGGAAACACGGAAACCTTCAGCGGATACCAGCTCCAGGACGGTGCGCCTCTGAGCGTTACGGTATCCATGAAGATCGAGGATGTATTGAGAGGGGAAGAAGCATACGCACAGCTTCTGGAAAGCGTCTCCGATTTGTCGGCACCCGGGGAAGGGGAGGAGTACATCGTTATTACCATAGGTGTTTCCTATGACGAGGGTGAGGCAGAGGAGCTCGCGCTGTATGAAAATATTGCCTCCCTGCCGTCCGCGGCCCTGTATTTTGCCATGCCAGGCGCGTATGGAAACGCGGAAAATCTTACCTCCCTCCTTCCGGATTCCATATACAACTGCACCCTGAAGGCGGGAGAGAGCGTGAGCGCGCGGGCGGCCTTTCTTCATGGAACCGGGGAGGGGGAGCCGCTTGTGTTCGCAGGCTTTGACAATGTGAAAAAATTTTCTCTCACGCCGTAAAGATGAGGAGGAACGGAGGCAAAATCAGGATGGAGGATGTGGGGATTGCCTGGGGCCTGCTTCCGGCGGCGCTGTTTTTGTCAGGCGCGGCTTTTGTTCTGTTCTGCCTGCTTCCGCCTGTGGCATCCAGAACGGGGGACACGGAGCAGTATCTCATACTGGATGAAGCGCTTGAGGAATATGAGGAGGAGATCCGTTCGGTTTTTCCGGAAGAGATCCCTTCGTCCGCCAGAGACGTTACTTATCAATACCGCATGTATGAAGCGTTTTTTTCCAGAGAATTTACGATCACGCTGTCGATGACCCTGCCGGAGGAGGAATATGCGGCCCTGAAGCTGCAGACCCTGGAAAAGGCAGGCGCCGCGGAGAATGAAAACGGGGAGGGAGAGCTTTTGGTTTCCTTCACCGGACAAAAAGGCGGCCTGAAAATGGAGGTCAGATTTGACGACGCGAAGCAGAGGACGGAATTTTATGTTCACTGCGAGAAAAATATCTGAAGAGTAAGGCCGGAAGGAGAAGGGGATGCTTCAAATTGGAATCTGTGACGATGAAACGTTGATCGCGGCCAGGATGGAGGAAATGATCCTGGAAATCTGCAGGCGGGAGGGGCTCCCGGTCAGTGTGGAGGTGTTTTACAGCGGGAATTCGCTGACGGAAGAGGTGCGGCGCGGAACCCGGTTTGATCTGCTTTACCTGGACATCCACATGCAGAACGGGGATGGGATCGCTGCGGCCGGGCGGATCAGGAAATTGGATGCCAATGTCCTTCTGATCTTCGTTTCCGGCTACGATCAGTACCTGATGGAGCTGTTTCGGCTGGATGTATTTGATTTTATCAAAAAGCCCGTTGAGAAGGAAAGATTCGAGCAGATATTTTTAAAGGCAGTCCGCAGGGCGGGGGAAAGAAGCTGCTATTTTGTATACACCTACAGAGGCGAGGAATTCAAGATTCCCTGCATGGAGATCCTGTATTTTGAAAGCAGCGGGAGGAAGATATGGATCCACATGAAAAACGGGGAAAGCTGTTCCTTTAACGGAAAGCTCTCAGACGTTTCGGAAAGGCTGATGAAGGGCAGAGTGCCCTTCTTAAGGATCCATCAGTCCTATCTGGTCAATTATCATTTCATCCGTTCCAGAAGCAGGACGGAGGTCAGGCTGGTCGATCACGCCGTACTTCCGGTCAGCGAGGACAGGCGGAAGGAATTTGACAGACAATACGGAAAGCTGCTTGGAGGGGAAATGGATGTATGAAGTCGTAAAGGGCATTTTGAATCTGCTGCTCCTGTTTTCAACGATCTGGATCATATACAGAGTCCTCAACGCCTTTTTTGAGAAAAGAAAGTGGTCGGTGCTTTCCTGGCTTTCCTGGGGGATTTTTGTTGCAGCCCAGTTTTATATTGAGTTTCGGGACAGGGAAAGCAGCGGTATCGGAATGCTGCTGACCATGATCCTGCTGGTTTTTTTGATCTCCGTGACCTGTTATCTAAAGGCAGGCGTTAAAAAGCTGGTTGTCGTCGCCTTTTTATATGCAGTGTGGGCCGCAACGGAAATGCTTGTGTACACCTTCATAAGTAATTTGGGTATGGATGAACGGAGCAGCTATGATGTTGGAGAGACGCTTTCTAAAATGCTTATGATTCTCTTTGCTTTTCTGGTGCTCATTCTGATGAAAAGGGATTATCGGAATGATATATCCTTTCGCTATAATGTTTTTCTGTTCCTGATCCCGGCCGGAAGTATTTTTGTTATGTGTAATCAGTATTTCCTGATGGAACAGGAAGTCAGCTTCATTTTCTCCCTCATTTCCTTCGGCATCCTCCTGCTCATAAACATTCTCGTCTTTGAAATTTATCTGAAGCTCATGTTGCTTTTCCGCAGAGAAAACGAACAGACCGCGTACATACGCCAGCTCGCTTTCATTGAGAACCAGATTCATGAGCAAAGCCGGTTCACGGAGGAATTTCATAAGGAGAAGCATGACCTGACCAATCAGCTCGTGGTGATAAGAGAGTGCGTGGAAACGGGCAGCGGAAAAAAAGCCGTTGAAGGGCTGAACCGCCTTATAAGATCCGGCGAAAACGGCTACTGCGTATCCCGAAGCGGCAATACGGCGGTGGACGCTGTGATCAATTTCAAATATGCGGCGGCGAAGGAAAGAGGGATCCGGTTTGACCTGCGGATATTCATTCCGGAAGAGCTTCCCATCGACCAGTGCGACCTTGGGATCGTGCTGGGAAACGCGCTGGACAATGCCATAGAAGCGGCAGGAGCCTGTGCGGAAGAGGACAGAAGGATCGAACTTAGTATGGGAGTGAAAAAAGAGGCGCTGGTTCTGCTCATAAAAAATCCCTACGCCCATGAGCTGAGACATTCCGAAGCCGGAGAGCTTCTTTCCACAAAAAAGAATTCCCAAAGGCATGGATATGGTCTAAAATCAATCATAAGGACGGCGGAACGCTATTCCGGGGATGTACTGATCGAAACACAGGATCATTGCTTCCGCCTGACGGTCATCATGAACCTTCCGGAGACGGAAAGGAGAGTACAGTGAAAAATAAGAATAAACTCCGGCTGCTTTTTCTTGCAGTCATGACGGGAATGCTCTTTGCTGCCTGCGCAGGCTTCCATCAAAGCCCACTATACGACCAACATCGGGGACCCTTCCAATCTGTATCAGATCGATGAAAACGGAACGCTCTGGGGCTGCGGCTATAATAACTACGGCCAGCTCGGACAGGGCACGCAGGACGATGATTTTCATGAGGAAATGGTGAAGATCGCGGAAAACGTGGTGCATGTGGATTATTCTCAGAGCGGCTTTGTGATCTGGCTGACGGAGGATAAGGAGCTTTACGGCTGCGGGATGGCGGCGACAGGAGCGCTCCTTGGACGGGAAGGCTGGAAGAAAATGTGGAGTGCCGCACCATAGCGGAATTTGGCGGAGAATATGAACGACTGATGGAAAACACGGTGATCCGCAGAACGGACGGCTCTTTCTGGATCTGCGGAGCCAACGTGGGAGACGAGGAGAAGGTGCTCCCGCTCTATTATGAGACGACGGACTATCCTCTGATATGTACTTGGGAATTCCTTCCCTTTGACTGGGACGGCGGGGAGGAATGAAGGCATTGACCGCCGCTCAGGTTAACTAACGCTCATATCAACGCATTTTCATAATCTGCAATGACTTTTGCCACATATTCAGGATCCATATTCAACGTTTCGGCAATTTTTTCCACAGAGAAATTTTTGCTGTAAAGCTTGAGGATCCTGATGGCAGAAGCGGCCCCCTCTTCTCTGTTTTCACGGTCTCTCTGCAATAAAGTCATGTATTCAACCTCCGTTTCCCTGCTTTCTTTGATCTGCTTTACTTTTTGGTGAATTTCCCTGATCAGGGGACTAGTCGCCCTTTCTGCAAACTGATCCGAGGAATCTTCGATATAGGAAAGGAATTCCTGCATTTCAATATCGATATCATTTTGCTTTCCTTTTGTATTCAGGAAGATTTTGACCGAATCATCTTTCAGAGATAGAGAAAGATTCTCCAGACAGCGATTTTCAAAAGTATAAATATGCCGTTTTTCATGAAATGGATCAAAGGTACAGATGAAAATGATAAAGGACTTCTTTAACTGCCAGTATTCCTTCCCGGCCATGATCAGGTCAAGATCAATGCATCCGGCATAGTAGCGGCTCCGCTTAGGAAGCTCCTTTTTGCGCCCTCGCTGCATTTCAATATTATATACGGTTCCGCGTTCATCATTCACGTAAACGTCGAGACGGATTCCTTTGCTCTCCAGCAATATATCAATGGTTCTCTGCGCGGTGGGTACCATTACCTTTTTAATAGGAATCCGCAATATCTTTTCCAAAACCCTCCGGCAGATTTCACTGTCGGACATTACCTTGGCGAATAAAAAATCATCCTCCAGATTCAGGCTTTGCAGTGTCTTTTCAACAGGCATTTGCATGGATATTTCCTCCTTCAGTATAGCATTGTTTTAATGGAAAGTCAGCGGAAAACTAAAGAAAATGATAAGGGATCCCGTGAAAGAAATGATAGTTACCGAAAAAGATGATTGGAAAACTTTTCTGTTCAGAACGAATTTTTTATTATCATAGCATTTGAGAAATATAATGTAAAGAAAAAAATCCTTATATTCAGATTTTATATGTAAATCGTTTTTCTCGATCACTTCTCTCAAGCCATTTATTATAGACATCACAGACCTTATCCATTAAGATGATCTTATAGCCGGGAAGCAATGCATGAAAACAGCAGCCCCTGTGACTGCAGACCATGAAAGGAAGCAACAGACCATGCCGAACAGAACGAAATATGAGCTGGAAGCGTCGCTGAAAAAGCTGCTTCTTCAAAAGCCTCTGGATAAGATCACCATCAATGACCTGACGACGGACTGCGGCATCAGCCGGATGGCCTTTTATTACCATTTCAAGGATATCTATGATCTGGTGGAATGGGTATGCCTGGAGGATGCGGCGCGGGCGCTCCAGGGAAAGAAAACCTACGATACCTGGCAGGAGGGGCTTTTGCAGATTTTTGAGGCAGTTCTGGAAAACAGGCCCTTCATTCTGAACGTTTACCGTTCGGTGAGCAGGGAGCAGATTGAAAGCTATCTCTTTCAGCTCACCCGTTCCCTGATCCGGGACGTGGTGGAGGAAAAAGCGGCCGGGACAGGGCTTTCCGAAGAAGAAAAGACCTTCATCGCCGATTTTTACAAATACAGCTTTGTGGGCGTCATGCTGGACTGGGTCAGGACAGGGATGAAGGAGGACTATGGGGAGATCGTCGATCGGATCAGCACGGTGATGAAGGGAAACATAACGAATTCCATTCAGAATTTTTTATCAAAAGCGGGAGGATGATAAGTTTTTTATCATCCTTCTCTTTTTGTAAATGGAAAAAAACGGTCGGCCGTCCTATGATACGGACAGAAGCAGAAAAACAGAGAAAGGAAGGCTGAAGATATGGCGAAAAAAGGAAAAAAGCCCGTTGCGGCGGCAGCGATTCTCGCGGGAGCGGGAGCGGCGGCTCTGGCGGCGAAAAAGGCGGCGGAAAAAAGAGAAGAGAGCGGAAGCGGAGCAGGAGAAAAAGGCGGGAAGAGGGCGAATGCGGATAATACTTCGTCCCATAATACCTTCCGCAACACGGAACTTGGGAAAAACGCGAAAAACAGCAAGGGCATCTATTACAGCAACGGCAACTATGAGGCGTTTGCCAGACCGGAAAAGCCGGAGGGCGTGGAGGAGAAAAGCGCCTATATCGTGGGAAGCGGGCTTGCCTCCCTCGCGGCGGCGTGCTTTCTGGTGAGAGACGCTCAGATGCCCGGAGATCATATCCATATCCTGGAGGCGATGGATATCGCGGGCGGCGCCTGCGACGGGATCAACGATCCGACCCGCGGCTATGTGATGCGGGGCGGAAGGGAAATGGAGGATCATTTTGAATGCCTTTGGGATCTGTTCCGCAGCATCCCTTCTCTGGAAAAGCCCGGCGCGTCGGTTCTGGACGAATTTTACTGGCTGAATAAGCACGATCCAAACTATTCCCTGTGCAGGGCCACGGAGAAGCGGGGAAAGGACGCCCATACGGATGGCAAATTCAATCTGAGCCAGAAGGGCTGCATGGAGATCATGAAGCTTTTTCTGACGAAGGATGAGGATCTGTACGACAAGACGATAGAGGATGTGTTCGACGACGAGGTATTCGATTCCACCTTCTGGCTGTACTGGAGAACCATGTTTGCCTTTGAAAACTGGCACAGCGCGCTGGAAATGAAGCTGTACTTCCAGAGATTCCTTCACCACATCGGCGGCCTTCCGGATTTCAGCGCTCTGAAATTCACCAGGTATAATCAGTATGAATCGCTGATCCTTCCCATGCAGAGGTTTCTTGAGGACGCGGGCGTGGACTTTCAGTTCAACACGGAGGTGACGAACGTGATCTTCGAGCACCGGGACGGGAAAAAGCTCGCGACGGCGATCGAATGCCGGGTAAACGGAGCGGAACAGGGTATTCTTCTGACGGAAAAGGATCTGGTATTCGTGACCAACGGAAGCTGCACGGAAGGGACGATCTACGGGGATCAGAATCACGCGCCCAATGGGGACGCTCAGGTAAAGACCAGCGGCTGCTGGAATCTGTGGAAGAATATCGCAAAGCAGGATCCGGCCTTCGGGCGTCCGGAAAAATTCTGTTCTGATATCGCAAAGACCAACTGGGAATCCGCCACCATCACCACCCTGGACGACAGGATCCTCCCCTATATCACGAATATCTGCAAACGAGATCCCAGAACCGGAAAGGTGGTGACGGGCGGCATCGTGAGCTGTCGGGATTCCAAATGGCTTCTGAGCTGGACGATCAACCGCCAGGGACAGTTTAAGGAGCAGGCTCAGGAGCAGGTCTGCGTCTGGGTATACGGCCTTTTCACGGACGTTCCCGGCGATTATGTGAAGAAGGCGATGAAGGACTGCACCGGAAGGGAGATCACGCAGGAATGGCTGTACCATCTTGGCGTTCCGGTGGAGCTGATCGATGAGCTTTCTGAAAAAAGCGCGGTCTGCGTGCCTACGATGATGCCCTATATCACCGCGTTTTTCATGCCTCGCACAAAGGGCGACCGGCCAGACGTGATCCCGGACGGCTGTGTGAATTTTGCCTTCCTGGGTCAGTTTGCCCAGACGCCGAGAGATACGGTATTTACCACGGAATACTCCGTCCGCACGGCCATGGAAGCGGTGTACGGCCTTCTAGGCGTGGACCGGGGCGTTCCGGAGGTCTGGGGAAGCGTGTACGATATCCGCGACCTGCTGGACGCCTCCGTGAAGCTGATGGACGGGAAATCCCCTCTGGAGATCCGGCTCCCCGGCCCGCTTGACGCCCTGAAAAAACCGCTCCTACACCTGATCGAACGGACGGCGGTGGAAAAGCTTTTGCGGGAGCATTCCATCCTGCCGAAGGCATGAAAAGTTTTTCCTAAAAAATGGGCGGCACATACCGTCAAGAGGGAGATTACCTTATCCCTAACCTGTATATGATTAATTGAATGCCCGTTATCGGCTGTTATGGTCGATAACGGGCATTATCTCTCTGCTGAGCGATCAGTCGCCTTTACAGTTACCCGATCAGTCATCTTGGGGTGACTGATAACAGCGTTGTTCTTTCGCTTCAACAAAAATATACTTGCCTCTGCCTTGTTCGGGGGCAGATACAATTAAATCTAATTCTTTTATTTTACTCAACATCTTGCCTGCGGAGGTATTATCTTTGGTGGGTTTGTTAAGCCTTAATCCGGAAATGGAACGTTCAAACGCTGTCTTTTTAGCTTCGAACGCTACTTTTTCCCATTCGAGCGCTGCTTTTTCTTCTTCAACAGCTACATTTTCAGCTGTTCCATAATTCAAGTTATACAGCGTGACTTGGAACGAGCTGGCATCGGAATAAAATTTCGGCTCCAATTCATCACGGTAATTGTGTGCGGCACGGTAAGATTCTGTGATTTTCTTAAATCCGCTGCCTTGACGCTCCATATATCCCAACCGGCCATCAGCAAGGACTGGATTGCGGCGGGTAGAGGAAATATTGAAAATTTCTCTTTCCTGTATCCGTGACCTGCTAAGAAATCTTTCGCCAGCTTGTACTGTCCGACGCTATCGTGATATGATCAAAACATTCAGGTTTTCAATTGGTGTAGGAAAGATATATAATTGTGTAGAGGGCCGAAATATTTTGGAGGAATGAAAATGGACAATTATCAAGATGAAATTGCAAAAACATGGGATAACATCAATGAATGCCTGCTTGACAAAACCAAAGCCATAAGTCATGAAGAATTTCTTTGTGCTAAAGCAGGAGAATTGAAAATAAGCTTGGCGGGTATAAAGACTGTTCCAAAAGAATGGTTTCCGGATTTGAAAGGGAAAAATGTTTTAGCCTTAGCCTGCGGAGGAGGACAACAGGCACCTGTATTTGCTGCGCATGGTGCAAACACTACCGTAACAGATTATTCTGATAATCAGCTTGCCAGTGAAGCTTATGTTGCCGAAAGGGAAAAATACCATATAAATATTGTCAAAGCTGATATGTCAAAGAAATTTCCTTTTTCAGACGACACATTCGATATGATATTTAATCCTGTTTCAAATTGCTACATTGAATCTATTCAGTCCGTATGGAGTGAATGTGCTAGAGTCATTAAGAAAAATGGCATATTGATGATGGCGTTCGTAAAAGAAGAAGTTTTTATGTTTGAACCGGATTATATAAATGAAGACTGTTTGATTTCGAGGCACAGTTTGCCATTTAATCCATATAGAGATTTGACAGAGGAATCAAAGAGAAAATATAAGGAAGAACACAGGCCCTATGCATTTAGCCATTCTTTGACAGAACAAATAGGAGGCCTGATTGAAGCCGGATTTGAAATAACTAATATTTATGAGGATTGTGATGGTGGTGGGCTTTTTGATAAATACATGAACTCTTATGTTGTTGTTAGAGCTATAAAGAAATAGTATTTGTTTTTTCTGCCAAAAACCATACTATATGTGGGAGAACGCACTTGTTTGCCCTCCATGGCAGGAATTTGTATATAAGTGATATTATTTGTATATCGAAGAAAACACGAAGGGAATTTGTAAAGATGAACTTTGGAGTTGAACTTAAAAAAATCACTCGGAAAAATATAGATGAAGTTCTTGCATTGAAAGTTTCTGTAGAACAAAATAATTTTGTTGAGAATACGGCACGCAGCTTGGCAAAGGCGTGGGTATACAGAAATACCGCGTTCCCTTTTGCTATATATGTACACAACACGATAGTTGGTTTTATAATGCTGGGTTACTATGAGTTGAAGAATCAATATACTATTTGGCAATTTTTGATTGATGAGCGATATCAACATAAAGGATATGGAAAAGCCGCTTTGAGGTTAGGAATACAATTTTTGATAGACGAATTTGATATTAATGAAGTTTATCTTGGAGTAAAGTTTCAGAATATTGTAGCCAAAAAATTGTACTCCTCTTATGGTTTTGTTGAGACCGGTGAAACAACGGATACTGCACTTGAAATGAAGCTTATTGTTAGTAAAAATAATGAAGGAACAGCTGCGGTTAGTTTTAATGATTTGGGCTCTTCCCAATAAACAAAAATGGTAGATTTTTACGGAAAGGGTACCCCGTTCCGCCTGTCCAGACCGTCAGGGGACGAGTGGCATTTTGCATAGAATGCGAAAAAATCTCCACTCTTACCCCCTTGCCCGTCTGTATCTTTTTTACTGCCGCGTTTTACAGCATCATACTTCCTTCAATCCCATCAAAATTCACCTTCCGGCAGGAACCGTCCTTCAGTTCGATGGTGACGGTGCCGTAGGCGCCGGTCTTTTCCGCGTCTTCATAGGAAACGGAGCGGATGGGGAACAGCTCCTCGTCTGTGAAATCCTCCGGGCTCTCCTTCGTGATCACCTGCGAGATCATCACATAGGGCTCATACCCGCCGTAATGCTTCTTCAGAGTGGAGGAAGCATAGAGGACGATGGAATCCTCGGAATCAGGATTGGTGCCTTTGCTTGCGACCAGCTCAAGATCCTCCCAGCCGTCGTAAATGGTCATCGCCATCTGCCGGTCATTGCCGAGGGAATCCTTTCCCTTCAAAATGATGGCCTGCGCGGTTTTCGATACTTCGCCCGACAGATAAGCGGCCTGCAGCGCGGTATTTTCATCATCCCCACCACGGCGGATGATCTGCGTGCCGTTGTCCGGGAAGCCGTAGGAGCCGAGGGTGAAGGTCACCGGTCTGCGGTGGAGCTTATGCCGGTCAACCCGCAGGATTCCGCAGGAAACCGGGAAATCCGCCAGGTTCATTGCCTGGATCCAGTGCTCCTCCGTATTCAGATTAAAGTTAAAATATTCCCTCCGGTACAGTACATTGTCCCGCACGCCGCTCCAGAAGATCACGTTCGGATTCAGGATCTCTCCCGTGGTCACATCCTTCAACACATACTGCTGAGCCTCCACCTCTCCTTTTGAAACCTTCCCGTCCTTCTGCGGGACAGGAGTGGACTCCCAGGGATATTTGGTGTTGAAGGAAAGCTTCCCGTAATTCCACATGCCATGGGTGTCGCTGGGGGATTTTACCACCTTTCCGGTGCGCAGGACGGTTTCCCCGTTGGCCTCATGATTGGTGAAGCATAGGGCGGGGCCGTTTAAGGCGGTTTCCTTCACCTCGCCGGGCTTCAGCTCCTCCCAGGTGCCGTTGTTTTCCTTCGCGCTCCAGAACGGATGCTCCGCCGGAAGGTGCAGGCACAGGAAGGCCTTTCCCATCCAGAACGGCGATTCCGCGCAGGAGTAGCCCTGCACCAGAGGAGAAAACTGGCCGTAAAAGCCAAGCGTGAACGCGCCCTTATACAGCACGTCGTCCCTGGAAAGAAACTGCATCAGCGCGCCGGAGGAAATCCTTCTGGCAAGGCCGGGATCCGCCGTCGGATGCTTCAGGAACAGGTTCCCGTCAAAGGCGCTGGTGGAAGCGTTCCTGTAAATGTTGCTCCTGCCCCACATGTTGGTAAAGCCGTCCCTGTCAAAAAAGTCCGCGTAGGTTTCCATCAGCTTATTGGAATGCTCCTCGAACCGGGCGGCGATATCGGGCGCGTTTTCATAGCCGTACCACTGATTCCAGATGGGCGCGTAAACGTTGAAGGCCCAACAGGAATAATAATCGAAGGAATGGCCGTCCCTGTACCAGCCGTCGCCCACATAAAAATTCAGAACCGCCTGGGCATGGTCAAGCATGATATCCCTTTCGATCGGATATCCCTCCATGTGCAGAAACGCCATATCCAGCATGTTGAAAAGACGCCAGTTCTGAGGCACCGTGCTGGCATGGGCAAAGCCCGTCAGAAAAGCGGCGATGGTATCCTTTTCTTCCTTTGTATAATCAGCCCAGATCTCATCCCGGCAGATCCACAGGCAGATGACCAGAGCGCAGGTTTCCACCGTCTGCTGGTAGGCGCGGAAGGGCTGGTTGCCGTTCATCTCCTGAAGCTGCTCATAGGTGCCCGCGGAAACCGGATCGCCCGGCGTGCAGGTACGCAGAACCTGGCTCTTGTAATATTCCCGCATGGAATAGCCGCAGACGGTCAGCTCCGGATCGTCGTGGATCAGAGGGGCCGCGATGAAAAAGCTTCTCGCAAGCCCTTCAAACATCTCCGCTTTTTTCTCCGTTTCCAGCGCGTCAGGGGATGCGTTTTTGTGAGGATAGGTGATCTCCGTCTCCTTTCTCGGAAGGACTACCGGGTCCTCGAAGCGCGCGATATTCTGAAACATCCCCTCCAGCAGGTATTTTCCCGCTTCGATCCAGCTTTCCCGTACCAGCCCGGTGTAGGGGCTTTTTTCAAAATCCAGTGTTTTTGGCTGAAATGCCATAAATTTCTCCTTCCTGCCCTTTTGAAAAAGGGCCTGCCGTTTGAAAAACTTCCGGAAAAAATTTATCAGGTAAAATTTTACCAGATGAAAATTTCATGTCCCGTCAGCTTCCAGATGGCTTCGATGAAATAATAATCGCCGTAAATGATGGGGAATTCGTGCTTCGCGTCATGGAAGGCGGCGGTGCACTTCTGGACGATGGAATCCCTGCTCTCATCCCAGTCGCAGCGTTCGGTATCCAGCGTATACAGAAGGGTGACGGCGGCGTTATGATAAATTTCCTGCTCCCGGCCCTCCACGCACTTCGCAATTTCCAGAAGGCCGCAGGCGGCGATTGCGGCGGCGGTGGAATCCTCAAGCGCGCAGTCCGAAGGCTGCCTGAAATCCACGGGAACCAGCGCGCAGTCCGGCGTGTTCACGAGGAAATAGTTTGCCACCCTCTTGGCGCAGGCCAGATATTCCGGATTCTTCGTGTGGATGTAGCTTAGGGTAAAGCCGTACAGCGCCCAGGCCTGTCCTCTGGTCCAGGAGGATCCGTGCCCGTAGCCCTGTCCGCCATGGGAGCACACATACTCGCCCGTTCCCGGATCAAACTCCACAATGTGCTTTGCGGAACCGTCCGGACGGATAAAATATTTCATTGCCGTATCCGCGTGATCCGTAGCGATCCGCAGATATCGGGGATCCTCGATCTGCTCCCAGGCCCAGTACAGAAGAGGAAGGTTCATCAAGCAGTCGATGATGGCCCATCCGGTTTTCTGCCCGTCGCCCCAGTCGTTCCACGCCCGGATAAAACGCCCGGCGGGATTGTAGCGTCCGGCCATGTTGTCGGCGGCAAGCCGCGCCCTGTTATAGGACTTCTCATTTCCCGTCAGCCTGTAATTGACCACGGAGGTGGGCAGCCACCGGAATCCGCTGTCATGATCCATGCCTCTGTGCTCCATCAGACACAGATCCAGCTTGTCCTCCACTTCTTCCGCCATCTCCCGGTACAGCTCATTGCCCGTCGCATGATAAAGCTGCCACAGGATGCCGCCCCAGAAGCCGTTGGTCCACCAGCACGGATTCGTTACGGCCTGATCGTCAAAAACCCCGTTCTCCGCCGTATAGGGAATCTTGTGGCGATTCCGCTCTGCCGTAGCCAGCATCTTCGCGCAGATTTTCTCATACACCCCCTGCGCCCATTCCTGTTCGTTGATCTTTTTGATTGTCATTACCTCTCCCTTCCGCTGCCGCCAGGCAGCATTAAATTCGTCAGAAATTGGCCTTCAGGCCAATTTCCAGGGAAAAGCTTCGCTTTTCCCGACTTTCCTTTCCGCCGCCGTCAGGCGGCACTTAATTCAGAAGAAATTGGCCCGAAGGCCAATTTCCAGGGAAAAGCTTCGCTTTTCCCGCCTTTCCCTTCTGCTGCCGCCAGGCAGCTGTCTTTTCTAACGTTTCATGCCGGATCGGGCAGGGCTTCCCGCCTCAGCGCGATGGCTCGGCCCTACCCGTTTTTATGGATTCATTGTATAATATTGACTGAAAAAATATAATAGCCTATAATATGGAAAAACTAACGAATCCTGTTATGAAAGCCCCCGGCGCAGGCCGCGGAGAATGGGAGGTAAGCATGTACCGAGCGATACAGGGCGGCTGCGGAGCCGCGCACCCCAGCGCTTTTCATATGTCCCGTCCGGAGGGGCTTCCCAATTATGTGCTCCTTTTGATCCGCTCCTGCGGAGAATTTGAGATTGCCGGAAGCAGCTATACGGTCCTTCCCGGACACGCTGTTATTTTCGCTCCGGGCACGCCTTATTCCTACGGAAATCCGGAGGGGGAATATCAGGACGACTGGCTTCATTTTGAAGCGGCGGAGGATTCCCGGCTGCGGGAGCTGATGCGGATCGCAAACCGCCCCTTTCCCGTGCCTGATCCGGGAAGCTGCACCACGCTGATCCGGCAGATCCTGTGGGAAACCTCCTTCGCTCCGGACAGGTATGCGCAGGAAAATGTGGACGCGCTTTTCACCGTGCTTTTTAATCATCTGCTTTCCTCCTGCGAGGAGGGGGAACCGGAAAAGATGCCGAATCCCTACCGCGAAAAGCTGCAGGCGCTGAGGATGGAGCTGAAAAATTCCATCGCGCAGAAGCACGACATCCGGGAATGCGCGGCGAAGATCGGCGTGAGCCCTTCCTATTTCCAGCATCTGTACACGGACTGCTTCGGCGTGCCCTTTCAGCAGGATCTGATCCGGATGCGGGTGGATTATACCAAATATATCCTGACGGCCACGGATCTTGCGCTGGAGCAGGTGGCCGGGCTCTGCGGATACGCCGGAACGGTGCATTTTTACCGGCAGTTCAGACAGGTGACGGGAACGACGCCGGCGAAATTCAGAAAGAAGCCGGTGTGAAAATGATTCAGACATAAAAAAATTCCAGTATAAAAAGATTTGGCGGTCGGAGAGAAGGACGCTCCGACATGGAGGTAAAAGGAACGGAATGAAAGAACAGTTTGCAAGAACAGCCCTTCTTCTCGGGGAGGAGGGCGTAGAACGTCTGGGAAAAGCCCGTGTGGCGGTCTTTGGCATCGGCGGGGTGGGCGGCTATACGGCGGAGGCTCTGGCAAGAAGCGGCGTGGGCCATTTTCTGCTGGTGGACAGTGACCGGGTCGCAATGTCCAACCTGAATCGTCAGATCATCGCCACCCTGGATACGGTGGGACGCTATAAAACGCAGGTCATGAAGGAACGGATCCTTTCCATCAATCCGGAGGCGGAGGTGGAGACGAGGGAGTGTTTTTTCCTGCCGGAGAACGCGGAGGAATTTGATTTCAGCGATCTGGATTATGTGGTGGACGCGGTGGATACGGTGACGGCCAAGCTGGAGCTGATCCTGCGGGCCAAATGCTTCGGCGTTCCCGTGATCAGCAGCATGGGAGCGGGCAACAAGCTGGACGCCGCCCGGCTTGAGGTGGCCGACATCTATCAGACCAGCGTCTGTCCTCTGGCCCGCGTGATGCGAAGAGAGCTGAAGGCGAGAGGGGTGGAGAAGCTGAAGGTGGTGTACTCAAGGGAGGAAGCGAGGAAGCCTGCCGTGAGCGCAGAGAGCGGCGGCAGGCAGGCGCAGGACGGCCGGATGGCGGAACAAAGCGGGTCCGCCCCGGCAGGCGCGGAGACTCCCGCTCCCGGAAGGCGCGCAGTCCCGGCAAGCGCGGTGTTCGTGCCGGGAGCGGCCGGTCTGATCCTGGCGGGAGAGGTGGTAAGGGATCTGTGCGGGCTGTGAAAAAGCCGTGAAGCAGGGAGGAAGGATCCATAAAAAAAGGGACTGCCTGCCGGCGAAAGGCGCCAAAAGCAGGTTCCGTCCCTTTTTCTTTATATGGAGTTCAAACCGCCGTTTTCCAGGATCAGCCCTTCACTGCCCCCAGCATGATGCCCTTTACAAAATACTTCTGAATGAAGGGATATACGCAGATGATCGGGATGGTGGCGATCATGGTGGCCGCCATGCGCAGAGAGTCCGGCGTGATGGTCATGCCGGATTTGGCATTGGACATCTGCGCGGAGGTGGTCGCTCCGGTATTGTACTGGTTCAGGATCTCCACCAGGATGGACTGCATGGGCTTCAGGTTCTCGCTGGAGGTGTACAGATAAGCGTCGAACCAGGAATTCCACTGATTGATGGCGACGAACAGAGCCACGGTCATCAGGATGGGCTTGGCCAGCGGGAGGATGATCTTCCAGTAAACGATCAGATCGTTTCCGCCGTCGATCTTCACCGCTTCAAACAGCTCGTCCGGCATGGATTCTATGTAGGAACGGATCAGGATCATGTTGTATACGCTCATGATCAGCGGGAAGATGAATACCCAGAAGGTATCAAGCAGGCCCAGGTTTTTCAGCACCATGTAGTAGGGAACCTGACCGCCGCCAAAGTACATGGTGAACACGAACATGAGGTTCCAGAATTTGTGCCCGACAAGCTCCTTGCGGGAAAGGGAATAAGCCGCCATGGAGGTGCACAGCAGGGCAAGCGGCGTGCCCACAATGGTTCTTGCCAGCGTGACCAGTATGGAATGGGTGAAGGTGGACCTTCCCAGAATTTCCTTATAGCTCAGCACGCTGAACACACGGGGCCAGAAATACAGGCCGCCGCGGACGGCGTCTGTGGGATCGTTGATGGAAACGATAAAAATATTCCAGAAGGGATAAACGGTGACGATCGTAACCAGGGTCAGAAAGACCACCTTGCAGATGTCCAGCACCCATTCGCCCGGCGTACGCTTTACGGGCCTTTTTCTGGTTTTCACAGATGTTTTTGCCATATTGATCTTCTGCCTCCTTTCTCAGAACAGCGCCGTATCATTGAGCTTTGAGGTGATCTTGTTGGCGCACATCACCAGAATGAACGAAACGACGGATTTGAACATGCCTACGGCGGTTCCATAGGAATACATGCCCTTGGTAAGGCCGTAACGGTAAGCGTAGGTATCAAGCACGTCGGAATAGTTCAGGATCGCGTTGTTTCCCATCAGGAGCTGCTGCTCAAAGCCGGTCGTCAGGATGCCTCCCACCGCGAGAATCAGCATGATGCAGATCGTTCCACGGATGGCGGGAAGGGTAATGTGCCAGATCTTCTGCACGCGGTTTGCCCCGTCCACCTCCGCCGCTTCATAAAGCCCCTGATCGACGCCGGAAATGGCGGCCAGGTAGATGATGGCATTATAGCCCATATTTTTCCAGGTGTTGGCAAAAGCGATGATCCACCAGAAATATTCCCCCTTCTGGAAAAACAGAATGGGCTCGTCAATGATGTGCAGGGCGACCAGCAGATCGTTGACGACGCCGCTTCCGGAAAGGAAGGTCAGGAAAATATTGGACGCGATAACCCAGGAAATAAAATAAGGGAGATAGGAGGCTGTCTGTACGAACTTCTTCACCCTTATATTTTTCACTTCGTTTAAGAATACCGCGATCAGGATCGGCGCCGGGAAGGAAAACAGCAGCGTCAGCAGGCTGGTCGCGAGGGTATTGCGCATGATCATCTTGAAATCGTTGTCGAAGAAATATTCAAACCAGTCCAGCCCCACAAAGGGAGCGTTCAGAAGATCATACCAATAGCCGTTCTGGGAAGGCCTGTAATTGGTGAAGGCCATATACAGGCCGGTCATGGGAGCATAACAGATCAGAATGACCCACACGAGAGCGGGGATCATGAGCAGAAACAGATAACGCTGGTTCCAGAGCCTTTTCCCGAGAGATTTTCCGGAGGGCTTCAGCGGTTTTGCCGTCGCTCCTTTCGCCATATAGCTTCCTCCTTTTCTGCCGCGCGGGCGGCCTTTTTTCTTTTGAAGAAAGGCAGTTTTGACAAACTGCCTTTCCTGTAATCCTATTTAAGGGGAATGTGGAAACGGATCGTTTTCCGTCTGCTTATTCATCCATGCCCCACAGCTCCATGCGCTCCTTGTAGGCCTGTGTCATTACAGCCTCCACATCCGCCATGCCGGCCGCTTCCAGATCGCTCATCATTTGCTCGTAAACGGCGTCGCAGGCTTCAACGGAATCCGCGTTGACCATGTTGGGATATGCCTGATTGATGATATCCTGGATCTTCTGGGCCTTGAGAGCCTCCGTACTGTTGCCGGCGGGAACCAGTCCGTCAAATTCCGCGGTATCCCAGTAGGTATTCGTAAGATTCTTGTAGGCGAAATCCGTAGAACGGTCCGTTTCATTCCAGAAGATACGGCTGGTGGTATTGTCATCCGGATGCCTGTCATTCTTGACAAACCAGGTCCATTTGGTGATTCCGGTATCGTTTACAGTGTTGGTGGGATCCGCAGTATAGCGATCCATGATATCACCGATAGGGGTACGCACGCCGTCAACAAACTCCCAGTCCTGCCCTTCGATGCCCCACAGGAGGAGATCCTGGCCCTCCTGGCTCGCGCAGTAGTCCACAAAGGCAAGAGCGGCTTCGAGGTTCTTGCAGTTGGTTGTGATTGCGATGGCATCCCATCCAAGGGAGCTTCTTCCGCACAGAGTGGTCGCATCGGGATCCCAGCCGTCCGGGATGACCTTATAGGCGAGGTATTCCGCGTCCGCATTGCCGCTTGTCTGCATCAGTGCCGCGCTGGAGGCGTCCGGATCCCAGTAGGCTCCAATGTAGCCGAATACATTGCCCTGGCTCAGCTTCTGGTTGCGGAGCTCTGAATTGTTGGAGGTCCATTCCTTGTCCAGAAGGCCTTCTCTGTACAGGGTATTCATATCATGGATGGCATTCAGATATTCCGGATGGCTTACCTTGTAATGAAGATCGCCGTTCTCGTCCACATAATAGGTCTTCATGCCGTACATGCCGGAGAACACGCCGTTCAGGCTGTCGTTGCTGCTGGGCTCTCCCGTGGTCAGAGCGATGCTGCTCTGTCCGTTTAATTCCGGATATTTTTCCTTGAACTGCTTCAGGAGCTCAAGCATCTCCGAGAAGGTGAAGGGCTCGTCGCTGTCGGCCCGTTCCTGCCCCGCCAGCTCTACCATAAGATCGTATCTCATGATGAAGCCGTTGGAGGGGTCCGGATCATAGCCGTACCAGTTGGAAAGATAGTAGTTTCCGCCGTCGGCATATCTGGTCTTGTTCAGCGTCTCGCCATACATTTCAACCACATTGGGAAGCTTGTCCCAATACTGGGAAAGATCGATCAGAGCGCCCGCCTCGATGTACTGGTTTACGATATCAGAGCCTCTGTCCATCAGGACGATGTCCGGATAATCCTGTCCGGCCAGCATCAGGGAAAGCTTTTCTCCCGGATCTCCGGTGGGGCTGATCAGATCGATGGTAACGCCTGTGCGTTCCATCAGCTCCAGCGCGACCGGATCGTCAAAGGTCCTGGTTCCGGAGTTCTTGTCAAAGAAAGAAATGATCGGCGTGCCGTCGTCAGCAAATTCCCCTTCATTGGAAACCGACGACGCGGATGCCGTACCTTCTCCGTCGTCGGAAGCTGCCGCCGATTCCGTACCGCCGCCCGATGAGGTGGCGGAAGACGTTGAGCTGGAAGAAGAGCCGCCGCATGCGCCGAGGGTCCCGATGACAAGCGCCGCAGTCAGCAGTAACGCGAGTTTCTTTTTCATGTACCGATATCCTCCTTTTCATTCATATGTGCCACATATCCCCTGTGTTGATTAAATGATACATAAAAAATGACGGGAGATAAATATTCCATATTAACAATTTATATTAAAATATGAATGAAAATGGGATATGTTTATTCAATATATACAATAAGAAACGGAGAAAATACGCCGGACAGAGGATGAGGGAACATTCTGCCCGGCGTTTTGCCCTTACAGGAATTTTTTCCGATATTCGTTCGGGGTCAGATGATAGCGCTTGGTGAAAACGGAGCCGAAATAGGAAATGTTTTCATAACCGACCATGTTTGCCACCTCCTTCACCTTCAGGGTGGGATCCTTCAGAAGCTCGCAGGCCCTGGCAAAGCGGTAATCCGTTACGTATTCCAGGATGGTCTGGCCTGTGCCCTCCTTGAAAATGGAGCGGACGTAATTCACGGAAAAATGGATCTCATCGGCGATCGCGTCCACGCTCATCGGCTCTCCGTAGTGCTGCTGGACGTATTCCTTTACCTTGCGGACCACATAGGCGTTTTTTCCTCCCGCGTTTTCCTGGTACGTGATCAGGATCTGCCGGAAGGAACCCAGAAGCAGCGCCTTCAGCTCTCCCACACAGCGGCAGCCCTCCATCTGAGCCTGGGAAAGGGCAGGCTTGTACGGGCTTCCGGAGCCGGAGGAAAGCCGGCGCTCCAGAAGCAGAAGCATGCGCCATACGGCGTTTTCCAGGGACTTTCGGGAAAGTCTCATATCCTGAAGCCGGTTCAGAAAACGGTCGGTCTCCGCTTCCGTTTCCGCTTCGTTGTCATAGGGAAAAAGCCGCTCCAGACAGCCGAGCTCCTCCTCCAGCAGGCTGTCCGGAACAGGCTCGGAAAGATATGCCAGGGGGGGGGTAAAAAGGAAGCGCAGGAGAGGATGGATCAGCCGCTTCCTCCATCGAAAGCGAAACGCCGATAAGAGAGCCGGCCGGCAGGTAGAAGACGGAATCCTCCGTTTCCTTAAGCGCCTGCCAGGAGGAGTGAAGCTGCGTGTCCTTCAGAAAGCGCCGGTCTATATATGCGCCGCTGTACGGAAAGCCGGTCAGCTTGCTTAAAAGCTCCTGAATCCGCGCGCCGCTTGCGTGCGGGTCCGCATATCCCCGCAGGATGATGCCGAGCCTGTTCCCATCCATCCACGCGGCATGAATGGAGGCCATGTTTTTCAGCAGATGATCCACCAGAGATTTTCCGGAGACGCCAAAGAAGATCAGGCAGCCGTACTGATCCGCGCCGGAGGACAGCTTTCTGGTCCGGGACAGCTCCTCCAGCAGAACGGCCTGATGCGCGTCCGTTTCCAGACAGAGCCGTTCCAGAAGCTGCTGCTCCAGAGCCTCCAGGGAATGAGAGAAAAGCTGATCCCGGTTCAGCGCTTCCTTCACCTTCAGGATCACGTTCTCAATATCCGCCGCGGTAAAGGGCTTGAGAAGATAATCGAAGGCCCCCATTTGAAGGGCGGACTGAACATAAGAAAAATCATCATAGCCGGACAGAAAAATGACCTTGATCCGCTGGTTCAGCTCCCTGATCCTCCGGGCAAGCGTGATGCCGTCCATGACAGGCATATGAACGTCCGTAATGACGATATCCGGCTCTCTTTCGAGGATCCTTTCATATGCGGTCCTGCCGTTTTTGGCCGTGTCCACCTGACCGATCCCGAGACGTTCCCAGTCCACATGATCCCGAAGGGCCTGCAGCTCGAGGGGTTCGTCATCCACCAGTAAAATACGCAGCATAATTACCTCCATGCCGAAGCGGCGTAAATCGCGTTTCCTAATCTTGCGCCTCCCATTGCCCGATCCGTTTCTGATAATTTTCTGTCCAGATCGCCTCCACCGAGGACAGACCCTCCGCCTCCATATCCAAAAGCAGCTTTTCATGCATTGCGAGCATGCTTTCCGCGCTGTCCGCATTCACCATCCGGGGAAACGTTTCGTCATAGATATTTTCGATGTTGGTCCACATGAGGGATTCCTCGGTGCCGCTTTCCGGATCCAGACCGAGGTAGATGGAGGTATCCCAATGATCGCTTTCCATCCGTCTGTTCGCGATCTGCGCTTCTATTGTCGGCTGGTACTTGGTCATCAGATCATAGGGGGAGCCGTCGCTGCCGTTTCCGTTCTTGATGAACCAGATCCATCGCCGTATGCCGGTCTGTTCGATCGTGCGGCTGATGCTTCTTGTGAAAAGCTCCAGATTATCCTCATTCGGCGTACGGACCCCGTCCACATAGCTCCAGTCCTCACCCTCGATTCCCCAGAGCATCAGATACTGCCCCTCCTCGCTTGCGAGAAAATCGATCACCCTCAGGGCGGCGTCCATGTTGCGGCAGTGATCCGTCACTGCGATGGCGTCCCAGCCCAGAGAGTTGCGCCCGCCGTAGGTGGTTTCGGACGCTTCCACGCCTTCCCCCAGCACCTTGTAGCAGGCGTAGAAGGCATTGCCTCCGCCCTCGGCGCGCAGGAGGGAATTTTCACTGGAAATGTCCCAGTAGGCGCATGCAGTGGCGAATACCCGCCCGCTTTTGATCTTATCCAGGTACAGGTCCTTCCGGTTCAGAACCCATTCCTTATCCAGAAGCCCCTCCCGGTACATTTGATTCAGGAAGGAGAGCATCTGAATATACCGTGGATCCTTTGCGGGATGAAGCAGCCGGCCGTTTTCCTCATAATAGGTCTTCATTCCGTACATTCCCTGCAGGGCGCCCATATACTCATAATCCAGACAGGTGGTGAAGGGGATGGAGGGCTGGCCGTCGATCTGCGGATATTTTTCAGCAAAGGAACGCAGCAGCTCCAGAAATTCCTCCTGTGTAAACGGCTCGTCGCTGTCCGCCCGTTCCTTTCCTGCCAGCTCCACCAGATAATCATAGCGGATCTGAAAGCCGGACACCGCATCCAGATCCTCCCCGTACCAGTTGCCCAGATAATACAACTTTCCATCCTCTGTACGGAACCGGTTCAGCATGTCTCCGTACATTTCCTCCACTGCGGGGAGGCGGGACAGATAAGGGGAGAGGTCGATCAGAAAGCCCGCGTCCTGATATTTTGCAATGGCGTCCAGATCCACCTTGATCATATCGGGATAGTCCTGATAGGTGTACATCAGCTCCTCCCGTTCCGCCGCGTCGTCCGTGGAATCGATGACCTGGATCCGGACTCCGGTGCGTCTCATGATCTCCTGCGCGATCCTGTCGTCGAACTTATGCCGGTCGGAATTTTTATCAAAGAGTGTGAGAACATATTCCTCCTCATCCGTGCCTGCTGATACGCCCGCGTTCTGTTCAGAAGCCGTGAGGCCGGAAGACGTCTCCTGCCAAAGCTCCATTCGGCCGCACCCTGCGGAAAGAAGAAGCAGGAGGAGCAGGAAGGAAAGTGCTTTTGCTGTTTTTTTCAATCTGAACTCCTTTCATTCGCGCCATCGCACCGGGCTGTGCCGCGGAGAGGAAAATACGCGCCGGAAGCATCCGGCGGGAAGAGAAGCGCGATCCGGAAGCCCGAGGGAGCTCATGGAAGCTCATGGAAGCTTGATCCGCACCTTGGTGCCGAAGCCCTCCTCGCTTTCCATGCTGATCCCGTACTCCGGGCCGTACTGAAGCTTGATCCGGAGGCTGACGTTTCTCAGCCCGTATCCGCCCACGGACTGATCCATGGAATCCTGAAGCTCCAGCATTTTTTCAGGCGGGATGCCCCGTCCGTCGTCGATGACCTCCAGCACGGTTTTTCCTTCCTCCCCATACAGACGGATTAGAATGTGAAAGCTTTCGGAATCATCCGTTCTTCCGTGATGAATGGAATTTTCTACGATGGGCTGGAGCGTCAGCTTCATGACCTTATGCTCAAGCAGGCCCTCGTCCAGGTCGTATTCCAGCTCAATGCTGTTCCCAAAGCGCACCTGCTGGATCTTCATATAGCTTTCCAGAAGGCGCAGCTCCTCCCGGATGGTCAGCTCCTGCTTCCCCTGATTGAGGGAAATGCGGTAGAAATCCGCAAGGTATACGATGGCCTGGCTGGTTTCCGGATCTCCGTTGTTCAGCGCCATGGAGGAGATGGAGGACAGGGCGTTGTACAGAAAATGAGGGTTGATCTGCTCCTGAAGCTGGTTCCTTTCGGAAATCTGCCGTTTCAGCTCCTTTTCATAGGATTCCGCAATGGTGGTGCGGATCCGTTCGCCAAGCGTGTTGACGGCTTCGGCTATCACGCCGATCTCATCCGTTCCGACGTCGGGGATCTTGTAGGAAAAATCCCCGTAGCTGATCTGGTTCGCTCCGTTCAGCACCTTTTCCACGTTTTTCTGAAAATGAAAACTGTATCTGGCGATGGCGATAAAAGCGAGGCCGGAGGACACGGAGAAAAGAAGAAAAATCTGCAGGGCGGCCCGCCGGACCGGCCCCTTGAAAATGCGGGAATCCGTATACAGGATCAGGCGTCCGCTGTAGTCGGTTTCCTGCTCGCGCACCACCTGGTTTTTAAGCTCCAGCGTTTCGAAGCGGCGTCCTGTGAGCGCCTCCTGGTTGGAAACCTGGATCACGCCGTCGTCGTCCTCAAGGAGGACCGTCAGCGTATCGTCTCCGCTGTCCAGAATCTGCGAGATCACGTCACTGTCAATGCGGATCATGAGAAAATTACGGTTTTTTCCCGTTTCATAGCGGTTCATGAAACGGATAAAGCAGAGGCCGCCGTCCTTCATCCGGTACATCTGGAGCACGTTTCCGGCCTGGGTCAGCCTTCTGTTTTCCGATTCCAATTCCTCTTTGTCCATCACATAAAAATAGTAGTTGTCCCTCGGGAGCGTGGCGTTGGTGCTGAGCACGGACAGGCCGCTGATCTCCGGGTAGAGCATGCGGATATTGGAAAAAAGCTCGTCCACATACAAATAAAGATCCTCATAGCCCCGTTCGGAATAATCGGCCATCAGATAGCTCCAGAGAGTTTCGTCCATATACAGCAGATTGGAAATGGTGTAATAATCCCCCGTGGTATCATCCAGATCCCATGCGATCTGTTCGATCTGGCTGTCCAGATTTTTGTTCAGGCTGTCCAGCATAAGCCGGCTGGTATAAAAGTAGGTATAAATTGTGATAAGTATCATGGGAAGCAGGGCGAAAATCAAATACCACAGCAGGATTTTCGTCTGCTGCTTCTGCGCGGCAAACCATTTTTTCATGTGAATCCCCATTCTGCTTTTGTATGACGGCGGAAGCCGGATCCCCGCGCAGAGGAGGATCCGGCCCCCGGTCGTCCGTTATTCCGGAAATACCTCCAGGATTACGGCGTCATGTCCGTCCAGCGTCACGCTGAGCCTGCCGTCGTAGGGCGTCCTTTCGCCGCCGTGGATATCGGAAAAGCTTCCTTTTGCCGGAAGACCTCCCTTACGGGCGTCAAAGGACAGCCCGGCCGTTTGGGCTGAGAAGTTGAAGACGGCCGCATAATGCCGTCCTTCATGGGACAGGGTATAAAAGGGCGTCGTTCCGTCGCGAAGCTCCACCGGGACGAAGGCCTTTCCCAGCCGGGCAAGACGGTTTGCCGCCGCATCGTTGGCAAGGGCCAGCGCCCGCCTTCTGCATTCCTCAATGATCTGCGGATCGCCGTCAGGGCCGTAGTTATCGGAAAGCATCATGACCGTGCCTGAAATGACCGCCGAATAGTAGCGGGATCTTGCTTCGTTTTCCGAGGTGGCCTCCCGGCCGTCGATGACGGAATGATACAGCGGAACATGATCCGGATCGTTATACCGGTAGATGCGCCCGTTGGTCCACCAGGCAAAATTCAGGGCGTTAAGCACATAGCGGACGTCGTCGTAATGGCCGAAGGAATCGCAGCAGCATCTTCTCGCGTTTCCGAGGAAATAAGGAAAAAGCGGAGCGATGGACAGACTGACGAAGATTTCCCGGCCGCAGGCGTCGATCTCCTCCTGCAGAAGGCGGTACACCCGGTTCAGAGCCATACGGCCCGTCACGTTTTTGATGTAGTGATCCCCCTCAACGGAGCCGTGGGTGAGAAAATCGATCTTGATATAATCCACGCCGAGTCCGGTCAGAATGCGGATATTTTTTCTGGCGTAGGCCTCCCACACCGGATGCGTCACGTCAAAGGGTACCGTGTTGTCTGCGGGAGGCAGGGGTCTGCCGTCAAAATCCTTCAGGAACAGATCCTTTACCCTCAGATCGGTCCCCTTCACCGGAAGGTCGGCCAGCGCGGCAGGACAGTTGCAGGGAGCGGCATACCAGCCGGCCTTCTGGCCCCGGGCATGGATCTCATCGATGATCTCCCGGATACGGTTCTGATCGAGCCCAAAGGCGCCGTCCAGGTTCACGTAGGAGACTCCTTCCTCGTCGCAGTAATTGGGAAGCGCATCATGCATAAATTCCCCTGCCTGCTTCCAGTGATCCACCGTCAGGGTGCCGCCAAGGGCGGCATAGCTGTTCCAGCCAAAGGGAACCCTTCCGTTTTTCCAAGGCCTGGCGGGGCAGACTTTTGCGCACAGATCGCCGTAATGCTCCATGCCTCTGCGGACATCGTTCTGCCAGCTCAGAACGAAACGGGCGGAGGCCACCTCCCAGCCCTCCACAATGCCGTGCGGACATACGTCGTGGGTCCCGCCGTCCGCGATCCCGCAGGAGGCGATCAGGCTTCTCGCATCGTGGGAATTCCAGCGGACTGCATTTTTCCAGACGTCAAAATCCAGGGCGCCGATCACCATTCCCTCCAGCGTATCCTCGTCATAAACGGCCGTCACATCATAGCTTGGCCTTCCCGCGGCGGGAACACAGGATTCATACCTGAGCCACATGTCGTTGTCGTAGGGAACCAGAAGCATTTTCTGATCCAGAGACAGGAAAACGCGCTTCCCGTCCGCGGACGGGTACGGAGCGGAAAACGGGACCATGTAACGGGTGCGCGTCAGCTTTCCTTCCTCCCGTAAGAGGATCTGAACCACCAGGTCCCCCTCCGGATACAGGGTGAGCTTCTGGGTGAGCGTCAATCCTCCTTCTTCGTAGACGCTCACGATCTGACGGCCGTTTCCAAGACAGTCGGAAACCGCCTGGGCGCTGCGGCTTTTCAGAGCCGCCGTTCTGGTACTGATCCGGCTTCCGGCCTCCGTTTCCGCGCAGGAAAAGCCGTGATGGATCCGTTCCCCGTCCTTCAGATAGAAAAAGGTTCCGTTGTCCAGAAATTCCGCTCCCGCACGTCCGCAGCTTTCCTGACTGATGATCTGCGGTTCCTGTTTCCGATACAGCTTTCTTGCTTCAAATGGCTGATTTACGAGCTCTTCCAGCATCATATGCCGATCCCTCCCTTTTCTTTCTTCTGCTTATCCGATCCGCGTATTCGTTCCGGGTATTTGTTGAACGTATTCGTTGAACGGATCCGTTCAGCGCTCCTGGAGAAGGAGCGCGTCGCAGCCCTCGATCTCCCAGGAGATCCGGCCGTTTTCTGTTTGAAAGCTCCTGCCGCTCCACAGATCCGTATATTCCGCGTCCTCTTTCAGTCCGGCGCGGGCCGCGTCCAGGACCACCGTTTCCTTTTCCGGCTTCCAGTGGAACAGGGCGACGCAGGCCTTGCCGTCGATGACGGCGCTATAGGCCGTGGATGCGCTGTCCGCCGCTGATTCCGCAGGAAGAAAAGCGGTCTGGGACGCGGCAATGCGGTTTACGGCCGGATTGCAGGCCAGCTTCCTGGTACGTTCCCCGGCCTCCAAAAGCTCATAGTCGTCGGAAAGCATCATGACCGTACCGCCGATGACGGCCGTGGTATAGCGAGCCCTTGCCTCTCCCTCCGTACTGGCCTTTTCCATGCCGAAGCTTTTATAGAGAACGATATGATCCGGATCGTTGTACTGATACAGGCGACCGCTCAGCCACCAGCCGTAGGTGTGGGAATTCAGCTCGTATTCCACATCCTGCGCGGTGCCGAAGGCATCGCAGGATACCCGTCTGGCATGTCCGTAGCCGTAAGGGAAGATGGGCGCGATGGAAAGGCTGATGAAGAACGGCCGTCCGATCCTGCCTTCGTCCAGCAGAGCGTCCAGAAACGCATAGGCCCGGTTGATGGCCTGTCTTCCGGTAGATACGGTCTTATCGTAACGGCAGCCCTCCATCCCTCCGTGGGTCATGAAATCCACCTTCACATAATCATAATTCCATTCGACAAATCTGTTGAATTTATAACGGGTCATTTCCTCCCAGAGCGGATGGGTGACGTCATAGGGAATGGCGCCGTCCACGCGGGGAAGAAGACGTCCCTTTTCGTCCCGTAGAAGGATCTCGCCGTAAGAATGGCCGGGAACGCCGGGGATCTCCTCCTGCGTATCCTTCCCGAAGAAGGCGAAGGGCGCGTCGTAGATTCCCGCCTTCTGTCCTGCCTGGTGGAGCCTCTGTGCCTGTGCGGCAAGGCGCTCCGGGGCCATTACGTTCCATCCGGCGTCCAGATTGGCGTAGGTGGTTCCCTGATTTTCATAGCCGCCGTTCATCAGCTCCGTGCGGAGGAATTCCGCAGAGCCTTCGTATCTTGCCTCATTCAGACGGAAGGCAAGCCCTGCCCAGCTGTTAAAACCGAACGGCACGCCATGCTCCCATTTCAGGGGAGGACGCTCGGAGGAAAGAAAATCCCCGTAGGCCTCAAGCAGCTTCCGGTAGTCCGCACCGTACAGAATGCCGAACCGGGAGGAGGATACCTCTGTTCCCCGCAGAACGCCGTGGGGCTGGGTATCATGCGTTCCCTCGTCCGCCATGCCGCAGCGCGCCTCCAGCGTGTTGGCATCCGTGGCGGAGCAGACGATCCCGTTTTTCCAACGATCGAAGTCCAGCGCGCCCACCAGGATGCCTTCCCTGCTGGACTCGGAATAGAGCACCGTCAGGTCATAGCTTCTGCGCCCCGACTTGAGAGGAAGCGCTTCATAGCGCAGCCACATGGTATTGTCATACGGAACACAGAGCATCCGGAGCCACAGATCCTTCCAGACCGCGGGCGCCCGATGGCCTTCCTTTGCATCCGGCGCACAGAAAACCAGGGGGGTAAGAAGCCGTGAGGCCGCTTCCGTCCCGTCCGCCTCCTGAAGCGTACAGTCCGCCCAGGCTATCCCTTCGTCCGTGACGCCAAGACGCTCTGTCAGAACCAGCCCTTCCTCCCCCAGGAAGCGCAGCGCCAGAAGTCCGTTCTCCAGTGTCTGTCCCTCCAGCCTGGCCGTCCGTGTGTCCACATACCGCCCGTCCGCGCTTTCTGCGCGTGCATAAGCCTTCAGAATCCGTTTTTCTCCGGCTTCCAGCTCCCAGAAGCCGTTCCCCGTATAGATCCAGCCAGTCATTCTTCTGTTCCCTTCCTTTCCCACTGATCAGATGTGAAGATATTCATGTTCAACTATAATTTATATGATTTATGCTTGGCGGACAATGCCAAAATCCACCATTTTATGTATATTTTTAACGAAAAGTTACCGCTTCCTGGCGCACTGACGAACTGTAACACGGCCCGCCATTCCGGATCGCCTGCGGCGATGGACGGGCCGGATTCAGGGAGGGTGTTTTCCAACATGAAAAAAGGCCGTCCCTCCGCAGGCTGCGGACAGGACGGCTCTGTATGGTTCAGATATTTGGTTCAGGTATTCTTCATCACAACGCTTTCCACGATATCCGCCACATGCTCGCAGGCGTCCGCGCATTTTTCCAGATAAGCGTAAATCTCCCGCCAGGCTATAACGGTCATCGGATCACTGCAGGTGGTGTGAAGCTGATGCATGCTGTCGATGTAGATCTTATCGGCCTCCTCCTCCATGGAATTGATCTTGATGATCTGCTCGTGAAGCTTTTTGGAGTGCCGGAAATCCGGAAATTCCTCCATCATCGCCTTCACAGCCTCGCAGCAGCGGCAGACGATGCGCACCATCTTCAGTGCGTCAGGACGGATTTCCTGAATATTGTTGTAATAGATCCGGATCAGAACATCCTCGATCTTATCCGTCAGCTCATCGATATTCTGACTCAGCAGCATGATGTCCTCCCGGTCAATGGGAGTGATAAACGCCTTGATCAACGTGTTGAGAAGCGCATGCTTCTCCATGTCGGCGGAATGCTCGATGGTATGGACCGCCTCCATGCGGTCGGCCATATTTTCAATTTTAAAATCCGCCATCGTCTCCTCCAGCATATGTGCTGCCTGACAGGAGAAATCCGTGCATTTGATAAAGCTGTTGAAGTAAACGCTGTCTTGATTTTTCGCCATATCTTCCTCTGTTTCCCGCCGCCGCCAGGCGGCACTCAATTAAGAGAAGAATCACGAAGTGATTCTTCCAGGAAGGAGGCCGAAGGCCTCCTTCCGCCTCGTGTTTTCTGCCGCCGCCAGGCGGCATTTTCATTGATTGTTTAAAAGATCGCGATAAACAGCTTCGCCATGATGAAGCTGATCAGTCCGCAGCCCGGGAAGGTGAAGATCCAGGTTAGCACCATATCCTTTACCACGCCGAAGTTGACGGAGGAAAGCCGTTTGGCAGCCCCCACGCCCATAATAGCGCTGGTCTTGGTGTGCGTCGTGGAAACCGGGATACCGGAAAGGCTGGAATACAGCAGGCACAGAGCAGCGGAAAGATCCGCGGAAAAGCCCTGGTATTTTTCCAGCCTGACCATGTCCATTCCCACCGCCTTGATGATCTTTTCGCCGCCTACGCTGGTTCCAAGAGCCATCACGATACTGCACAGAAGCATCAGCCATACCGGGATGGCCGCGCCCTCCACGCTGCTTTGGCCGCTGCTGAAGGCGACGCCCAGAAACAGGACGCCGATGAACTTCTGGCCGTCCTGCGCGCCGTGCATGAAGCTCATCGCGGCCGCGCCGAAGATCTGAGCGCCTGTGAAGAAACGGTTGGTCTTTCTACGGTCCATTTCCCGGCAGATCAGGGTTACGAGCTTGCAGATGAGCCAGCCGGAGATCCAGCCGAGAGCGAGGCTTAACACCAGCCCGTAAAGAACCTTTGCCCATTCGCTCATATTGATGCCGCCGATTCCGCTCTGGATAGCGATGGCCGCGCCGGAAAGGCCGGCGATCAGGCTGTGGCTTTCGCTGGTTGGGATGCCGAAATAGGAGGCTCCCACGCTGTAGACGACGATGGAAAACAGCGCCGCGCACAGGGCGATCAGGGCTTCCTGCGAATTGCCGCCGAAATCTACCATATTACTGATTGTGGAAGCAACGGAACTGTTGATCTGGGTCATGACGAATACGCCCAGAAAATTGAAGACTGCGCTCATAAGAATGGCGGAACGGACATTCATGCAGCGCGTGGTGACACAGGTGGCGATCGCATTGGGAGCATCCGTCCATCCATTGACGAAAATAACGCCCAGGGTAAGAGCCACTGAGATCAGCAGGACAGGATTCGACGCCATTCCCTGAAGGAAGGCTGAAAATGAAACATCCATATATCTCTCCTCATTTGTGTGAAAATTCTGCAGGATCAACGAGGCTGCATCAGCGCTCTGTGACAGAATTTAATTTTACACAAAATACACATCAACTATACATGAATCAAACAAAACGGTCAATAGGGAAGTTGAAAAATAAAAAGGGTTTGAAAAAACGGCGTTACCGTTTATAATAAGAAAGACAGATGACAAAGAGCAGAGGTGTAAAAATGGTTTTCAGCTCGATGATATTTATCTGGGCCTTTCTGCCCATTGTTTTCATACTGGATAAGCTGGCCGGGCTTCCCGGCAGAAAAGGCATTCTTGGGAGGAATGTGCTGCAGAACCTCCTTCTGCTGCTGGCAAGCCTTTTTTTCTATGCCTGGGGACAGCCGGATTATCTGTGGCTGCTGTTGGTCTCCATTCTGGCGAATTATGCGCTCGGGCTTCTGATGGGATCCCGGAAGGGCATATTTGCGGCAGGAGCCGGAAGACTGGCGCTCCTGATCGCGGGGATCGGGGTGAACCTGGGGATCCTGGGCTACTACAAATATTTCAATTTCTTCGCGAACACGCTGAACCGGGCGCTCGGCAGGCAGCTGATCGAGATGCGTCAGATCGCCCTTCCGCTCGGCGTTTCGTTTTTTACCTTCCAGGCGCTCACCTATCTGATCGATCTGTATAAGGAAAAGCTTCCCGCTGAAAAAAATATTCTGAACATGGCGCTGTATTTTTCCTTTTTCCCCAAGATCACGCAGGGACCGATCGAGAAATACCGCGATTTCGGGCCGCAGCTTGCCGGGCGCAGGCAGAGCGCGCAGAAGATGAGCGAAGGGATAAGGCGCTTTATTTACGGGCTTGCGAAAAAAGTGCTGGTCGCGGATGCGCTTGGGGCGTGCGTGGATACGATCTACGGCCTTGATATCGGCAATGTGAACGCCGCCTTCGCCTGGATCGCAGCCCTGTTCTATTCCCTGCAGCTTTATTATGATTTTTCCGGCTATTCCGACATGGCCGTCGGCCTTGGAAAAATGTTCGGCTTCAGCCTGTCGGAAAACTTCGATTACCCTTATCTGGCCTCGTCCATTACGGAATTCTGGCGCAGATGGCACATGACGCTCATGTCCTGGTTTAAGGAATATCTGTATTTCCCTCTCGGCGGAAGCAGAAAGGGAAAGGCGCGCACCTACCTGAACATTTTCATTGTGTTCATGGCGTCCGGACTCTGGCACGGGGCGAGCTGGGATTTCATCTGCTGGGGGCTGTACCACGCCGTGTTCCAGGTTCTGGAGCGGCTGGGACTGGGAAAGCTTTTGGAAAAAACGAGAGCGCTTAAGCACGTTTACGCCTGCCTGGTGGTATGCGTGGGCTGGGTGTTCTTCCGGGCGGGAGACATGGGGCTGGCGCTGCAGTACCTGAAACGGATGTTCCTTCCCTGGACGTATACGGCGTCGGGCTATGCTGTACAGGAGATCGTGAATCACCGCACCATTTTTGTCTTTGTCTGCGCGGTTCTCGGCTGCGGCATGGTACAGGCGGCATGGAAAAAGCTCGCGGGAAGGCGGAGCCCGGAAAAACAGCGTTCCATGGAAAGCGCGCCCGCCATAGCGCTGCAGTACGGCGCGGCGGAGCTGATCTTCTGTATGGCGCTTCTGGGCCTCAGCATCATGGCGATGGTGAGCAGCACCTACAGCGCGTTTCTGTATATGAATTTCTGACGAAAGGAAGCGCTTCGGAATGGAGATGCGGATGACAAAAGGAAAAGCGGCGGCATGGCTGATCTGCTTTGCGCTCATGCTGCTTGGTCCCGGGGCGGCGTATTTTTTCGCCCGTCCCTATCTGAATACGGAAAATACGGAGAACCGGCAGCTCGCCGCGATGCCCTCTCTGTCCTTTGACGGCGTGAAGGCCCTTGCGGACAGCCTGCAGGCTTTCCCGGCCCAGTTTAACAGCTATTATAACGATCATGTGCCGTTTCGAAGCCAGCTCATCGAGCTGAACAACATCCTGAGCGTGGAGCTTTTTCAGGATTCCGCCTCGGACAGCGTGGTGCTCGGAAAGGATAACTGGCTGTTCTATACGGATGAGGAGAGCATAGAGGACTATAAGGGAACAAATCTCTATACACCGCAGGAGCTGGAGCTGATCCGGGATAACTGTCTGGCCTCCAAAGCGTATCTGGAAAAAAGAGGGATCGAGTTCGTCGTTCTGATCCCTTCCAATAAAGAAGATATTTATTCTGATAAGCTGCCGGATTATATTTCAAAGCGCGGGGAGCTGACCAGGGCGCAGCAGGTGGTGGACTGCCTGCGGGATGCGGGGATCCGGGTCGTCTATCCCAGGCAGGAGCTTCTGGAATATAAGGACGCCTACGATCTGTACTGGCATTATGATACCCACTGGAACAATCTCGGCGCTTATATCGGCGCGAAGGCGCTGCTTGAGGAGCTGGGAGTAGAGGTGCCCCGGGTGGAGGAGCTCACCCTTACGCTGTATGATTTTTCCGGCTATGATCTGGCGGGAATGATGAACCTGCGCAGCTACTATGAAAACACCCGCCCGTCGGACGTAAACTACAGGATTGAAGGATATCCCACAAATAACATGTCGGTTCTGCTGGCGGACGACGCGACGGAGCTGATCTATCAGTCCGACGCTCCGGATGCGCGGCGGCTGTTTATGGTGCGTGACAGCTTCGCGGGCGTCATGGCGCCTGTGCTTGCATCCAGTTTTTCCTATACCTACATGCCGCACTGGAACGGCTGCTTTGAGCAGTCCATGATCGACGAACAGCAGCCGGATATTTTCGTTTATGAGGTGGTAGAGAGACGGCTGGACATTCTTCTCAACTTCCGTCTGTCAGAGTGACCGGACGGAACGCTTCGGAATGGAGAGCTTTATGGCGAATCAGAAAAAACAGGGCAGCTTTATCATGCAGGCCGGCATCCTTGCCGCTGCCGGAATCATCTGTAAGATCATAGGAATCCTGTACCGCAGCCCTCTGGCCCATGTGATCGGGGACGAGGGAAACGGCTATTATTCCTCTGCCTATGAAATTTATACCATTATCCTTCTGGTGTCCTCCTACAGCATCCCGTCCGCGATCTCCAAGGTGATCGCGCAGCGTCTGGCGCTGGGGCAGTACCGGAACGCGAGGAAGATCTTTCACTGCGCGCTGATGTATGTGGTTGTGGTGGGAGGCGCGGCCAGCATTTTGACGCTGCTGTTCGCAAATGTTCTGGTGGGAGGCAATTCAGTGCCGGTTCTGAGGATCTTTGCGCCCACCATTTTCTTCTCCGGTATCCTCGGCGTGCTCCGGGGCTATTTTCAGGCACACGGAACGATGATACCCACCTCCTTTTCTCAGATCCTTGAGCAGATCCTGAACGCGGTGATCAGCATTCTTGCCGCCTTCCTGCTGATGCGGATGGTGGCGGGGAAGGATGATACCACGCTCGCAATATACGGCGCGTCCGGAAGCGCCATCGGTACGGGAGCAGGGGTTCTGATCGCCCTGCTTTTCATGCTGTTTGTCCTGGCGCTGAACCGGCGGATCCTGGCAAAGCAGGAGCGGCGCGACAGAAGCGGGGAGCTTCTGGATACGGGAGAGGTCTACCGGATCATCATAACCATGGTGACGCCGATCATCTTAAGCACCTTCATCTACAACTGCAACAGCTCTCTGAATCTCACCATTTATACCAGGATCATGGAATATGTGAAGGGAATGTCGGAGGCGGACGCCTATACGCAGTACGGCCTGTTTTCAGGCAAGGCGAAGCAGATCTCCAATATCCCCATCGCCCTGGCCTCCGCCATGTCGACGGCGGTGATCCCCGGGGTGTCCGGAAGCTTTGCCAGAAGGGATATCCGGGAGACCAACCGGAAGATCGCGGCCGCCGTACGGACCACGATGCTGTTGTCCATTCCTTCGGCGGTGGGGCTTGCCGTGCTGGCAAAGCCGGTGGTGCTGCTTCTCTACCCGCAGAAGGAATCGGTCGATATGGTTTCCCAGCTTCTGGCGGGCTTAAGCGTAAGCGTCGTTTTTTACGCCATTTCCACCATTTCAAACGGAGTCCTTCAGGGGATCGGGAAGGTGAACCTTCCCGTGATCAATGCCGCCGCCGCTCTTGTGCTGCAGACGGCCGCCCTGGTCCTTCTGCTTCTGTTTACGGACCTGGGGCTTCACAGCCTGGTCGTCGCCACGGTGCTGTATTCCTTCCTGATGTGCATTTTGAACGGGATTTCCGTGAAACGGCAGCTGGGATACCGGCAGGAGGTGGTGAATACCTTCTGTATTCCCATCTGGGCCTCGGTGATCATGGGAGGCGCGGCGTTCGGCGTTTATTACGGGCTGTATCATCTGCTTCCCGTGAATGTGGTGTGTCTTGCGGCCGCTCTTCTCGTGGCTGTGCTTCTGTATTTTGTCCTGGTGATCAAGATGGGAGCGGTCGGAGAACGGGATCTGCTGTCGCTGCCAAAGGGAGCCTTTTTCGTGCATATGGCCCGGAAATGCCGTTTGATCCGCTGAATGGGATATTTCAGGAAGCAGCATGGCCGCAGGCCGGACTGCTGTTACTGTTTTGGCCTATGCCGGTCACATCGCTGACAAGCGCGGAGGATGCGTGTCCCGCCCTGCATCCGGCAATGGCATAAAATGTGCGTGAAAGGTCTGGACGAATCTGCGGCGGTGCAGTACAATATTGAAAGCTCTGACAAAAAACGAGGAGCCGGATTCTTGCGGCTTTTGCTCCGCCTGGGCTTGCGGCGGAGAATGAAGGAGAAAGGTTTCATGATAAGGATACAAAAGAACGGGAAAGGGCTGACCGGACTGCAGCGCAGGGCCGCCGTCTTTGGGGCCGCCGTGCTGACGGCATCGCTTCTTGCAGGCTGCGGAAAGCAGCAGAACGAGGAAACGCAGGCGGCCGCTCCGGTCGAGGAGCAGACTGCAGCGCCGCAGGAGCAGACGGAGACGGCTGAAACCGGGGAGCAGGCGAACTTGGAGGACGAGGCTCTGATGGCAAATGACGGGGAGCACAGCTTTCTGACCGGGGAGCCGAGAGCGGCGGAGGCGGTGGCGAACCGTCCCCTTGCCGTGATGTTCAATAACCGGAAGGAGGGCTGTCCGCAGACCGGGATCGAACAGGCGTCCATTGTCTATGAAGCGCCTGTAGAAGGCCGGATCACCAGGCTGATGGGCCTGTTTGAGGATTATACCGAGCTGGACCGGATCGGCTATATCCGTTCCAGCCGCGATTATTTTGTCTACTGCGCGCTGGAATATGACGCCATTTATGCGCATTTCGGACAGGCGACCCCCTATGTGGGAGAGCTGCTCAACAGCGATCGTGTGGACAATATCAGCGGAGCCGTTGCGGGCATCGATCACCCTGCGGCCAATACCTTTTTCCGCACCAGCGACAGGAAGGCTCCCAACAATGTCTGCATCGATGTGGAGGGGCTGGTGAAGGATATCGGTCGGTTCGGCTACAGCCTGACCTATCATGATACCCATAAAGCAAAATTTGCCTTTGCGGCGGATGGAGAAGAGGCGGAAAATTCCGGAAGCACGGACGCCGTCCTCCTCTATCCGGGAGGAAAGGAAAGCGGGCTGGAAAACGGCTACAGCCTGATCGAGGCCAGGTTTGAGTACAACGAGGAGGACGGAAAATACTACCGCTACCAGTACGGCGAGGCCCAGATCGATGAAAGCACCGGGAACCAGCTTGCTTATGAAAATGTGATCTTCCAGTACTGTCACGGCGAGGTACGGGATGAAAACGACTACCTTGTCTTCGGGCTGCACGGGGACAATGGGATGAAGGTTCAGGTATTCACCGGAGGAAAGATGACGGAAGGAACCTGGTCCCGCTATTCGGATAACGATCCCGCCTACTATGTGGATTCCGAGGGGAATCCGATCATGCTGAATCAGGGAAAAACCTGGATCTGCCTGATCTGGGAGGACTATGCGGACGACGTTGTCATTGAATAAGCGGTGAAAGAACGGGGTGAACAGATGAAGCGGATTTGGAACAGCCTGCGCCTGGCGTTCTCGATGTATTCCATCATACCGGCGCGGCAGACGGAAAAAACGAAAGAGAACATGAGATATCTTCTCTGCTTTGTACCGTGGGTGGGCGCGGTCATGGCATTTTTGATCGCGGAGTGGAGGATCATCCATCCCTACCTGCTCAATTATGAGCTTCTTCGGTCTGTGGTGTGCGTGATGGTCCCGCTGCTGCTTTCCGGCGGCGCGCATATGGACGGCTTTTTCAGAACGGTGGACGCCCTGTGCTCCCATCAGCCCAGAAAGGGAAAGCTGGATATTCTTCAGGATTCCCACAGCGGCTACTTCGCCATCATCACCTGCGTCAGCTACTTTTTGATCATCGTTGGATTATGGAGCGAGATGCCCATAGACGGCTGGCCGGTGGTGGTATTTGGCTTCATTCTTTCCCGTTCCCTGTATGGCCTGTCTATCCTGTGGTTCCCTCATACGAGAGAAAGCAAATGCTCTCTGTATGTGCCGGAGGACGGAAAAGGGAAAGCGGCTGTGACCGTAGTGCTGATTCTGTACACCGTCCTGTGTGTCTTCCTCATGCTGCGCATGAACCTGATCGTGGGAATCGGCTGTCTGGCAGGCGCGGTGCTGGCGTTCCTGTATTACTGCTGGGTCGCGTTCAAGCATTTCGGCGGGATCACCGAGGATATCGCCAGCTTTTTCGTGCAGGTCTGCGAGATCCTGATCCCGCTCATGGCGCTTCTGGTTTACCGGATGCCCACTGATTTTACCAGCTTTTGAGGCGGGACCCGCCGCAGGCGGAGAATCTCACGAGCGGGATTCTTTATTACATAAAAAAAAGAAAGAAGGCGTATCAGCTATGATATCGGAAACCTATAAGGCGATGCTCGGCGGCAAGTCGGTCATCCGCACACTGTCCGAATTTGCAACGAAAAGAGGGGCGCAGATCGGATATGAAAATGTGTTTGATTACAGTCTGGGAAATCCTTCTGTGCCTGTGCCGCAGGAATTTACGGACTGCTGCATCCGTCTGCTTCAGGAAAAGGACCCCATGGAGATTCACGGCTACAGCCCCAGCCTGGGCATCCAGTCCGTGCGGGAGTCGGTTGCCTCCTCTCTGAACCAAAGATTCGGAATGAATTACGGCCCGGAGCATATATTTATGGCATCGGGAGCCGCAGGAGCGCTTGCCCATGCCTTCCGCGCCGTCACAAAGCCGGGGGATGAGATTGTGACCTTTGCTCCCTTTTTCCCGGAATACCGACCCTATGTGGAGGGAACCGGAGCCGTGCTGAAGGTGGTTCCCGCCGATACGGAAGGCTTTCAGATTCATTTTGAGGCCTTCGAGGAAATGCTGAACGAGCGGGTGATGGCCGTCCTGATCAATTCGCCAAACAATCCCTCCGGCGTGGTCTATTCGGAGGAGACGATCCGCAGGCTTTCAGAGCTTCTTTACCGGAAGCAGGAGGAATATGGCCACGACATCTTTCTGATCTCCGACGAGCCTTACCGGGAGATCGTGTTTGATGGAAAAACCGCCCCCTATGTTTCCCGCTATTATGACAATACCCTTTCCTGCTACTCCTTTTCCAAGTCCCTGTCGCTCCCCGGAGAGCGCATCGGCTATGTGGCGGTGAATCCCGCCTGCAGGGAGGCGGAAACGATCGTGAACATGTGCGGCCAGATCTCCAGAGGAACGGGACACAACTGCCCGCCCTCCCTGATCCAGCTTGCCGTAGCGCAGGTCATCGACCGGACGGCGGATCTGTCCGTTTACGAGACCAACATGAAGCTTCTGTATGACTGCCTGACAAGGCTTGGCTTTTCCTGCGTCCGCCCCGGCGGAACCTTTTATGTGTTCCCTAAGGCGCTGGAGGAGGATGCCAATGTGTTCTGCCAGAAAGCTCTTGCATATGACCTGATCCTGGTGCCGGGCGATACCTTCGGCTGCCCGGGCTATTTCCGGATGGCCTACTGCATCGACACGGAAAAGGTGATCCGTTCTCTGGAGGCGCTGGAACGCTTTGCGCGGACGGAATACGGAAAATAAAATGCTGCTCGACGGCGGCGGCGGAAGACGGGGGACCCGTCTTCCTGGAAGAAGCACTGGCGTGCTTCTTCTCAATTAGATAAAATGCCGCTCGACGGCGGCGGGAAAGGAATATATGTATCAGGCTGGACTGGTTTTGGAAGGCGGCGGGATGAAGGGAATCTTCACCGCCGGAGTGCTGGATTTTTTTCTGGATAAGGGAATCGGATTTTCAAGCTGCTACGGCGTGTCCGCAGGGGCCTGCCATCTGTGTAGCTTTCTTTCGAAGCAGCGCGGTCGGGCCTACGCGGTGGGCGTGGATTACCTGGAGGATAAAAACTACTGCAGCGTATCCAGTCTGCTTCGGACCGGGGATCTGTTCGGAGTGAAAATGTGCTACGACGATATCCCCAACCGGCTGAACCCCTATGATTACGACGCGTTTGACGCCTATCAGGGAAGGGCCTTCGCCGTTGTGACCAACATTGAAACGGGGCGGCCGGAGTACCTGCGGCTGCGCGATATGCATAAGGACATCATCGCGGTCCGGGCCTCCGCCTCGCTTCCTCTGGTGTCCAGAAACGTGGAGATCGGCGGAAAGCTGTATCTGGACGGCGGCCTGTCCGACAGCGTGCCCATCATGCATTCCATCGTGGACGGGAACCGGAAGAATGTGGTGGTGCTGACAAAGGAGGTGGGCTACCGCAGGAAGCCCTCGAAGCATCTCGGAGCGGTGCGCCTTCGATATGCGAAATATCCGAAGATTTACGAACTGATGGCAAGCCGGCATATTGCATACAACCGGATGCTGGATTATCTCGCCGAGCAGGAGAAAAACGGCCAGGCCTTTGTGATCCGCCCCCAGAAGGCCAGCGGCGTGGGCCGGGTGGAAAAGGACAAAGAGAAGCTCCGGCTCCTTTATGAGGAGGGCTATGCGGAAGCGGAGCGCAGCTACGAGCGGCTGAAGGCTTATCTGGAAGGCTGAGGAGACGGAACAGGAAGCCGCCGCCGGAATGAAGATGGAAGAGTAAAGATTGTAGAATAAAGGTGAGGACTGATATGATTGAGATTTTAAAAGCGATCCTGTTCGGAATCGTGGAAGGGATCACGGAGTGGCTGCCCATCAGCAGCACGGGACACATGATCCTTCTGGATGAATTTGTTACTCTCGACGTTTCTCCCGAATTCTGGGAGGTTTTTCTGGTTGTGATCCAGCTTGGCGCCATTTTTGCGGTGGTGATCCTGTTCTGGAATAAGATCTTTCCCTTCGATCTTTCCGCGAAGGGGAGGAAAAAAGGGATCATCCGGAAGGATATCTTCCAGATGTGGTTCAAGGTGGTCGCAGCCTGTGTGCCCGCCATGATCTACGGGATCCTGCTGGATGACCTGATCAGCCCCTACCTGTACAACGCGACGGTGGTGGCCCTCATGCTGATCCTGTTCGGTATCGCGTTTATCGTGATCGAAAACTGGAACCGGGGCAGGAAGCCGCGGGTGAAAAGCATCGCCGCGCTGACCTACCGGGATGCACTGCTGATCGGACTGTTTCAGCTCATTGCCGCCGTTTTCCCCGGCACCTCCCGTTCCGGAGCAACCATAATCGGCGCGCTTCTGATCGGCGTCAGCCGGACCGTGTCTGCGGAATTTACCTTTTTCCTTGCGATCCCGGTCATGTTCGGCGCGAGCCTTTTAAAGCTGGTGAAATTCGGCTTTTCCTTCACCGGTCAGGAGGGCCTTCTTCTGATCGTGGGAATGGTATCCGCCTTTGTGGTTTCCATGATGGTCATTTCCTTCCTGATGGGATACATCAGAAAGCATGATTTCAAGGTGTTCGGCTGGTACCGCATCGCTCTGGGTATTCTGGTGCTTCTCTATTTTTATGTTCTTGCATAAGAGCTGCAGGCCCGTTTCCTTCGTGGAAAACCGCGAGGGGAACGGGCCTGATTTATTTTTGTAGCGCAGCGATGGGGCGGATGCCTCCTGCCGGAATATTTTCGCACGGCCTTCGCAGGAAAGACGCAGACCTGGCAAAAGTATTCGGATTTTACAAACATTTTACATAATTCGGATGCATTCGCAAAGCGGTGCTGTTACAATGGAAAGGATGAGATGGACGCGGCGGGCAGGCGGTAAGCCTTTGCCTGCCCGCACTGCGCGTAAAAGCAGAAAAGAGCCTGTAACAGGACAAAACGGAGAAGAAAACATGAAGAAAATATTTGTGATCGAGGATGATGAAAATATCCGTAATCTGGTAAAGATCGCCATGGAGGGCTACGGCCATCAGGTCGCGGCCTTTGAAACCGCAGAGGAGGCTCTGGAGGAGCTGGAAAAGGAAAAGCCGGATCTTGCGGTGTTTGATCTGATGCTTCCCGGCATGGACGGGCTTTCCGCCATCCGGCTGATCCGGGAAAGGACGGACGAGCTGAAAAATATTCCCATCATTGTTCTTACGGCGAAGGACAAGGAATATGATAAAGTGGTAGGACTGGACGGAGGAGCGGACGATTATGTGACTAAGCCCTTCGGCGTGCTGGAGCTGGCGGCCAGGATCCGTTCCCTTTTGAGACGCACCGCAGAAAGGCAGAGCCTGAAAGCGGAGGGCGTTGTGAGCCTGGGCGGCCTCACCGTGAATACGGACGCCAGGGAGGTGAGCATGAACGGCGCGCCGGTGGTACTCACCTATAAGGAGTATGAGCTTTTGATGTATTTGGTGGATAACCGCTCCAGAGTGGTGGAACGGGATGAGCTTCTTAACCGGCTCTGGGATTATTCCGCCGATATCGAGACGCGCACGCTGGATATTCATATCCGGACGCTGCGTCAGAAGCTGGGTGAGGAAGGAAGCAAATACATTAAAACGGTCCGCAGCGTGGGATACCGCTTCGTGCTCCCTCAGGAAACGGAGGGCTGACATGAAAAGAGCGGTTCTGCTCAGATTTGTGGTGATCCTGCTGCTGGCTCTCGCGGTCAGCGGCGCCTTTTCCTATTATTTCATCGGAAGGAACATGCTGCAGCACGATATGTCCGCCATGCTGAGAACCATCCATACGGTGGATTACGCGCTGGATTACAGCGGCAATCTGCAGGAGCAGGTGGAACGGCTGCATGCGGAGGCGCTGGATGCGGCTTCGCGGATCACGGTGATCGCTTCCGACGGGACGGTGGCGGCGGACAGTGAGGTCGATCAGGTGGACGGGATGGAGAACCATCTGGAACGTGATGAGGTGCAGGAGGCTTTTCAGACGGGAACGGGCAGCGATACGAGAAGCTCGGAATCCATCGGTGAAAGCATGCTGTATGTGGCGGCGCGCTCCACAAACGGGAGGTATGTGGTCCGTATGGCGATCCCCTACACCAACGTGCTGGATTATGTGATCAGCATTTTCCCGGTTCTTCTCCTAGGCACGGGAATCGCCTTTGTGGTCAGCGTTGTCATCGCCGTCCGCTTTGCCGATACCATTACGACCCCGCTGAATGAGATATCGGAGGAAATGGGAAAGGTGAACGGCGCGCAGACCGATTTTTCCTTCAAGCGGTATAAATATAAGGAGCTGAACGTGATCTCGGAAACCACGATGAAAATGGCGGCAGAGATTCAGGCTCATATGGATCAGCTGGAGAAGGAAAAAAAGATCCGCCAGGAATTTTTCAGCAACGCATCCCATGAGCTGAAAACGCCCATCACATCGATCCGGGGCTACGCGGAGCTCCTTGACCAGGGTTTCGTCCAGGACGAGGCGACCAAAAAGGATTTTTATGCCCGTATCCTGAAGGAAACGGGGAACATGACGAATCTCATCAACGATATCCTTATGATTTCACGGCTGGAGGCAAAAGAGGCGGAGGTCACCTTCTCCACCGTTCGGATCGGGCCTCTGCTGACTGAAATATTTGAATCGGCGGAGCCTATCGCCGCAGAGTATCAGGTGATGCTGCACAAGGAATGCAGCCCTGTGGCGATCGAAGCCAGCGCAAAGCAGCTAAGGGAGCTGATCATGAACCTGGTCAGCAACGGAATCAAATATAATCATCCGGGAGGAAACGTCTGGGTGGAGGCCTGGCAGGAAAACGGCAGACTTTTTATCCGGGTCAGGGACGACGGCTGCGGAATGGACAAAGAAGAACAGGAACGGGTTTTTGAACGGTTTTACCGGGTGGATAAGGGCAGAAGCAAGAAAATGGGAGGTACCGGCCTTGGTCTTTCCATCGTCAAGCACATCGTGGAATTTTACAGCGGAAGCATCCGGCTGGAAAGCGAACCGGGAAAAGGAAGCTGCTTTACTGTGGTGCTTCCGTTTAAAAAAAGGCTTTAAGCGCCGTGAAAGCCCCATTTTCCGGCAAAAAGCGGCCTCATAAGTTGACAAGTTTGCGATTTTGCAGTAAACTGGCTTCATAATTCAGGTATTTTACTGCTCAGTTGCGCTTGGAATAAGGATCATATACCTGGATCGAAGGAAAGCAGTTTCAGTTTCCTAAGGAGGAGAAAAAATTATGACAGAAATGAAGAAATCGGAAGAAAAGGCAGCCGCAAAGGCAGAAGCGGCAAAGACCGGCGCAAAAGCATCTGAGAAGGCAGCCGAGGTGAAGGCTCCGGCGGCAAAGAAGGCGGCTGCACCGAAGAAGGCCGCTGAGAAGAAGGAAACGGCTAAGAAGGAAACCATAAAGAAGACGACGAGAAAGACCACTGCCAGGACGGCAGCCGCAAAGGCGGAGACGGCTGAAAAGGAAGCTCCTGCCGCAAAGGCTGCAAAGACGGAAAAGGCCGAGGAAGCAAAGCCCGCCAAGGCGCCCGCAAGAAGAACGAGAAAGAGCGCTGAGGTAAAGGGAAATGTGACGGTTCAGTTTTCCGGAAAGTCCTATTCCACCGAGGATCTGGTCAGAATCGCAAAGGATGTCTGGAAATATGATCTCGGAAAGGATGAGGCTGATTTCAAGAGCGTAGAGCTGTATGTGAAGCCTGAGGAGAACAGCGTTTACTATGTGGTAAACGGCGACGTTACCGGAAGCTTTAATATCTGATAAAACAGGAATGAAAAAATATAGGGCATGGCCGACGGCCATGCCCGTTTATATTTTTGAAAAAGCTTATTGTCAGTCGAACGCTCAGATCCGAAGGACCGCTTCCATGAAGATGCGCGCTCAGCGTATCGTAATTCGGCTGGTGAGATCCACCCCTGCCATTGCGGATGCCTGCGCAAGGTAGTTCGGATCTCCCGCGTGCTTATAGAAATCAAAGGCCATTTTCGGCTGGGCGCTTCCGTTCAGGAGGCCGACTGCCAGACCCTGGGCGATTTCAGCCGCCTCATCCATTTCGCGTGAAATGATCAGACCGTCCACGTAACGGTTGCTCATTGCCTGCAGATAGGCGTAGGTTACGGCGATGGCCTGCTGCTGATCCCCGGCGGAGGAGGTATATCCCACCTCGGAAAGCTTCAGGGAACGCACGTTGCCTGAAGGAGAAAGAAGCTCGGGCTGTGACAGGAAATCCGTTATGACGTCGATATTCTGCATGGTGACGTATCTGGAGCTCTGGCTGTGCGTCGCATATCCGGTGGGCGTCCAGTTGTTCGGATCATAAAGAGGAACGTTGTACGGATGGCTGGACAGCCGCCAGTCGATGTTTCCTTCTGACCGGATCTTGTCGTTGAAGGCCACGAGGAAGGGACGTGAGCCGTAATAGTGCGCCGGGTTGGAGCCCACCGCCCACTGCTGATCGGTGGCGACGTAAACCTGCGCGTTCGCGTTCTCTGATTTCAGACCGTTATACATGATACGGAAGGCGTTGGCATATTCAGAAGCATACTGGTTCACGCCGGAGGACTGCATATAGTTCCACATCTGTCTGGCGTTGACCTCGTTTCCGATGATCCAGTTATCGACTGTGCCGTGCCCGGTGTTGGAATAACGCTGCCCGAGGAAGGAAGCGACTGCCGCAAGCTTCTCTGCGCCGGCCTGATCGGCAGCATTCAGCGCATAATAATTGGCAGCGACCCCGTCTCTTGCGAGCGGATGGATCAGGGTGGGATCCGCGCCAAGATCATTCAGCACGATAAAGGTGACCTGAATCCCCTGATCGTTCAGACGGCGGGCAACGGTGTCATATTCGGAAACCACCTGCGCGTTGAAATGCCAGGTCTTTCCGTTATACTGATAGTCGAGGCCGCCTCCAGTGGTGATCCGTCCCAGTAAAAGGTTGTAGGTCGCCTGCTGGACGCCGAGCTCCTTCAGATAATTGGCGTTCAGAAGCTGGGAGGCGGGAAGGATTCCCTTGATCCCTCCGTCGCGCCTCGCGGCGGTGTGGGTTGCGCAGGCCTCCGGATTTGTGATATAAACAGAGTTGGAAACCGCGGTGGGTACTCCGTTCTGGATGGCTACGATGGTGAACTTCTTAAACAGATTGCTGTTGGCGGAATTTTTGTTCAGAGAAAAAGTAAAGGTTGCGGTTCCGTTTGGAGCCTGGGCGACTTCAACGCCCTGTGCGCCGGATTCGTACGGATTCTGCGCGTACAGATGCAGGATTCCGTCCTCGGAAACCACGGATGCCGTTCCGGTCACGACCACCTGATTTCCCTGAATCACAGCAGAGTTTAACGTGGCGGCCCCGGCTGCCTTCATTTCCATTTTCGGAAAAAGAGACAGGATGAGCACGGCGAGAGCGGCCGTGAGGACGAAGAAGGAATTGTGTTTTTTCATGTTGTGTTCTCCCCCTTTGATTGGCAGTTGGCGCTTTCAGCCGGCGTCTGTCCCTGTCCTCCGGAAGCGGCTGTTATATGCCGCTTATATTGCGGGCTGAACGCGCGTAAAAAATGATGGTTACAGCTACAGAATATACCGCCGCGCAGGAATTTGCAAACACTTTATATGCGAAATTTAATTTATGATCATAAAACTATTTCAGGCCCGTCCCGAAGCGCGGCAGGGCTTGGTTTCACCGAGGCGGGGCGCTGGCTGCCTGATGGAGGAAAAAGAAATGCGGTTTGAGGAATGCTATGCAAGATTTTGGGACGAGCTGGGAGCAAGCCGGGTCATGGTTCTGTCTACGTCTCTGAACGATATCGTAACGTCAAGAACGATGAGCGTCGTCATGCTGGAGGGAAGGCTCTTTTTTCAGACGGACAGAACCTTCAGAAAATATGAGCAGATCAAAAAGAATCCCCATGTTGCGCTCTGCGCGGATAATATTCAGATAGAAGGGGAATGTGAGGAGGTGGGACGGCCCCTGGATGATCCGGCATTCTGCCTGGCGTATGAAAGGTATTTCCCATCCTCCTTCCGGAGCTATTCCATGCTGGAAAATGAAAGACTGTTCGCGGTCACGCCTTCTTTGGTTGAAAGATGGCGTTATGTGGACGACATTCCTTATATGGAAAGGTTTGACGTGGAGACCAGGAATTATATATGGAAGAAATATGATGGGCGGTGATGAACTGCGCTGGTTTTTCCGGATGGGTGCGCGGGAGAGGTGACAGGCTGCGGGAGGAGAGCCGCGCAGGCTCAAGGCCTTCGGCCTTTCGCTATGTGGCTGTCGCCACATATTCATCCGAAAAAAGTCAACGCCGGAAATCCGCAAGCGGCCTTCCGGCGCCGATTTTTTCGGATGACTGCGCGGCTCGTAGAAAAAATAAAAAATCCGTTGACAACGGGTAGGAGAAGTGATAATGTATGTTCAGAAGGTGTTAGCACTCTGGTTGGTTGAGTGCTAACAGCCCGAAATGGGGTGAGAGTTTGACGGACGGAAAATTGGATGAGCGTAAATTGAAGATCCTGCACGCAGTCATTCGGAATTACCTGGAAACGGGGGAGCCGGTGGGAAGCAGGACGATTTCCAAGTACACGGATCTGAATCTGAGTTCGGCCACGATCAGGAATGAGATGGCGGATCTGGAGGAGCTTGGGTACATCATCCAGCCCCATACCTCTGCCGGGCGTATTCCTTCGGATAAGGGCTACCGTCTGTATGTGGACAGTATGCTGGAGGAGAAGGACCGGGAGGTGGATGACCTCAAGGAGCTGCTGGTGGAGAAGGAAGACAAGATGGAGAACCTTCTTCAGCATGTGGCGAAGTTCCTGGCAGCCAATACGAATTACGCGGCAATGATCTCATCGCCGCTTTATCATGGAAACAAGCTGAAATTCATCCAGCTGTCCAGAGTGGATGAGCATCAGGTCCTGGCGGTGATCGTGGTGGAGGGCAACGTGATCAAGAACACGATGCTCCGCGTGGAACAGGCGCCGGATCAGGAAACGATGCTGAAGCTGAACATCCTGCTGAACACGCACTTAAACGGAAAATCCCTGGATGAGATCAATCTCGGGATGATCGCCAACATGAAGCAGCAGGCCGGGATCCACAGCGTGATGGTGGGTGAGATCATCGACGCGGTCGCGGAGGCCATACAGGCCGACGAGGATCTTGAGATCTATACCAGCGGTACGAACAACATCCTGAAGTATCCGGAGCTCGCGGATAAGGAAAGAGCCGGTGAGCTGATCAATGCGTTTGAGGAAAAAAAGGCATTAAATCAGATCGTACAGGAAACACTTGCTGATGAGAACAGTACCGGGATCCAGGTCTACATCGGAAACGAATCGCCCGTGCAGACCATGCGGGACTGCAGCGTGGTCACGGCAACCTATGAGCTGGGAGAAGGCATGAAGGGAACGGTCGGAATCATCGGGCCGAAGCGGATGGATTACGACAAGGTGGTCGGGATCCTGAAGAATCTGATGAACCAGCTGGAGACCCTTTATAAAAAGACATAGAACGGCGGACGGCTTGCCGGACGCACGGAATGGAGTGAAGCTGAATGATGGAAAATATGGATAACAGAAATACTGAAGAGGAGCTGGATACCGCCTCTGAAGCCCAGGCGGGCGATGGGGAAGGCGTTGAGATCCCCGTAGAAGACGGAAATCTGAAGGAGGCCGGGGACGGCACGCCTGAGGAGGAAGCAGGAGAGGCCGGACAGGAAGAGGCCGACGCTTCCGGGGAAGCCGATGAGACGGCTGAAGGCGGAGACGCGGATGCATCCGGCAGCGTGAAGGAGGGCTTTTTCCGGAAAAAGAAAAAGGATAAGAAGGAAGATGCCCTGAAAACGAAGATCGATGAGCTTGAGGACCGGGTGAAGCGCCAGATGGCGGAATTCGAGAATTTCCGGAAGCGCACCGATAAGGAAAAGGCAGCAATGTTCGAGACCGGAGCGAAGAGCGTGATCGAGAAGATCCTTCCTGTGGTTGACAACTTCGAAAGAGGTCTGGCAGCCGTCCCGGAGGAAGAAAAGGGAAGCGCCTTCGTAGAAGGGATGAACAAGGTATATAAACAGCTTTTGACCGAGCTGGATAATATGGGCGTTAAGCCCATAGAGGCTGTAGGTCAGGAATTTGATCCTAATTTTCATAATGCGGTGATGCATATCGAGGATGAGAGCTTCGGTGAGAATATCGTGGCGGAGGAATTCCAGAAGGGATACACATACCATGACTCTGTGGTAAGGCACAGCATGGTTAAGGTTGCAAATTAACAGTATCAGTTAAAACCGGACGAAAGTCCATAAAATAGCCGCCAGGACGGCGGAATGGAGGAGTATATTATGAGCAAGATTATCGGTATTGACCTTGGTACAACGAATAGCTGCGTAGCGGTTATGGAAGGCGGAAAGCCCACCGTTATCGCAAATGCGGAAGGCGCGCGCACCACACCCAGCGTGGTCGCTTTCACCAAGACCGGCGAGAGACTGGTCGGCGAGCCCGCAAAGCGTCAGGCTGTGACGAATGCGGACAGAACCGTCGCTTCCATCAAGAGACACATGGGAAGCGATTACAAGGTGGACATTGACAGCAAGAAGTATTCTCCGCAGGAGATTTCCGCAATGGTGCTGCAGAAGCTGAAGGCTGATGCGGAAAACTACATCGGCGAGAAGGTGACGGAGGCCGTCATCACCGTTCCTGCCTACTTCAACGACGCACAGCGTCAGGCCACAAAGGACGCGGGCAAGATCGCGGGCCTGGATGTAAAGCGTATCATCAACGAGCCTACGGCCGCAGCTCTGGCCTATGGCCTTGACAATGAAAAAGAGCAGAAGATCATGGTATATGACCTTGGCGGCGGTACCTTCGACGTTTCCATCATCGAGATCGGCGACGGCGTGATCGAGGTTCTTGCCACTAACGGCGATACCCACCTGGGCGGCGATGATTTTGACAATAAGGTCATCGACTGGATGGTGAGCGAGTTTAAGAAGCAGGAAGGCATCGACCTTTCCGGCGACAAGATGGCCATGCAGAGATTGAAGGAGGCTGCTGAGAAGGCGAAGAAGGAGCTTTCCAGCGCTACCACCACCAACATCAACCTGCCCTTCATCACGGCGACGGCAGAGGGACCGAAGCATTTCGATATGGATCTGACCAGAGCGAAGTTCGACGAGCTGACCCACGATCTGGTTGAGAGAACGGCGATCCCGGTTCAGAACGCTCTGAGAGACGCGGGCATCACCGCTTCCGAGCTTGGAAAGGTGCTGCTGGTAGGCGGCTCCACCCGTATCCCGGCCGTACAGGATAAGGTTAAGATGCTGACCGGACACGAGCCCAGCAAGACCCTGAACCCGGATGAGTGCGTTGCGATCGGCGCTTCCGTACAGGGCGGCAAGCTGGCAGGCGACGCGGGCGCAGGCGATATCCTGCTTCTGGATGTTACCCCGCTGTCCCTTTCCATCGAGACCATGGGAGGCGTTGCGACCAGACTGATCGAAAGAAATACCACCATCCCCACCAAGAAGAGCCAGATCTTCTCCACGGCTGCCGATAACCAGACGGCCGTTGACATCAACGTTCTGCAGGGTGAGAGACAGTTCGCGAAGGACAACAAGTCCCTCGGCCAGTTCAGACTGGACGGGATCCCGCCGGCAAGACGCGGCGTGCCTCAGATCGAGGTTACCTTTGATATCGATGCGAACGGCATCGTAAACGTATCCGCAAAGGATCTTGGCACCGGCAAGGAGCAGCATATCACGATCACCGCAGGCTCCAACATGTCTGAGGACGATATCAATAAGGCCGTTAAGGAAGCGGCTGAGTATGAGGCTCAGGATAAGAAGAGAAAAGAAGCGATCGACACCAGAAATGAGGCGGATTCCTTCGTATTCCAGACCGAGAAGGCCCTGGAGGATGTGGGAGATAAGATTCCGGAATCCGACAAGACCGCTGTTCAGGCTGATCTGAACGCCCTCAAGAGCCTTCTGGAGCAGACGAAGGATCAGGAGATGAACGAATCTCAGGTATCCGAGATGAAGGCCGCGCAGGAGAAGCTGATGCAGAGCGCGCAGAGCCTGTTCTCCAAGGTTTACGAGCAGGCACAGCAGGCGGCGGGAGGCCAGGCGGGCGCAGGCCCCGACATGAACGCAGGCGGCGCGAACGCAGGCGGCTCCGCTCCGGAAGATGATGTGATTGACGGAGACTTCAGAGAGGTGTAAAATAACGGATGGCCCGCAAGGTGCGGTATCCTTAAGAAAGAAAAGACAGAATTACAGACACCAGGGGGCACTGCCGTGTCCCTTGGTGTTGTGTCGAAAAGCTTTGGAGGATTGAAATAAATGGCGGAACAGAAAAGAGATTATTATGAGGTCCTCGGCGTCGATAAAAATGCCGATGAGGCCGCATTGAAAAAAGCATACAGAGTCCTCGCCAAAAAATACCATCCTGACACCAATCCCGGAGACAAGGAGGCTGAAAAGAAATTTAAGGAAGCCTCCGAAGCCTACGCCGTTCTGAGCGATCCGGAAAAGAGACGTCAGTATGACCAGTTTGGCCATGCCGCGTTTGACGGCAGCGCGGGCGGCGGCTTCGGCGGGTTTGATTTCAGCAGCGCTGATTTTGGCGATATTTTTGGCGACATATTCGGCGATTTCTTCGGCGGCGGCTCCCGGAGAGGGGGACGAGCGGGAAATGCGCCAATGAAGGGCGCGAACCTGCGCACCAGCGTCCATATTACCTTTGAAGAGGCGGTGTTCGGCACCACCAAGACCATCGAGCTGAACGTGAAGGAGGAGTGCAAGACCTGTCACGGCACCGGCGCGAAGCCCGGCACCCAGCCGGTCACCTGCTCCAAGTGCGGCGGCAAGGGCCAGGTGGTATTCACCCAGCAGTCCTTCTTCGGCACGGTGAGAAACGTACAGACCTGTCCGGACTGTAACGGTACCGGCAAGGTGATCAAGGAGAAATGCGCGGACTGCCATGGAAGCGGATATGTGCCCATGCGCAAACGGTTCGAGGTGGATATCCCCGCCGGAATCGACAACGGCCAGTGCAAGCGTCTCGCAGGGCAGGGCGAGCCCGGCGTGAACGGCGGCCCCAGAGGCGACGTGCTGGTTGAGGTCATCGTGGGACGCCATCCCATTTTCCAGCGCCAGGATTACAACATCTTCTCCACGGTTCCCGTATCCTTCGCGGTTGCCGCTCTGGGCGGCGAGGTGCTGATCGATACCGTGGACGGCAAGGTGGTCTACGACGTGAAGCCCGGTACCCAGACGGATACCAAGGTGCGCCTGAAGGGCAAGGGCGTTCCCAACCTGCGCAACAAGGATGTGCGCGGCGATCACTATGTGACCCTTGTGGTTCAGGTTCCCGACCGGCTTTCCGGAGAGGCGAAGGAGCTTCTGAGAAAATTCGACGAGGCCAGCGGAGACAGCCTGAACGCGGCGAAGCGCATGATGGGCGAGGCTCCCGAGGGAAGAGAGAAGGAAAAGGAAGGCAAGAAGAAAAGAGGCTTCTGGAAATAGCCGTGCAGACTGTGCGGGCGGCCGGAACCGATGCAGGTGAGCTGCGCCGGTTCCGGCCTTGTTTGTTCACGGGCCGGCCGCAAACACCTGCTGTCTGCGGCGTAAGAACATGATGCAGATGTGCCCTTGCCTTTTTGGACGTTAAAGCCGAAACCGCGCAGGGCTTGTGATATCCCTTCCCTTATGCTACAATTAAAAACCGATAAGAGAGCGGCCGGAGTGCGGGCACCCCGTCGCGGAGAAAACGGATCGCGGAACGAAAAAAGGCAAAGGAGCCGGCAGCAGTCATGAAATGGAAGAAATTTAAGATCAAAACGGTTACGGAGGCGGAGGATATCATCATCAGCACCCTTTACGACATCGGGCTGGAGGGCGCGCAGATCGAGGACAGAGTCCCCCTCACCGCCGCGGAGAAGGAGCAGATGTTCGTGGACATCCTGCCGGAGGGGCCGGAGGACGACGGAATCGCTTATCTCAGCTTTTTCGTGGAGGAGAACGAGGACGGGAAGCTTCTCGTAAACGGAGAGGAAACCACGCAGGAGGCCGTCCTCGCTTCCGTGAAGGAGGAGCTGGAGGGACTGCGCGCCTTCTGCGAGATCGGAGAAGGAAGCATCAGCGTGGACGAGACGGAGGATGTCGACTGGATCAATAACTGGAAGCAGTATTTTCACCAGTTTTATATCGACGATCTGCTGGTCATCCCTTCCTGGGAGGAAGTGGAGGAGAAGGATCGGGATAAAATGATCCTGCACATCGATCCGGGCACCGCCTTCGGAACCGGCATGCACGAGACCACCCAGCTGTGCATCCGGCAGCTGAAAAAATATGTGACGCCGGAGACGGTCATGCTGGATGTGGGAACCGGAAGCGGGATCCTGGGGATCCTGGCCCTCATGTTCGGCGCGAAAAAGGTGGTTGGCACGGATCTGGATCCCTGTGCGGTGGATGCCGTGCAGGACAATCTCAGCGCAAACGGCATCGATCCGGAAAGCTTCACCATGCTGATCGGCAACCTGATCACGGAAAAAGAGGTGCAGGATCAGGTGGGCTACGGCTGTTATGATATCGTCGCAGCAAACATCCTGGCGGAGGTGCTGACCGCCCTCACGCCCGTGGTGACAGCGCAGATGAAGCCGGGAGCCATCTATATCCTTTCCGGCATCATTGACGATAAAGAGAATGTGGTAAAGGAAGCGGTGCAGGCGGCGGGCCTTGAGCTTCTGGAAGTGAATCATCAGGGCGAATGGGTCGGCATCACCGCCAGAAAGCCCGTCGCCTGACCCGGAATGGAGTCAAAGCCCGGAACGGGGCAGATGTCTGAAACGAGGCAGGCATCCGAAAACGGCGTTCAGATATCAGGAGGCGGCATGTACCAGTTTTTTGTACAACCCGAACAGATACAGGGAAAAACGATCCGCATCACGGGAAGCGATGTGAACCACATCAAAAATGTGCTGCGCATGAAACCCGGCGAGGAGATATCCGTCAGCAACGGCGCGGACGGAAGGGAATATCGCTGCGGGATTGAGAGCCTGGAGGAGGATGAGATCCTCTGCAGCCTTCGCTTCATCAAGGAGGAGGGGCTGGAGCTTCCGGCCCGGATCTGGCTGTTTCAGTGTCTTCCCAAGGCGGACAAGATGGAGCTGGTGATCCAGAAGGCGGTGGAGCTGGGAGCCTGGGCTGTGGTTCCCGTCGCGGCAAAGCGCTGCGTGGTGAAGCTGGACGCAAAAAAGGAAAAAAATAAGCTGGCCCGCTGGCAGCAGATCGCGGAAGCCGCGGCAAAGCAGAGCAAGCGTCGGATCATCCCGCAGGTTCACCCTGTGATGAGCATGAAGGAGGCCGTTTCCTTCGCGGCGGATATGGACGTGAAGCTCTTTCCATACGAGCTGGCGGAGGGGATGGAGCAGACCAGAAGGCTGGTGGACGGAGTGAAGGCAGGACAGAGCATCGCTGTTTTCATCGGGCCGGAGGGCGGCTTTGAGGATTCCGAGGTGGAGGAGGCCGTAAAGGCCGGCTTTACGCCCATCACCCTGGGAAAAAGGATCCTGCGCACGGAAACGGCGGGCTTCACCGTCCTCGCATGGCTGATGTACCGGCTGGAGGATGCGGGAACGGAGGAGGCAGGAATGGAGGCCGCAGGAACGGAGACAGAGTCGGCGGAATCAGCGGACCCTGCGGAACCGGCAGAGAACGGAGGCGGGGAATCCGCCATATAATAAAGCAGGCGGATTCCCGAGAGGGGTGAGCCTTTTTCATGCGACAGGAAACAAAGTTTCCTGTCGCATGGAAAAAACGCTCCGCTGTGGATGCGCACTCGCGCGAAAGGACGTTGCTGCCTGCGGCGGCCGCGCTCGGCGCGGGTGGTGCGCAGCGCACCAATTTTATACAACTAAGAAACAGAAAGTTGGGAAAAACCATGGAATGCTATCTGGATAATTCAGCCACAACGAGATGCTTTGACAGTGTCGCAGAACTCATGACGCAGGTGATGTGTCTGGACTATGGCAATCCATCCAGTATGCACAGGAAGGGAGTGCAGGCTGAGCAATACCTTCGCTATGCCAAGGATGTTTTTTCCAGGATCCTCAAGGTGAACGGAAAAGAGCTTTTCTTTACTTCGGGCGGAACAGAGTCGGATAATCTGGCGCTGATCGGCTGTGCGTTTGAAAACTGCCGCGCCGGAAGGCATCTGATCACAACATCCATCGAGCATCCTGCCATTCTGCAGACCATGCAGTATCTGGAGGAGCAGGGCTTTGAGGTGACTTATCTTCCCGTGGACGAATGGGGAAGGATCTCTCTTTCGGATCTGGAGCGGGCGCTTAGGCCGGATACGATCCTGGTGTCCATCATGCACACCAACAATGAGATCGGCTCCCTGCAGCCCATTGCAGAAGCGGGAGTCATGATCCGGCGGAGAAACCCGTCCACCCTGTTTCACGTGGACGCGGTGCAGGGCTTTGGAAAATTCCGTATCCTTCCCAGAAAAATGGGAATTGACATGCTCTCCCTAAGCGGCCACAAGATTCACGGCCCCAAGGGAACGGGACTTCTGTATGTAAACGACCGGGTGAAGATCCATCCCATCATCTTCGGAGGCGGCCAGCAGCGGGGACTGCGTTCCGGCACGGAAAATGTGCCTGGGATCGCGGGACTCGCAAAGGCTGCGGAGGAGATCTATACCGGCCTGGATGCGGATGTGGCCAGACTCTACGAGCTGAAGCAGCGCTTCATCGACGGCGTTACGCAGCTTCCGGATGTTCAGGTCAACGGCCTGACGGGAAGGGACAGCGCTCCTCATGTGATCAGCGTTTCCTTCCGGGGCGTGAGAAGTGAGGTGCTGCTGCATGCGCTGGAGGACAGGGAAATCTATGTTTCCGCAGGAAGCGCCTGCTCCTCCAACCGGCCGGAGACGGCAGGCAGCGCCACCTTACGCGCCATCGGGCTGGATCAGGAGCTCCTTAGCTCCACGCTCCGTTTCAGCACCTCCATTTTTACCACCCAGGAGGAAATCGACGAAACGCTGCGCGCGCTGCATGAGCTGGTTCCCATGCTGCGCAGATTTACCAGACGATAAAGAAATTCTGTCCATTCGGACGGGAGCGGGGATGCCGTGGAGCGCCCGCATCCGTCTGAACGGACAGAGAGCAAAGAGGAATTGAGGTTAGTATGGAATTCAGGTCTTTTTTGATCAAATATGCGGAAATCGGCGTGAAGGGAAGGAATCGGGGCATTTTTGAGGATGCGCTGGTCCGCCAGATCCGCCATGCGCTGAAGGGCTGCGAGGGAGAATTTGCGGTCCGGCGCACCAGAGGCAGGGTATATGTGGAGGTTCTTTCCGAAAGCTATGATTATGAGGAAACGATTGAAGGGCTTAAGACCGTGTTCGGCATCGCTCAGATCTGCCCGATGATCGAGCTGAAAGACGAGGGCTTTGAAAGTCTTTGCCGCGCGGTCGCCTCCTATATGGGAGAAGCCTATCCGGACCGGAACCTCACCTTCAAGGTGAATACCAGAAGGGCGAGAAAGGATTACCCCATGGAATCCATGGAGGTCAACAGCGAGATCGGAGGCGTACTGCTGGATGCCTATCCGGAAATGAAGGTGGACGTGCATCATCCGGAGGTGATGCTGAACATTGAGATCCGGGAAAAAATCTATGTGTACTCCATTGAAATCCCCGGCCCCGGCGGCATGCCGGTGGGTACCAACGGCAAGGGCATGCTCCTTCTGTCCGGCGGGATCGATTCCCCGGTGGCGGGCTGGATGATCGCAAAGCGCGGCGTGAAGATCGACGCGGTTTATTTTCATGCGCCTCCGTACACCAGCGACCGCGCAAAGCAGAAGGTGGTGGATCTGGCCCGGAAGGTGGCCCGATACAGCGGCCCCATCTGGCTGCATGTGATCAATTTCACCGATATCCAGCTTTATATTTATGAAAAATGCCCGCATGAGGAGCTGACGATCATCATGCGCCGCTATATGATGCGGATCGCGGAAAGAATTGCGGAGGATACGGAATGCCTGGGACTGATCACCGGAGAAAGCATCGGACAGGTGGCCTCCCAGACCATGCAGTCCCTTGCGGCGACCAACGAGGTCTGCAATATGCCCGTATATCGTCCGCTGATCGGAATGGACAAGCAGGAGATCATCAACATTTCCGAAAAGATCGATACCTATGAAACCTCAATCCTTCCCTTTGAGGACTGCTGCACCATTTTCGTGGCAAAGCATCCGGTCACCAAGCCGAACCTGAACGTGATCCGCAGGCACGAGCAGAATCTGGATGAAAAGATCGACGAGCTGGTGCAGACGGCTCTGGATACGAAGGAACTGATCGTGGTGGAGGCGTAGAGAAGGAAGCGGGAAAGAAGCGAAAGGCCGCCGTGCCGTTCGAGGGCAGCCGCCCTCACACTGTGGGGCATTCGCCCCATATCAAAAAAGGGACAGGTTCCGCCTGGTAAGCGGACCTGCGGCCCGTTTCCCATTCGAAACCTGTTCCTTTTCGGATGCACGGCTCATTGCCAAAACAAAGAAAAGACAAGCCCCCCGTGTGTTGGTCTTGCCCTTTTCTTCCGGTTAAGTATTCACATGTGAAGCTTCCGGTTTGAAACGGAAGGATTAAACCATGTAAGGCTTAAGAATCTCAAGAACCTCGTCCACGTTGTCTTCTGCATGGATGTTCAGGTCGATCGGCTTGGACAGATCAAGGCTGAAGATGCCCATGATGGACTTAGCGTCGATAACGTATCTTCCGGATACCAGATCGAAGTCGTAATCAAACTTCGTAATATCATTTACGAAAGATTTTACCTTATCGATGGAATTTAATGAAATCTTAACGGTTTTCATTTTGTTTTACCTCCTTAATTGACTGACAGCCTGAGCGCGATACGTCCGGGCTGTCTGATACCTTCTGCTTACATATTAAAGGGAGAGGGGGTAAAAGTCAAGCATCAAACATGACAAAAATAGCGGGGAATACTATGAAAAGTGTAGCATTACATAATCTGGGCTGTAAGGTGAATGCCTATGAATTGGAGGCAATCGGACAAAAGTTACAAGGAAAAGGCTACCAGATTGTACCATTCGATGATATAGCGGATATTTATATCGTAAATACGTGCACGGTCACGAACATTGCCGACAGAAAGAGCCGGCAGATGCTTCACCGGGCAAAGCGGAGGAATCCGGACGCGGTTGTTGTGGCATTGGGTTGCTATGTACAGACGGGAAAGGAGGAAGCGCTGCTGGATGGGAGCATCGATCTTGCGGTAGGCAATAACCGGAAGAAGGAGCTTCCCGAGCTTTTGGAGGAATTTTTCCAGGAAAGAGAAGCTTTCCGGGAAAGAGAAGCTTTCCGGGAAAGGGAAGCGGCGGAGGCTGGGGTGCTGGAGAGAAAAACGCTGAACCGCCGGAGCATGACGGATATTGACAGGGAGCAGGAGTATGAGGAGATGCTTGCGGAGGACGGGGCGGATATGAAGCTGCCTGCGGAGCATACGCGGGCCTATATCAAGATTCAGGACGGCTGTAACCAGTTCTGCTCCTACTGCATCATTCCCTTTGCCCGCGGCAGGGTGCGCAGCAGAAGGGCGGAGGACGTGCTGCGGGAGGTGCGCCGTCTTGCCGCCTGCGGATGTCATGAGGTGGTGCTCACCGGCATCCATATCAGCTCCTACGGGATGGATTTTATTCAGAAAACGGACGGAGATTATCTGGAAGGCGGGAGCGATCTGAGGAGGACGGCGCAGGAGCGGCAGTACCTTCTGAAGCTGGTTCAGGAGATCGCGGGCGTGGAGGGGATTGAGCGGGTTCGGCTTGGCTCTCTGGAGCCGCGCATCATCACCCGGGAATTTGCGGAAGGGCTTGCGGCGCTCCCGCAGGTATGCCCTCATTTTCACCTTTCTCTGCAGAGCGGCTGCGACGCCACGCTGAAAAGGATGAATAGACATTATACGGCGGAGGAATACTATGAAAAGGTAAAGCTTCTGCGGGAGGTATTTGCACATCCGGCGATCACAACGGATGTGATCGTGGGCTTCCCGGGGGAAACGGAGGAGGAATTTGAGGCTACGGAGGCCTTCCTGGAAAAGGTGTGCTTCTTTGAGATGCACGTGTTCAAATATTCCGTCAGGAAGGGAACCGCGGCGGCTCTCATGGAAAAACAGGTGCCTGAGCAGGTGAAAAACGAAAGGAGCGCCAGGCTGATCGAGCTGGAGCAGCGTCTGAGCAGGGAATACCGGGAGCAGTACATAGGAAAACAGATCACGGTGCTGACGGAGGACTGCGTGCAGCTTTCAGGAGAAAGCTGGCGTCTGGGCCATACGCAGACCTATGTGAAGGCGGCTCTTCCGGCGCGGCTTGCGGGAAGGAACGAGCTGATCACGGGACGGGTGACGGGCTTCCTTACGGATGAGATCCTGCGGCTTGAGCCGCTGCGGACAGAGCAGGCAGAACAGAAGCCGGCAAATAAGATTTGAAATTTTTGACAAAGTAGGGTATGATAAGATAGAATGGATATCCTGAAAATGAAGGGCAGGATGGAATGGAGTAGGATATGCAGAACCAGGATTTTGGCAGCACACAGTATTTTAAAGTGGAGAAGGAGCCGGAGAACGGAGTCAAGGTGATTCTGGCTGCGGTTTATGAGGCGTTGACGGAAAAGGGCTATAACCCGGTCGATCAGATCGTGGGCTATATCATGTCCGGCGATCCCACCTATATCACAAGCCATAAAAACGCACGCGGCATGATCATGCGGGCGGAGCGGGATGAGATCGTGGAGGAAATGCTGAAGGAATACATTAAAAACAATCACTGGAACTGACCTGCCCCGTGCAGGCAGCCTGTACCGGAGGGCTTGGATACAATGCGGATCATGGGACTGGATTTCGGGTCAAAGACAGTTGGAGTCGCCGTCAGTGACCCTTTGCTTTTGACTGCTCAGGGAATCGAGATCATCAGGAGAAAAGAAGAAAATAAGCTGCGTCAGACCCTTGCCAGGATCGAGGCGCTGATCCTGGAATACGGAGTGGAGCAGATCGTGCTTGGGCTTCCGAAGAACATGAATGATTCGGAGGGAGACCGGGTACATGCGACGAAAGAATTTGCGGAGAAGCTGGAAAGAAGAACGGCGCTTCCCGTCGTCTTCTGGGACGAGCGCCTGACCACTGTTGCCGCCGACCGGGCCATGATGGAGGCCGGGATCCGGCGGGAAAACAGGAAGGAGCATGTGGACCGCATCGCAGCGGTTCTTATTTTGCAGGGCTACCTGGATTATCGGAAAAACACACAGACAGACGCCGGAGAGCAGGAGCTTTCGGCTGATTCAGAGGCCTGAGGGCGGCCGGAAGACATCAAAAGCCGCAGAGGGCCGGTTGGGAAAGCAGGAATACATTTTGGAGAAGATCGCATTTTGTCCGGACGGCGGAGAAGCCGTGGAATTTTATGTACTGGAACAGACCAGGCTGGCGGGCCGGGATTATATCCTGGTGACGGAAAGCCTGGATGAGGAGGAAGGAGAGGCCCTGATCTTAAAGGACGTCTCCGCTCCGGAGGATCCGGAGGCTCTTTATGAGACCGTGGACGACGAGCAGGAGCTGGATGCTGTTGCTTCGATCTTCGCGGATATGCTGGAGGACGTGGACCTGGAGAGGTGATGCGCCGCTTCGGTGCTGATTTTGGTAAAAAGCAGGCCGTTCCGGGTCTTGGGAACGCTGTCTGCTGTTTATAAAAATATATGGCGACGGACAGGGGCTGTGCAGGCAGCGGGAACGGCGCCGTTCTGACCGGCCGATGAAGCGGCTGCCGGAACGGAGTGTTTCTGCTGCCGGTCGGAGCAGGGCCGGGCAGGATAGGGCTTGACGTGCGCAGGGCGGCGTGGAATTGTGGATGAAGGAAGGCCGCCGGCAGCATCCGCCTGATCAGACGTTTCGGGCGCAGCCGCTGTCTCCGCCGTAGGAAATACGGAGGTAATTTGATTGAAGAAAACAAAACAGGTGAATAATGGCGGCTCCAGGCTGAAGATCATCCCGCTGGGAGGCCTGGAGCAGATTGGCATGAACATTACTGTCTTTGAATACGAGGACAGTATTGTTGTGGTAGACTGCGGTCTTTCCTTCCCGGATGACGATATGCTGGGTATCGATATGGTGATACCGGATATCACCTACCTGAAGGACAATATCGAAAAGGTGAAGGGCTTTGTGATCACGCACGGACACGAGGACCATATCGGGGCTCTGCCCTATATCCTGAAGCAGATGAACATTCCCATCTACGCGACCAGGCTGACCATGGGCATCATCGAGAACAAGCTGAAGGAGCATAACCTTCTGAAAACTACGAAAAGAAAGGTGATCAAATTCGGTCAGTCCATCAATCTGGGCCAGTTCCGGATCGAATTCATCAAAACGAATCACAGCATCGTGGACGCCGCTGCGCTCGCAATCTACTCCCCTGCCGGGACAGTGGTTCATACGGGAGATTTCAAGGTGGATTATACGCCGGTATTCGGAGACGCTATTGACCTGCAGCGCTTTGCGGAGATCGGGAAAAAGGGCGTTCTCGCGCTCCTGTGCGAATCCACGAACGCCGAGCGGCCGGGCTTTACGCCCTCCGAGCGGACGCTGAGCCGTATTTTTGACACGATCTTCCATGAGCATCCCAATAAGAGGATCATCATTGCGACCTTTGCCTCCAATGTGGACAGGGTGCAGCAGATCATCAATTCGGCTTATAAATACAACAGGAAAGTGGTGGTGGAAGGCCGCAGCATGGTGAATATCATCGATACCGCCATGAATCTGGGCTGTCTGAACATTCCTGAAAACACGCTGATCAACATTGAGCAGCTGAAAAACTATCCGGATGAGCGCACGGTCATCATCACAACGGGAAGCCAGGGAGAGAGCATGGCGGCGCTCAGCCGTATGGCGGCCAGCGTGCACAGGAAGATTTCCATTACGCCTAACGACGTGATCATTTTCTCTTCCAATCCGATCCCCGGAAACGAGAAGGCCGTGACGAAGGTGATCAACGAGCTTCTTGCCAAGGGCGCAGAGGTGATCTTCCAGGACGCGCACGTTTCCGGACATGCCTGCCAGGAGGAGATCAAGCTGATCTATAACCTGGTTCAGCCAAAATATTCGGTGCCGATCCACGGAGAGTTCAAGCATCGCCAGGCGCAGCAGAGGATTGCCGTGGATCTGGGACTCCCGAAAGAGAATGTTTTCATGCTCAGCTCCGGGGACGTGCTGGAGCTTGACAGCGACAGGGCGCAGGTTACGGGAAGGGTTCCCGTAGGAGCGATCCTGGTGGACGGCCTTGGCGTGGGAGACGTGGGAAATGTGGTGCTCAGAGACCGCCAGCATCTGGCGGAGGATGGCATCATGATCGTGGCGCTTGCTCTGGACTGTGCGACCGGACAGCTTGTGGGCGGGCCGGATCTGGTTTCCCGCGGCTTTGTGTATGTGAAGGAATCGGACGAGCTGATGGACGAAGCGCAGGAGCTGATGCAGGATGTGTTGGACCGCTGCATCGGAAAGGGCTGTACCGACTGGGGCAGGATCAAATCGGCGGTCAAGGATTCCCTGGGCGATTATATCTGGAAGAAGACCAAGCGCCGTCCCATGATCCTTCCGATCATTATGGATGTCTGACGGAGGAGGAACCGGTGCGGAGGCTGAGGGCTGTCCGCCCGGCGGGCTTAAAAATATTCACCATAATGCAGGAAACGGAGTGAGGAAAGTGGAAGTACAGGAGGCGCTCAATCAGCTTGCCCAGGCCATCCGGGATTCGGAAATCTATCGGGAATACCGGAAGCAGAGCGAGCGGGTGGACAATGCCGGAAGCCTGCGGGAAAAGATCGATGAGTACCGCATCCGGAATTTTGAGCTGCAGAATTCCGCCTACACGGAAGATTTGCTTGACAAGATGGAAGCTTTTGAGAGAGAATATGAGAAATTCAGAGAGGATCCGCTGGTGGAGGAATTTCTGGATGCGGAGCTGGCGTTTTGCCGGATGATGCAGGAAATTGACGTAAAGTTGGCAGAGGCGGTGGATTTTGAGTAGCAAAAGCAGAAAACAGGCGGCAAGGAAAAAAGAGGCGGCGGGGAACGCGGTATATACGGTGGTCAAGATCGTAGTGGTGATCCTGATCGTCATGGTGATCTACCGTGTCGGGAATATGGCGTATACCTACGGCGAGAGGATATTCGGAGAACCGGCAATGACGGAGGCTCCCGGTACGGACGTGGTGATCACGGTAGAGGAGTCGGACAGCGTGAAGGATGTGGCCGAGAAGCTGGAGCAGGCCGGACTGATCCGGGACGTGGATCTGTTTGTCCTGCAGGAGAAGCTGGTCGGCTTTAAGAGCGGACTGCAGCCCGGCACCTATACGCTGAACACATCGCAGACGCCGGAGGAGCTGATCGAAACCATGTCGGTTTCCCAGACAGAGGATTAACGGCCGCATCCCTGGCGCTGCAGGCGCCTGGGGTGGAAGTGGAGGAAATGATGATTCTGGAAGAGCGTCTGACGGCCTTTATCAATTCTCTGGACGAGGGGAATCCGGCTTATCTGAATGAACTGGAAAAAGAGGCGAGAGAAACCAATGTGCCGGTGATCCGCACGGAAACGCAGAGCCTGCTGAGAACGCTGATCGCGATGAAGCAGCCTCTTAAGATTCTGGAGATCGGAACGGCGATTGGTTTTTCTGCGCTTTGTATGAGCGAGTATGCCCCGGAGGGCTGTCACATTACAACCATTGAAAAGTATGAAAAAAGGATTCCAATAGCGCGGGAGAATTTCCGCCGGTTCGGGAAAGAGGATAGGATCACGCTGCTGGAGGGCGATGCGGCGCAGGTGCTCTCGCAGCTTACGGGGCCCTATGAGCTTATTTTCATGGACGCGGCGAAGGCTCAGTATCCGGTACTGCTTAAGCAGGTGCTCCGGCTTCTTTCGGACGGCGGCCTGCTGGTATCGGACAATGTGCTCCAGGACGGCGATATCCTGGAATCCCGCTATGCGGTGACGAGAAGGAACCGCACCATCCATGCTAGGATGCGGGAATATCTGTATGAAATTAAGCACCATCCCTGCCTCGTGACCTCCATCCTTCCGGTGGGGGACGGCGTGGCGGTCAGCGTGGCGCGGAAAGAGGAAGAGAAAAAGCTTTAAAAGAAAAAGCGAAAAAAGGAAGAGCTGATGAAAAACGGAAAGAAAAGGCCGGAGCTTCTGATTCCGGCGGGCAGCCTGGAGGTGCTGAAAACGGCGGTGACCTTCGGGGCGGACGCGGTGTATATCGGAGGAGAGGCCTTCGGACTTCGGGCAAAGGCGAAGAATTTTTCTTCCGCGGATATGGCGGAGGGGATCCGCTTTGCGCATGAGCGGGGCGTGAAGGTGTACGTGACCGCCAATATTTTTGCCCATAACCGGGATCTGGAAGGGGCTGAGGCCTATTTTGAGGAGCTGAAGGCGATAGGCCCGGATGCGCTGATCATTTCGGATCCGGGCATGTTTTCCCTGGCGAAGCGGGTTTGGCCGGATGCGGAGATCCATATTTCCACCCAGGCCAACAATACCAATTATATGACGTACCGCTTCTGGTGGGAGCTGGGAGCGAAGCGGGTGGTGTCGGCGAGGGAGCTGACGCTTGCGGAGCTGTCTGAGATCCGGGCGAATATTCCGGAGGAGATGGAGATCGAAAGCTTCGTTCACGGCGCAATGTGCATTTCCTATTCCGGAAGATGCCTTCTGAGCAATTATTTTACCGGACGGGACGCCAATCAGGGCGCGTGCACCCACCCCTGCCGCTGGAAATACGCGGTGGTGGAAGAGAGCAGACCGGGAGAATATCTTCCGGTCTATGAAAACGAGAGGGGAACCTATATTTTCAACTCGGGCGATCTGTGCATGATTGGGCATATCCCGGAGCTGATCGAAGCGGGGATAGACAGCTTCAAGGTGGAGGGGAGGATGAAAACAGCCCTCTATGTGGCGACGGTGGCGAGAACCTACCGGAAGGCCATCGACGACTATCTGGCCGGAGAGAAGCTCTACCGCCGCAACATGGACTGGTATCTGCACGAGATCGGAAAATGCACCTATCGGAAATTCAACACGGGATTTTATTTTGGAAGGCCCTCTGAGGAATCTCAGATCTACGACAACAGCACCTACATCAGCGAGGCGGTCTATCTGGGGATCGTGGAGGGAACGCAGGACGGCTTCCTTTCCGCCGAGCAGCGCAACAAATTCTGTGTGGGAGATGAGATCGAGATCATGAAGCCGGACGGACGGGATGTGCCCGCCCGGGTGGAGCGCATTCTGAATGAAGACGGTCAGGATATGGAGAGCGCGCCCCACGCGAAGCAGCGGCTTCGGGTAAAACTGTCCGGACAGGCGGAAAAATATGATCTGCTGCGGATGGGGAAATGAGCTACATGGCCGGATTTCCCGCGATTCCCATCGCAAGGGCGATCAGATAGAGAAGAAGCAGATGAACGGGGTAGAACAGGTAGAAGACATATTTCAGCCTGATGCCCCGTTTTCCGTTGTAAAAGGCAATCCTGGAATGTAACAATCCCGGAATGGAGCGATTCTCAAATGAAACAGTTGCCGCCGCAGGGCAGGTATGATAAGATGAAGCAGAAAAAACGGACCGCCGCCTTCTGATAAATTGACTTGAATACAGCAGAAATCCGTATAGATTTTCGTGGAAGTAACCAAAATTCAATTTCCTGCTTGCTTTTTTGAAGAAATTGGAGTATGGTAAGTAAAGTGAAAGCGGATTTCTGAATAAGGGTATCTTGAACAAGGGTGTTCCAAAGTTTTTTGGGGCATTTTTTTATTTTCAAAATCCTGGAGCCTGAAAAGGAAATGCGCGGTCATGAATAGCGGAAACGGCCGTCTCCGGGCGGCGGAATGGAGGAGATTATGAGCGAGCTTTTGAATGTCGAAGCGATTTTCGGCGAGAATGTTTTTAATCTTGGTACGATGCGGGAACGGCTGCCGAAAAATGTTTTCAGGGAAGTCAAAAAGGTCATGGATCAGGGCGGAGAGCTGTCCCTGGCTACCGCTGATATCGTTGCGAAGGCGATGAAGGACTGGGCGGTGGAGCATGGCGCCACCCATTATACTCACTGGTTCCAGCCGCTGACAGGAATTACGGCGGAAAAGCACGATTCCTTTGTCAGCCATCCGGATGAGAACGGAAAGATGCTGATGGAGTTTTCCGGAAAAGAGCTGATCAAGGGAGAACCCGACGCGTCAAGCTTCCCCTCCGGCGGCCTGCGGGCTACCTTTGAGGCGAGAGGCTATACCGCATGGGATATCACCTCTCCCGCGTTCCTGAAGGAGGATGCCACGGGCGTGATCCTCTGCATCCCCACGGCGTTCTGCTCCTACACAGGAGAGGCGCTGGATAAGAAGACCCCTCTGCTTCGTTCCATGGAGGCGGTCAGCGAGCAGGCCCTGCGTATCGTAAGGCTGTTCGGCAACACAAAAGCGACCAAGGTGACGGCCTCCGTCGGACCGGAGCAGGAATATTTCCTGATCGACCGTCAGAAATATCTGAAGAGACCCGACCTGATCTTTTCCGGCCGCACCCTGTTCGGCGCTCCCGCGCCCAAGGGACAGGAGCTGGAGGATCACTATTTCGGCGTGATCCGGGAGCGCATCGGCGCTTTCATGAAGGACCTGAACATAGAGCTGTGGAAGCTTGGCGTGACCGCGAAGACCCAGCACAACGAGGTGGCTCCCGCGCAGCATGAGCTTGCGCCCATCTATGAGACGGCCAACATCGCGGTGGATCATAACCAGATCGTGATGGAAACCATGAAAAAGGTGGCGGAGCGCCACGGGCTGAGATGCCTGCTGAACGAGAAGCCCTTCGCCGGCGTGAATGGCTCCGGCAAGCACAACAACTGGTCCATCACCACGGACGATGGAATGAACCTGCTGGATCCCGGCGAGACGCCCAATGAAAATATTCAGTTCCTGCTGGTGCTTGCCTGCATCCTGAAGGCGGTTGACATTCATGCGGATCTGCTGCGCCAGAGCGCCGCGGATGTTGGAAACGATCACCGGCTCGGAGCCAACGAGGCTCCGCCTGCCATCATTTCCGTATTCCTCGGGGATCAGCTGGAGGACGTGGTCAGACAGCTCATTGAAACCGGAGAGGCGCGCTCCTGCCTGCTTGGCGGCAAGCTGATGACGGGCGTATCCACCCTGCCCGATCTTCCTAAGGACGCGACGGACCGCAACAGAACCTCACCCTTTGCCTTTACCGGAAACAAGTTTGAATTCCGTATGGTCGGCTCCGCCGATTCCATCGCGAGCCCCAACACCGTGCTGAACGCCATCGTTGCAGAGGCCTTCTGCGAGGCGGCCGATTATCTGGAAAAGGCCGAGGACTTCGAGATGGCGGTTCATGACCTGATCAAGCAGTATATGACCGAGCATCACCGCATCATCTTCAACGGAAACGGCTATTCCGACGAATGGGTGCAGGAGGCGGAGCGCAGGGGCCTTCCCAACATCCGCTCCATGGTGGAATCCGCCAGCGCGCTCACCACGGATAAGGCGGTGAAGCTGTTTGAAAGATTCCATATTTTCACAAAAGCGGAGCTGGAGTCCAGGGAAGAGGTGCAGTATGAGACCTATGCGAAGAGCATCAACATCGAGGCCCTGACCATGATCGACATGGCGTCCAGACAGATCATTCCCGCCGTTGTGAGCTACACGCAGAAGCTGGCGAAGACCGTCCTGGATGTGAAGGCGGCCGGCGTGGAGCCCTCCGTACAGGCCGGGCTGCTGGCGCAGGTCAATGAAAAGCTTGCCGAGATGAAGGAAGCGCTTGCCGGGCTGCAGAAAATCGAAGCCGAGGCTTCCTCCATGGAGGACGGCAAGGCTCAGGCGTTCTTCTATAAGGATGCGGTGATGCCTGCCATGGCCGCCCTGAGAAAGCCTGCCGATGAGCTGGAAATGCTCGTTGATAAGGAAGACTGGCCGTTCCCGACCTACGGCGACCTGATGTTTGAGGTATAAAGCCATTTAGTGCCGGGAAGGCGCTGTGTTGTCAGATATCCCCCCTCGGAGCCTGCGCGTTTTTGTCCTGAAAAGACAGAAGCGCGCAGGCTTTCTGCGTTAAATTTTACCCTATATTTTACCCGGCTCACTTTTTTTTCAAAATTTTGAAAAAAGTGCTTGCAAAATCTCCGGCTATCGTATATAATTCATTCTTGCAGGTGATAAAGCGCCTGCAACAGACAGATATAGGGCTATCGCCAAACGGTAAGGCAACGGACTCTGACTCCGTCATTTCAAGGTTCGAATCCTTGTAGCCCTGCTCAGTAAGGCATCTATCAGAAATGGTAGATGCTTTTTTTATTGGTTTGCCATTCCCGGGATCTGATGGTAAAATCAGTAACAGGCAAAAGGGCTGAACAGTCCTTCGCCCAAAATCCTGTCGCCCGCATGACAGCATGCGGTTTGGGAAAGGAGCGTAGGAAATCATGAGCCTTTATGAAAAGAAAAAACTGCCCGTAGGGATCGAAAGCTTTGAGGAGCTCCGCCGGGAAGGCTTTTACTATGTGGATAAAACGGCAATGATCCGCGATCTGCTGTGCTCCGTAATAGGAAGGGAGGCGCTGCGATTCTCGTTCCTTCTGGAAAGCGGGAGGCTGATGGAGCAGGAAAAGGAGATGTACCGGAAGCTGATCTGCGTTTCTCCGGAAAGCCTGAACAATTTTGTCATGGCGGATGATGTCCTGATGAGCAGCCTGCAGACCCTTTCCATGCTGCTTTGCCGTCATTTTGAAAAGAAAGTCATCCTGCTGATCGATGAGTATGACGTTCCGCTGGCGAAGGCAAACGGCTGATCGCCGGAGAATCGGTTTTAAAGGAGATCCGGAATGAGCTGACCTACAGGGATATTTATACTTCAGAAGAGAATGTCTGGAGCGTGCTTTTTACGACCGGCTATCTGACGCAGGCGGAAAGGCCCGACCCGAGGCGGAGAAACCGGATCCGGCTTGCCATCCCCAATGAGGAGATCCGGGAGATTTTTATCAGCCAGATTCAGGACTGGATGCAGGAGGCGGTCAGAAAGGACACGACGGAGCTTGAGTTATCAGTCGGAATGGAACGTTTTTTCCAATCAGGAGAGCGGAGACGGATATACGGACATTCTGGTTGAGATCCTTCCGGAAAAGACGGGGATCGTGATCGAGATGAAATATGCGCAGCAGGGGAAGCTGGAGGAAGCCTGCCGGGCCGCCATCGAACAGATTGCGGAAATGGATTATGCCGCCAGACTGCGGGAAGAGGGCATGGAAACCATTCTGACCTATGGAATCGCCTGCTTCCGGAAAAAATGCAGAGTAAGAAAGGAAGGCTGAAATACAAAAGCATGAGATACAAAAATCTGGTCTTTGACCTGTACGGGACGCTTGTGGATATCCATACGGAAACGGATCTGGATATCATGTGGGAGAAAACGGCGCTTTATTACGGCTTTTACGGGGCGCGTTATACGCCGGAAGCCTTCCGGGAGGCTTATCTTGCGCTGACCAGGGAGCAGGAGGGAGCGGCCGGGCAGGACTACGAGTGCTTTCCGGAGCTTAAGATCGAGCGGATCTTTGAGAGGCTGTTTGAGGAAAAAGGGGTATATGCGGATCGGGAGCGGCTTGCGAGGAACGCGGCCCAGCTTTTCCGCATCCTTTCCATCGAGTATCTCCGCCTGTATCCCGGAGTGAAGGAGGCTCTGGCGGCGCTTCGTCAGGAGGGGCACAGGCTCTGGCTGTTAAGCAACGCACAGCGGGTGTTCACCGCATATGAGATGGAGGCCCTCGGGCTTTCGGACTGCTTTGACGGGATCTACATTTCATCGGACTATGGCTGCCGGAAGCCGGACAGGCGTTTTTTTGACGCGCTGCTTTCGGAGCAGGGCATCCTGCCCCAGGAGGCGCTGATGATCGGAAACGACCTGCAGACGGATATCGCGGGCGGAAGGAACGTGGGGATGAAAACGCTGTATATCCATTCCAATCTGAGCTCGGCGCAGGAGAGCGCGGAAGGAGAGGGAGCGGAGGAAGCGGCCCTGGCCGATTACCGGATGGAAGGGGCGGACTGGTTCGCGGTAAAGAAGCTGATAGATGAGATATGCCTGCAGAGATAGATCCTGTACGGTGCAAAGAAGGCCCAACAAGACGCAAATAGGGCGCAAATAGGGCGCAAATAGGGCGTAAACATAAATCTTGTGCATTCGCCGCGAATTGCGTATAATAGAGAAGATAAGCCGGAAATGCGGCGGCTTCGCCGCTTCGGCAGAACAGGAAAAGGCAGGACAATATGTATACATTTCAGTCACAGGTCAGGTACAGCGAGCTGGATTCGGATATGAGGCTTTCCATCGCGTCCATCGTGGATTATTTTCAGGACTGCTCCACCTTTCATTCGGAGGAGCTTGGCGTGGGGATCGAGTATCTGGAGCGTGTCGGCATGCTCTGGGTCATGTCCTACTGGCAGATCGTGATCGACAGATATCCGAAGCTGTGTGAGAAGATAACGGTCGGAACCTTCCCTTATGAATTTAAGGGCTTTCTTGGATACCGGAATTTTTTCATGGAGGATGAATCGGGAGAGAAGATCGTGCGCGCCAATTCCATCTGGACGCTGATGGATGTCAGGGCGGGCAGGCCGGCGCGGCCCACGCAGGAAATGGTGGAGGCCTACCGGCTGGAGGAAAAGCTGGATATGGATTATGAGCCGCGCAAGATCCGGTTTGAGCAGGCGGGGGAGCGGCATCCGGCCTTTTTTGTGGGAAAGCAGCATCTGGACAGCAATCATCATGTGAATAACGGGCAGTATATCCATATGGCGCAGGATTATCTGCCGGAGGGCTTTGAGATCGGGCAGATGCGCGCGGAGTATAAGCAATCGGCACTTTTGAACGACTGCATCGTGCCGGAGGCGTTTGTGGAACAGGACAGGGTGGGCGTATCCCTGTGCGATGAAGCGGGAGAGCCCTACGCGGTCGTGGAATTCAGAAGAAAAGCAAGAGGTTGACATGCGGATAGAGGTTGGAAAAAGGCAGAAGCTTACGGTAATCAAAAAAGTGGATTTCGGCGTTTATCTCGCACCCGGTGAGGGCAGTGAGGAACGGGTCCTGCTTCCCGCGAAGCAGGTGCCCGCAGGCTGCTCGGAGGGGGACAGGCTGGAGGTATTCGTGTACCGCGACTCGAAGGACAGGCTGATCTCCACTACGGCACGCCCGGCGCTGTGTGTGGGAGAGGTGGCAGCGCTTACGGTGGCGCAGACGGGCAAGGTGGGCGCTTTCCTTTCCTGGGGGCTGGAAAAGGATCTTTTTCTGCCGTTTCGGGAGCAGACCATGCAGGTGAAGGCGGGAGACAGCTTTCCGGTTGCCCTGTATGTGGATAAGAGCGGCCGCCTGTGCGCGACGATGAAGATCTATCATTATCTCAGAACGGACAGCCCGTATAAAAAGGACGACCGGGTAACGGGATATATCTACGAGATCAGCAGGCAGTTCGGCGCTTTCGTGGCCGTGGACGATCAGTTTTCCGCTCTGATCCCGCCCAGGGAAATGTACGGACAGCTTCAGACGGGAGACAGGATCGAGGCGAGGGTGACGGCGGTCCATGAGGATGGAAAGCTGGATCTGAGCGTGCGGGATAAGGCCTGGATGATGATTGGAAAGGACGCGGAGCGGGTGATGGAGGAGATCGGCCGCTGCGGCGGAGCGCTCCCCTTCAATGACAAGGCGGCTCCGGAGCTGATTCGGGAGAGAATGCAGATGAGCAAGAATGAGTTCAAGCGGGCTGTGGGACACCTTTTGAAGGAAGGAAGGGTGGAGATCACGGAGAATGGGATCAGGAGAAAATAAATCTCCTGAGAAAATAAATCTCCTGAGAGAATAGATCTCCGGAAAAAATAAGGCTCAGGCCGGGATGGCGGATTGATGAAAGCGCAGAGGAAAGTGGGGATTACGGATGAATTATAGAAAAGCGAACAGAAGCTTCCTTGGCATGGTGCTGATGCATTTTGCGGCGGTTTTGGCGCTTCTGATCGGCAGGGTCACATCCATGGGAATGCTGACAAATCTGTTCCTGAGCGAAATGCTGCTTGTGGTTCCGGCCTTTGCGGCGCTGTTTGCCTCCAAGGAAAGGCCAGGCCGGGTGCTGTGCTTTCACGGGCTGAAATTCACCTCGGTTTTGATGGTGGTTCTTTTCACTTTCCTTATGGGGCCGCTTACCACGTTTTTGAACGCTGTAAGCATGCTTTTTGTGGATAACGCCGTGACGGATATGAGCGGCCAGGTGCTGGACTATCCGTTTCCGGTCATGCTTTTCATGATGGCCGTCTTCGGACCGGTGTGCGAGGAGGTCTGCTTCCGGGGAATCCTTTACCGGGGGTATCTCAAGAGCGGAAATGTGCTGGGGGCGGTACTGCTTTCCTCCCTTCTGTTCGGGCTGATCCACATGAATTTTAATCAGGCCCCCTATGCGTTTGCTCTGGGCGCTGCCATGGCTCTTTTGATGGAGGCGACGGGAAGCCTGCTGGCTCCGGTGCTGATGCACATGATCTTCAACGCGCAGTCGGTGGTTTTGATGTATATTTACGACCGTTTCTTCCCGTGGCTCCTGGAGGAGCAGGCGCAGCAGATCGTCGGGCTGCAGGAGCTTCTTCCTGCGATCTGCCTGTATCTGGTGCTTGCGCTTATCTGCACCGCTCTTGCGGGCTGTGTGCTGGTCTGGCTGTGCAGGAATGAAGGAAGGCAGGAATATGTGCGCTGGCTCTGGGGGGAGCGTAAGGGCGGAAAAGGCAAGGGAAGGCTGGTGAGCGCGTCCCTGATCATCGCCATCACGCTCTGCCTTGCCTATATGATCCTGCTGGCGCTTTTGTAAAAATGGTGAAGGTATGCAGAAGTTTACGATATTGGGGATCACATTATACGATTACGGGGCGCGGGAGGCGCTGCGCAATACGGACCGGTTTCTGGGAAGCGGGGGACTGAATACGGTCGCTTACGTTTCCAGCGCGCAGATCGCGCAGGCGTCGAAGGACGAGGGGCTGAAGGAGGGCGTGGAGCAGCTTGATATGACGCTCTGTACGGAACCGGATCTTCTGGAGGCGGCCGGGATCGCGGCGAGAAGCCGGATCCGGGAGATTGATGAAAAGGTGTATCTGAGGGAGTTTCTGCGCAAGCTGTCCAGGAACAGAAACAGCGTTTACCTTCTTGCGGATTCGCAGCCGGAGCTGGAGGTTCTTGAGGATCTGATTCAGGAATATCAGGGAAATCTTTATATCAGGGGGCGTGGAGTGTATGAAACGTTTGGCGGCCAGCCGGAAAGACTGGTGAACGAGCTGAACGATGTTGCGCCGGATGCGGTGATCTCCAGAATGCCCTGGCCGGAGGACATTATGCTGATGAAGGAATACGGCCAGTTTGTGAACTCCCGCCTTTGGGTGTCGCTCCCATACGGGGCCGTATCCTGGGTGCAGAATCCCTCGATCTGGGCGCGTCTGAAAAGAAAATTTCATTACAGACTTTTCGAAAAACGGGTTCAGGAATACAACAGTAAAGAGACGGGCGCGAGATGATGGGGCGTTCGTCTTTTTGTTTTTAAAATAAAAAGAAAAGTGCATAAATTTTTAAAGATTCCTATAGATTTTTTTGTTGTTTTCCTTTAAAATGAAAAATGGGTGTTACATAAAAGGTTTTTGCATTTGTGAATTTTTTGTGAAAATTGTACAGGAGAAGGAGAGGGGTAAGAAAATGATTTCAAACCAGATACTGCAGAACACGATCGATGGTCTGCGCAGCATTGCCAGGGTGGAACTGTGCGTGGTGGATGTGGACGGCAAGCTGGCGGCGACTACCTCAGAGGAGATGGAGGGCTATACGGAGGCGGCGCGGGATTTTGCCAATTCCCCGGCAGACAGCCAGGAGGTGCAGGGCTGCCAGTTTTTCAAGGTGTTTGACGAATCGCAGCTTGAATATATCCTTGTGGCAGGGGGAGCCGGAGAGGATATTTATACCATCGGCAAGATGGCGGCATTTCAGATCCAGACGCTTCTGGTGGCGTACAAGGAGAGATTTGACAAGGACAATTTCATCAAGAATCTGCTTCTTGACAATCTGCTGCTGGTGGACATCTACAGCCGGGCGAAGAAGCTGCACATTCCCGTGGATGTGGAGCGGACGGTTTTGCTCATTGAGGCGGATGACAACAGGGACGGAAATGTGCTCGAGCTTGTGAGAGCCGGCTTTGGGAGCAACAGCAGGGATTTCATTACTGCAGTGGACGAGAATAGCGTGATCATCGTGAAGGAGCTGACGGAGCCTGAGGGAGCCGGAGAGGTCGATCGGATGGCGGAGGCGGTCAGCGAATACCTGAAGAAGGAAGGGATTCCCGCCGTGCGGATCGCCTACGGAACCACGGTGAAGGAGATCAAGGAGGTCAGCCGTTCCTATAAGGAATCGAAGATGGCCCTTGATGTGGGAAAAATTTTCTTTGACGAACGGGACATTATCGCATACAATGAATTAGGCATCGGAAGGCTGATCTATCAGCTTCCCATTCCGCTCTGCAAAATGTTCATCAAGGAAATATTCGGAGGAAAGAGCCCGGACGACTTTGATGAGGAGACGCTTACCACGATCAACAAGTTCTTTGAGAATAGTCTGAACGTATCGGAAACCAGCCGCCAGCTCTTCATTCACCGTAACACCCTGGTGTACCGGCTGGACAAGCTGCAGAAGAGCACCGGACTGGATCTGAGAGTCTTTGAGGATGCGATCACCTTCAAAATTGCTCTGATGGTGGTAAAGTACATGAAGTACATGGAAACATTTGAATACTAAACCGCGTTTTCCTGCGGTCATGCCCCGATGCGGAATGTACCGGGGCATGCCTGTGGAGCGCGGAACAAAAAAGAGGTACATAAGTTGGGACTTTTTGGTGCGAAGAGGACAAGACGGAGAATTAAGGACGACGGCTCGCTGATCGTGCTTGACAGGGTGAGCAAGAGCTATGAAACGGGGGCGCCGGCCTTAAACGGCGTGAACCTGCGTGTGAAGAGGGGAGAATTCGTATTTATCGTGGGAGACAGCGGATCGGGAAAATCCACACTGATCAAGCTTCTTCTGAGGGAGCTTACCCCCACGTCGGGAACCGTTCTGGTGAACGGGCAGAATGTGGCGCACCTGAAGCAGCGCCAGATCCCCAAATACCGGAGAAAGCTGGGGATCGTGTTCCAGGATTTCCGTCTGCTCAAGGACAGGAACGTTTATGAAAACGTGGCCTTCGCGCAGCGTGTGATCCAGGTCCCGACCAGAGAGATCAAGAGAAATGTGCCTGCGATCCTGGCGACCGTGGGCCTTGCGGGAAAATATAAGGCGAAGCCCAAGCAGCTTTCCGGAGGAGAGCAGCAGAGGGTGGCGCTGGCAAGGGCGCTGATCAATAAGCCGCCGATCCTGCTCGCGGACGAACCGACCGGCAATCTGGACCCCAAGAATTCCTGGGAGATCATGAAGCTTCTGGAAAAGATCAACGAGGGCGGAACCACGATCCTGGTGGTTACGCATAACCGGGAAATCGTCAATGAGATGAAAAAAAGGGTGATCACGATGAAAAAGGGCGTGATCGTGAGCGACGAAGAACAGGGCGGTTATATCGATGAGAATTAGTACATTTTTTTATACGTTAAAACAGGGTATTGTCAATATATTCCGGAATAAATGGTTTTCTCTGGCCTCCATCGCGACGATCAGCGCAAGCCTGTTCATTCTGGGAATTTTTTATGCCGTGATCCTGAATTTCCAGAATATCGTCCATACCGCCGAGGAAGGGATATCCGTTACCATTTTTTTCCAGGAGGGAACCACGCAGGAGCAGATGCAGGAGATCGCTGCAAGGATCGAGGCGCGGGAGGATGTGACCCGGATCGAGTTCACATCCGCGGAGGAGGCGTGGCAGTATTACAAGGAGAATTTTATCCCGGCAGAATATGCGGACGGCTTTCCTGAGGACGATAATCCGCTGGAAAACTGCGCCAGCTATGAGATATTTATGGATGATGTGCAGCACCAGGCGGATCTGGTCGCCTATCTGGAGACTATTCCCGAGATCCGGGAGGTGAACGGATCGGCGCTTGCGGCGACTACACTGACCGGTGTGAACGCGCTTGTCGCATATATTTCGGCCGGCATTATTCTGATCCTGATCCTGGTATCCATGTTTTTGATCAACAATACCGTTACGATCGGCATTTCCGTCCGCAAGGAGGAGATCAACATCATGAAATATATCGGCGCGACGGATTTCTTCGTGCGCGCGCCCTTTGTGATCGAGGGTATTCTGATCGGTATTCTTGGTTCCATCCTTCCCCTTGCGGGAATTTATGTGATGTACAATAATGTTCTGGAATTTATCAACAACCGTTTTTCCATCCTTTCAGGACTGCTTACCTTCCTTCCGGTGAACGATGTATACCGGACCATGGTGCCGGTGGTGATCCTGATCGGCGTGGGAATCGGTTTCCTGGGGAGCTTCTTTACGGTGCGCAAGCATCTGCGCGTCTGACCGGAAAGAGGGCGGAGAAGTGCTATGAAAAAATACGGAAAAAGCGGCGCCGGGCCGCTGTGCCTTCTGCTTGCGGCCTGTCTCCTTCTTTCCGGAATCGAGGGCAGCGCGGCCACGAAGGACGAGCTGGAGCAGAGCATCAAGGAAAAGGAGAACGCCATCAGCCAGGCGCAGGAGCAGAAGGACCAGATACAGGCCAACATTTCCAATATTCAGGCGATGGTGGACGATCTGGAAAACACAAAGGACGATCTGCAGGCTTATGTGGAGCAGCTTGACGGAAATCTGGCCCAGGTACAGTCCCGGATCGATGAGCTGAAGGCTCTGATCGAGGAAAAGGAAGCCGAGATTGAGGAAACGAAGCTTGAGCTGGAGGAAGCGGTCGCGCAGGAGGAAGCGCAGTATGAGGCGATGAAGGTGCGGATCCGCTATTCCTATGAGCAGGGAGCGCAGAATTATCTGGAGCTGCTTCTCACCGCGGACAGCTTTGGAGAGCTTTTGAACCGGATGGGCTATATCGAACAGATGAACACCTACGATCAGGAGCAGCTCGCCATCTATGTGAAGAACAAGGAGCTGGTGGAGGCCTGTAAGGCGGCGCTTGAGGAGGAACAGAGCGTTCTTGAGCAGGCGAAGGCCGAGGTGGAGGAAGAGGAAGCCGGTCTGGAAACGCTGATCGCGGAAAAGGAGGCGCAGATCACCTCCTATCAGAGCGATATCAACAATAAAGAGGCGGCCATTGCGGAATACGAGGCGGATATCGCGGAGCAGAATGCCACGATCGCTGCGCTGGAGGCTGCTGCCGAGGCGGAGAGAAAGCAGTTGGAGGAGCTGAATAAGCCGCAGGCGACCTACGACGGCGGAATGTTCCAGATGCCGCTTGCCTCCTATAAGCGGATCTCGGATGAATACGGCTACCGCATTCATCCTACCCTCGGGGTAAAGAAGTTTCATAACGGCGTGGACTTCGCGGCCAATTCCGGAACGCCGATCATGGCGGCCTATGGCGGTACCGTGACGGGAGCCGGCTATAACAGCTCCATGGGAAATTACGTGATGATCAATCACGGCGACGGTCTGTATACCATTTATATGCATGCTTCCGCGCTGTATGTTTCCAGCGGGCAGACCGTTTCCAAGGGAGAGACCATCGCGGCGGTCGGATCAACGGGACGTTCCACAGGCCCGCATCTGCATTTCAGCGTCCGGCTCAACGGGGACTATGTGAATCCCTGGAATTATTTAAGATAAACGGTTATATAATGGCTATTAACACAGAAAAGAACGCCGGAGGGAGGTCATTGGAAGGAAAGAGCCAGGACCAACTGCGGCGTTCGGCTTTGAGCGCAAAACGCTTCGGCATGGAGGAAAGATGAAAAACCGAAAAAGCTTCTGGGGGGGAGTTCTGACAGGGATCCTTGCAGTGGCGCTGCTCGCGGGCGGCGTTTATCTGGGAAACTCTGTCTGGCTGTTTTATTCCAGAACGCAGAACGTGGCCGTACAGGAAAGCGCGGAAGGCGTGAGTGAAAACACCGTTGCCACGCAGAATACGCTGAACAAGCTGGATGTGATCGAGGAGACCATTGAGAAGTATTACCTGGAGTCCGTGGATGAGCAGACCCTGGAGGACGGTATCTACAAGGGGCTGGTGGAGGCTCTGGGCGATCCCTATTCCACCTATTACGCGCCGGATGAGCTGGCGAAGATCCAGGAGAAAACGGAGGGGATCTACTACGGTATCGGGGCCTATATCGGGATCGATACGGATACCTCTCTGCCCAGGCTGTCGGGGATCATCGACGGGACGCCCGCGCAGGAGAGCGGCCTCCGTGCAGGCGACCTGATCTATCAGGTGGACGGGACCGACGTTCAGGGGATGGAGCTTGAAGAAGTGACCAGCCTGGTGAAGGGAGAGGAAGGGACCACGGTGCACCTGACCATTATCCGGGAGGGAGAATCAGATTACCTGGAGATGGATGTGGTCCGCCGTCAGGTGGAGAGCCCCACGGTCAACCAGGAGATGCTGGACGACCGGATCGGCTACATTCAGATCACGGAATTCGACACGGTCACCCTGGATCAGTTTACGGAGGCCCTTGCGGTCTGCCGGGGGAAGGGCATGAAGGGCCTGATCCTCGACCTGCGGGGCAACCCGGGAGGCAACCTTTCCACGGTCTGTGACATCGCAAGGCAGCTCCTTCCGGAGGGCCTGATCGTCTATACCGAAGATAAAAACGGAAAACGCACGGAATACAGCTGCGACGGCAAGCATGAGATCACGGAGGAGCTGGTCGTCCTGGTGGACAGCGGCAGCGCAAGCGCGTCCGAGATCCTGGCCGGAGCCGTCAAGGACTACGGCATCGGCACCCTGGTGGGAACCACCACCTACGGAAAGGGCATCGTGCAGCGGATCATTTCCCTGACGGACGGCTCCGCTGTAAAGCTGACCGTCAGCCATTACTATACCCCAAACGGCAACAACATCCACCAGGTCGGCATCGAGCCGGACATTGAGATCCCCTTCGACGGCGACGCCTATTACAACAACGGCGTGGATAACCAGCTTGAGAAGGCTGTTGAGCTGATGAATGAGAAGCTGGGGGCGGCCGGAGGAACCGACAGATAAATAACGGGACTGGAGGTTACAGTTCGCTGGCTTGCCGGCGGAATGTAAAGACTGTAGAAAGTACAGAACAAACATTCGATTTTTGTTCTGTACTTTTTATGTGGGCTTTGATATAATTGGGATGGCAGTATGAATTAGAAGAAGATCAGCGAATATCACCCAGATTGATGATGAAAATATGCAAAATATGCATGAGGAGAAAAGCGGGATAGGATGAGCAAGGAACAAGAGATTGTATTGTATCAGATAGATAAAACGAATATATGTGTCAGTGTATTCTTTCATGAAGAAACTTTTTGGATGACTCAGAAAGCAATGGCAGATCTTTTTGATTGTTCATCAGATAATATTTCTCTTCATTTGAAAAATATTTATAAAGAAGATGAATTGGATGAAGAATCAACTGCCGAGTATTTCTCGGTAGTTCAAAAAGAAGGAAACAGAAATGTATCACGTAATGTAAAATGCTATAATCTTGATGCAATAATCGCAGTTGGATATAGGGTGAATTCTAAGAAAGCGACACGCTTTCGGCAGTGGGCAACGAAAACCTTAAAAGAATATATCATAAAAGGCTTTGTCCTTAATGATGATATGTTGAAAAACGGTAAGCCTTTCGGAAAAGATTATTTTGACGAATTGCTGGAGCGTATTCGAGAAATAAGGGCGAGTGAACGAAGGGCGTATCAGAAAATAGCAGATGTGTTTGAACAGTGTAGTTATGATTATGATAAGGATAGCGAAACAACGAAAGCCTTCTATGCGTTTGTTCAAAATAAGCTACATTTTGCGATTACCGGGAAAACTGCTGCAGAATTAATATATGAACGGGCAGATTCACAAAAACCATCTATGGGATTAACGACATGGAAAGACGCACCTGATGGGAAAATATTGAAGAGGGATATTGGGATCGCTAAAAACTATTTAAATGAAAAAGAATTAACTACGCTCAATCGTCTGGTGACAATGTTCATTGATTATGCTGAATTAATGGCAGAGGATGAAGTGTTAATGAGTATGCAGGATTGGCTGGAGCAGACAAATCGATTTTTGGAGAATAACAGGAGAAAAGTACTGTCAGGAAAAGGCAGAATTTCTCATGAGACAGCCATAAAAAAAGCGGAAAAGGAATATGAAATATTTCGAGTAAAACAAGATCGGGAATATATGTCTGAATTTGATCGAGAAGTGGAAAGATATTTGAAAGGATAGCTCGGAGAGAAAAAACAAAAGCAGAAGAATATATTTTTATTGCGAAAGGACGAATCATGGATCATTTCAAACTGGTATCTGAATACGCCCCCACCGGCGACCAGCCCGCGGCCATTGCTGAGCTGGTGGACGGCTTTCAAAAGGGCTATCAATTCCAGACGCTTCTTGGCGTGACCGGCTCCGGCAAGACCTTCACCATGGCGAATATCATTCAGGCCCTGAACAGGCCGACGCTGGTGATCGCCCACAACAAGACGCTGGCCGGGCAGCTTTATGGGGAATTCAAGGAATTTTTCCCGGAGAACGCGGTGGAGTATTTTGTAAGTTACTACGATTACTACCAGCCGGAGGCCTATGTGCCCTCCTCGGATACCTATATCGCCAAGGATTCCTCCATAAACGATGAGATCGACAAGCTGCGCCTTTCCGCGACGGCGTCCCTGGCGGAACGCAGGGATGTGGTGGTGGTGGCGAGCGTATCCTGCATCTATGGTCTGGGCAGCCCGGACGAGTACAAGGACAAGATCGTTTCCCTGCGGCCCGGAATGACCAAGGACCGGGACGCGGTGATCCGGGAGCTGATCGCCATCCAGTATGACAGAAACGATATGGATCTGGGAAGAAGCTGCTTCCGGGTGCGCGGCGATGTGCTGGAGATCAATCCGGCCCAGGGCGGCGATAATCTGATCCGGGTGGAATTTTTCGGGGATGAGATCGACCGCATCGCGGAGGTGGATCCGCTGAGCGGACGGCTGGTTTCCACCCTGGAGCATGTTGCCATTTTCCCGGCCTCTCACTACGTGGTATCGCAGGACAAGATCAACATCGCCTGTGAAAATATAGAGAAGGAGCTGGAGGAACGGATCCGGTATTTTAAGGGGGAGGACAAGCTTCTGGAGGCGCAGCGGATATCGGAACGGACGAATTTTGATATCGAAATGCTGCGGGAGACGGGTTTCTGCTCCGGCATTGAAAACTATTCCAGGCATCTGAACGGAACGGCGGAGGGGGAGCCGCCCATGACCCTTCTGGACTTTTTCCCGGATGATCTTCTGATCATCATAGACGAGTCCCACATGACGATCCCCCAGATCCGGGGCATGTTCGCCGGGGACCGTTCCCGCAAGAACACGCTGGTGGACTATGGCTTCCGCCTGCCCTCCGCACTGGATAACCGGCCGCTGAATTTTGAGGAGTTTGAGTCCCATATCGATCAGATGCTGTTCGTATCCGCCACGCCCTCCGATTATGAGGCGGCGCATGAGCTGAACCGGGTGGAGCAGATCATCCGTCCCACGGGGCTTCTGGACCCTGAGGTTTCGGTGCGGCCTGTGGAGGGACAGATCGACGATCTGATCGGAGAGATCCGGAAGGAGATCGAAAAGCACAACAAGGTGCTGGTCACCACGCTCACCAAGCGCATGGCGGAGGATCTGACCGATTATATGAGAGAGGTCGGCATCCGGGTGAAGTACCTGCACTCCGACATCGATACGCTGGAGCGGGCACAGATCATTCGGGATATGCGTCTGGACGTATTCGATGTGCTGGTGGGCATCAACCTGCTGAGGGAGGGGCTGGATATCCCGGAGATCTCTCTGGTGGCGATCCTGGACGCGGACAAGGAAGGCTTCCTGCGCTCGGAGACCTCCCTGATCCAGACCATCGGCCGCGCCGCGAGAAATGCGGAGGGGCACGTGGTCATGTATGCGGACAACATGACGGACTCCATGCGGGCGGCCATCGACGAAACGAACCGAAGGCGCGAGCTCCAGCAGCAGTACAATGAGGAGCACGGCATCACGCCGCAGACCATCAAAAAGAGCGTGCGCGATCTGATCAGCATCTCGAAGGAGATCGCGAAGGAGGAGGTCCGCTTCGAGAAGGATCCGGAATCCATGGACGAGAAGGAGCTTTTAAAGCTCATCGCGGATGTGGAGAAGAAGATGAAGAAGGCCGCTTCGGAGCTGAATTTCGAAGCCGCCGCCGAGCTGCGTGACAAGATGGTGGATCTGAAAAAGACCCTGCAGAAAATAAAGGAATAGGCTGAAGCGTCACAAATCCCCAGGATACGAAGTATCCTTGCGCAGCGGAGAAAACGCATCCGCGATTTCTCCGCGCGTTTCTCAGCGCCAAAGCGCTTCGGAATGGAGGAAAAAATGGAACAGGAAAGCATAAAGATGAGGCCCCGGGAATATATCAGGATCAGAGGGGCTAACGAACACAATCTGAAGAATCTGGACGTGGATATCCCGAGAAACGAGCTGGTGGTCCTTACCGGTCTGTCCGGCTCGGGAAAATCCTCCCTGGCCTTTGACACGATCTACGCGGAGGGGCAGAGAAGATATATGGAATCCCTGTCCTCCTACGCGAGGCAGTTCCTGGGGCAGATGGAGAAGCCGAATGTGGAGAAGATCGAAGGCCTTTCCCCGGCTATTTCCATCGACCAGAAATCCACCAACCGGAATCCCCGTTCCACGGTGGGGACGGTAACGGAGATCTACGACTATTTCCGTCTGCTGTACGCCAGGATCGGCATTCCCCACTGCCCCAAGTGCGGCAAGGAGATCAAAAAGCAGTCGGTGGATCAGATGGTGGATCAGATCCTTTCGCTCCCGGAGGGAACCAGGATCCAGCTCCTCGCTCCTGTGGTCAGAGGACGAAAGGGAGAGCATGTCAAGGTGCTGGAGCGGGCGAAGCGCAGCGGCTACGTGCGCGTGCGCGTGGACGGAAGCCTGTACGAGCTGACGGAGGATATCCGGCTGGATAAAAACATCAAGCACAACATCGAGATCGTGGTGGACAGGCTTGTGGTGAAGCCGGGAATCGAAAGGCGGCTTGCGGATTCCATCGAAAGCGTCCTCGCCCTGACGGAAGGCCTGCTGTTCGTGGATGTGATCGGCGGGGAGGCCATGACCTTCAGCCAGAGCTTTTCCTGCCCGGACTGTGGGATCAGCATCGACGAGATCGAGCCGAGGAGCTTTTCCTTCAACAATCCCTTCGGCGCCTGCCCGGAGTGCTACGGGCTTGGTTATAAGATGGAATTTGACGTAAATCTGATGATCCCGGATCAGAGCAAAAGCATCAACGAGGGCGCCATCGTCGTCATGGGCTGGCAGTCCTGCAACGATCCGGGCAGCTTCACCAACGCCATCCTTCAGGCGCTGGCAAAAGAGTATCATTTCAGCCTGGACACGCCCTTTGAGCAGTACAGCGATCAGGTAAAAAATATCCTGATCAATGGAACCGGCGGCCGGGAGGTGGAGGTGCATTACCGGGGCCAGAGGGGGACGGGGGTTTATCCTGTGGCCTTTGAGGGACTGGTGAAAAGCGTGGAGCGCAGATATCGGGAAACGGGATCGGAGCTTTCGAAGCAGGAATACGAAACCTTCATGAGCATCACCCCCTGCCCGGCCTGTAAGGGGATGCGCCTGAAGCGCGGCGCGCTTGCCGTTACGGTCTGCGGAAAGAACATTTATGAGATCACCTCCCTTTCCATCCGCAGGCTTCAGGAATTCCTGAACGGGATGGAGCTCAGCCATCAGCAGCTTCTCATCGGAAAACAGATCTTAAAGGAGATCAAAGCGCGGGTGGGCTTTCTGGTGGATGTGGGCCTGGATTATCTGTCCCTGTCCCGGGCCACCGGAACCCTTTCCGGCGGCGAGGCGCAGCGGATCCGCCTTGCGACCCAGATCGGCTCCGGGCTGGTGGGCGTCTGTTACATTCTGGACGAGCCCAGCATCGGCCTGCATCAGCGGGACAACGATAAGCTGCTGAACACACTGAAGAACCTCCGGGATCTGGGAAATACCCTGCTTGTGGTGGAGCACGATGAGGATACCATGCTCGCGGCGGATTATATCGTGGACATCGGGCCAGGCGCAGGCTCCCACGGCGGCGGGGTGGTGGCCTGCGGGACGGCGCAGGAGCTGATGAAAAATCCCGCGTCCGTCACGGGAAAATACTTAAGCGGCGAGCTGTCCATCCCGGTTCCGGCGCAGCGCAGAAAGCCTGCGGGCTGGATCACTGTGAAGGGAGCGGCGGAAAACAATCTGAAGAATGTCGACGTCCGCTTCCCGCTTGGCGTGCTGACCTGCGTGACGGGTGTTTCCGGCTCGGGAAAGAGCTCTCTGGTGAACGAGATCCTTTATAAGACGCTGGCGAGGGATCTGAACCGGGCCAGGACCATTCCGGGAAAAAATAAGGGAATCGAGGGGATCGAACAGCTCGACAAGGTGATCGATATCGACCAGTCCCCCATCGGGCGCACGCCCCGTTCCAATCCCGCCACCTATACCGGCGTGTTCGACATGATCCGCGATCTGTTCGCCTCCACGCCGGACGCCAAAGCGAAGGGCTACCGGAAGGGCCGCTTCAGCTTCAACGTCAAGGGCGGACGCTGCGAGGCCTGCAGCGGCGACGGCATCATCAAGATCGAAATGCACTTCCTTCCGGACGTATATGTGCCCTGCGAGGTATGCGGCGGCAAACGCTATAACCGGGAAACGCTGGATGTGAAATATAAGGGAAAGAGCATTTTCGACGTGCTGGACATGACGGTGGAGGAGGCAGTGACCTTCTTTGAAAATGTGCCCTCCATCCGCAGGAAGATCGAAACGCTCTACGATGTGGGACTGTCCTATGTGAAGCTGGGCCAGCCCTCCACCACCCTTTCCGGCGGCGAGGCGCAGCGTATCAAGCTTGCGGCGGAGCTGAGCAGGAGGAGCACCGGAAAGACCATCTATATCCTGGACGAACCCACCACCGGCCTTCATTTCGCGGATGTACACAAGCTGGTGGACATTCTCCACCGCCTGGCCGACGGCGGAAATACCGTTGTTGTCATCGAGCACAACCTGGATGTGATCAAGACCGCGGACTATATCATCGATATGGGGCCGGAGGGAGGAGACGGCGGAGGAACCGTCGTCACCCAGGGAACACCGGAGGAGGTGGCGGAAAATCCGGCATCCTATACGGGATATTACGTGAAAAAAATGCTGGAACGGGCGAAAACTTAATTTTTTATGAAAAGGCTTTCCAATGCCGTGTTTTTGGGGTATAATAACAGTCGGTATATTCTGCATTGCGTTTAAAAACATTATACTGAATAGAATAAGACAGGATTTTGACTGGTTTTGTAAATGTGGAATATCGGTGCTTGATTCATAACGATTTGGTCTATAATAGAGGATAGAGACGGCAGCGCACAGAAGACGCGGAAGAAGGGACGGCTGAGCTTCCTTTGAGGAGCCCGGCCGGAGGCTGTTTGGTGCTGCCTTCATTTGGATTGGAGGAAAATATGCAGTACACGGATATTGGAATTGACCTTGGCACAGCCAGCATACTGGTTTATATCAGAGGAAAGGGCGTAGTCCTGAAGGAGCCCAGCGTCGTTGCTTTTGACAGAGATACGAACAAGATCAAGGCGATCGGCGAGGACGCCAGACTGATGCTGGGACGCACGCCCGGCAATATCGTTGCGGTCAGACCTCTGCGCCAGGGCGTCATTTCCGATTATACCGTTACGGAGAAGATGCTGAAGCATTTCATCCAGAAGGCGCTGGGAAGAAAGACCTTCCGCAAGCCCAGGATCGCGGTCTGTGTTCCCAGCGGCGTTACCGAGGTGGAGAAGAAGGCGGTTGAGGACGCGACCTATCAGGCCGGAGCGAGAGAGGTTTCCATCATCGAGGAGCCTATCGCGGCCGCGATCGGAGCCGGGATCGACATTTCCCGTCCCTGCGGAAATATGATCGTGGATATCGGAGGAGGCACCTCCGACATCGCGGTGATCTCCCTTGGCGGCACCGTTGTGAGCGCGTCGATCAAGATCGCGGGAGATGATTTTGACGAAGCGCTGGTCCGCTATATGAGAAAGAAACATAACCTGCTCATCGGTGAGAGAACGGCTGAGGATATCAAGATCAAGATCGGCTCCGCCTATAAGCGGCCGGAGCCTGATTATATGGATGTGAGAGGACGGAATCTGGTGACGGGCCTCCCGAAGACGGTGAAGGTATCCTCCGAGGAAACGGAGGAGGCGCTGAAGGAGCCCACGCTTCAGATCGTGGAGGCCATCCACAGCGTGCTTGAGAGGACGCCTCCGGAGCTTGCGGCGGATATCGCGGACAGAGGCATCGTTCTGACCGGAGGCGGAAGCCTTCTGCGCGGGCTGGAGGAGCTGATCAGCGAAAGAACGGGAATCAACACCATGACCGCCGAGGATCCGATGACGGCGGTCGCCATCGGAACGGGCAAATACGTGGAATTCCTTGGCGGCTATAAGGATGAGATCTGAACAGAACGAAGGATAAAACAGGCGTTGGGGCTGCTCCGTTGGGGCAGCCCTTGTTGGACATAAAAAAGCGGGAGGAACAGGCTCAGAGCCGCCCTGTAGATGGGCTTCGGAGCAGGGCATTTTCCGCTTTTGAGGCGGGAGACGTCAGATGGAGAAGGTATCCGGCTATGTGGAGCATATCATATACAGGAATACGGAGAACGGCTACACCGTTTTTGAGCTGATCGCTGAGGGAGAGGAGATCACCTGTGTGGGAAGCTTCCAGGCCATCGATGAGGGCGAGGGGCTGGAGCTTGACGGAAGCTATGTGGAGCATGCCGTGTACGGCAGCCAGTTTAAGGTGGAAAGCTATGTGGAGACCGTTCTGGAGGATGAGCAGAGCATCGAACGCTATCTGGGCTCCGGCGCCATCCGGGGGGTGGGGCCGTCCCTCGCTGCCCGCATCGTGAAAAAATTTGGCAGAGACACCTTCCGCATCGTGGAGCAGGAGCCGGAACGCCTTGCCGAGATCAAGGGGATCAGCGAGCGGAAGGCCATGGAGATCGGCTCCCAGATGGAAGAAAAAAAGGAAATGCGGGAGGCGATGATCTACCTGCAGAAGTACGGGATCTCCAACGCGCTGGCCATGAGGATCTACCAGACCTACGGCGCGCAGGTCTATCATATCCTGGAGGAAAATCCCTACCGGCTGGCCGAGGATATCGAAGGCATCGGCTTTCGGCGGGCGGATGAGCTGGCGGCCAGGATCGGGATCCATACGGATTCCGATTTCCGGATCCGGAGCGGCATCCTTTATACTCTTCAGCTTGCGGCGGCGGACGGAAATACCTGCCTGCCGAAGGGGCAGCTGGAGGAGAAGGCGGCGCTTCTTCTGGGGCTTTCTGCGGAATATGTAAGCATTCAGATTCCGAATCTGGCCATGGAGCGCAAGCTGGTGATCAAACAGGCCGGGGAGGAGGCCTTCGTATATGCCGCCGTGTTTTATTACGCGGAGCTTGCCTGTGCCAGGATGCTGGCGGATCTGAATATGAGCTTCGCTCCGGAGGGGGGCTTCCTTCCAGCGGAGGAGGAAAAGCTTCTTTCGGATATCGAAAGGCTTGCGAAGGGCCTGGGGATCGAGCTGGAGACGCTGCAGCAGAGGGCGGTGCTGGAATGCGTGAAAAACGGTGTGATGATCCTTACCGGCGGGCCGGGAACGGGAAAGACCACCACCATAAACACCATCATCCATTATTTTGAGGCGGAAGGCATGGATATCCTGCTCGCCGCGCCGACAGGCCGCGCGGCGAAGCGGATGACGGAGGCAACCGGATATGAGGCGCGCACCATCCACCGGCTTCTGGAGCTTTCCGGCCTGCCGGACGGGGATGAAAACGGAAAGCTCTCCATGAGCCGGGCGCATTTTGAACGGAACGCGGACAATCCGCTGGAGGCGGACGTTGTCATCGTGGATGAAATGTCCATGGTGGATATCCAGCTTTTTCAGTCCCTGTTAAAGGCGGTGGCGCCGGGCACCAGACTGGTGCTGGTGGGGGATGTGAACCAGCTTCCCTCCGTTGGGCCGGGGCAGGTGCTGCGCGATCTGATCGAAAGCAGGGCCTTTCCGGTGGTGGAGCTGAAGAAGATCTTCCGGCAGGCGGGGGAGAGCGATATCGTCGTCAACGCCCACAGGATCAATGAGGGAAAGGAGGTCGCTCTGGATAATAAGAGCAGGGATTTCTTTTTCCTGGAGCGGGACAATGTGCAGGTGATCTACAAGCACATGATCCTTCTGATCCGGGAAAAGCTGCCGGGCTATGTGCACGCCGGCCCCATGGATATTCAGGTGCTCACCCCCATGCGGAAGGGGAATCTGGGAGCCGAGACGCTCAACGGCATCCTGCAGGAATATCTGAATCCGAAGGCGGATTCCAAAAAGGAATTCCAGTCCTCCGACGTGCTTTTCCGGGAGGGCGATAAGGTGATGCAGACGAAGAACAACTACCAGCTCGAGTGGGAGGTGGTGAGCCGCTACGGCATTCCCGTGGATAAGGGCGTTGGGATCTTCAACGGAGATATGGGGATCGTCAGGCAGATCGACGAATACGCCCGCACCATGACGGTGGAATTTGACGAGCAGCGGCGGGTGACCTACAGCTTTGAGCAGACTGTGGAGCTGGAGCTCGCATACGCCATCACCATCCATAAATCCCAGGGGAGCGAATACCCGGCGGTGCTGATGCCCCTTCTGGGAGGGCCGAGGATGCTGTTCAACCGCAATCTCCTTTATACGGGAGTGACGAGAGCCAGGGACTGCGTGACGATACTGGGGAGCCGTCAGGTGGTTCAGGACATGATCCGCAATGAGAGCGAAGCGAAGCGCTTTACGGGTCTGAATGTGAGAATCGGGGAAATCATGGCGGTAAAGGAGCCGGATGAAGAGTTCTGAAAGAAAGAGTTCTGAAAAAATGAGGATGCCGCTGAAAGGAAGCGGGAGGAAGAGGGCGGGGTATCTGTTGCCCGCGGCTTCGGCTGCGGGAGGGATACTGACGGACCTTCTTTTCCCGCGCAGATGCCCGGTCTGCGACAGGCCGGTAAAGCCGTTTGGACGGGATATCTGCGGCGGATGCCAAAGCGCGCTGGTTCCGGTCAGGGAGCCGCGCTGCCTGAAATGCGGAAAGCAGCTTCCCGACGAGGGCGCGGAATACTGCCACGACTGCGGGCGCAGAAGGCATGTATTTGACAGGGGCGCGGCGCTTTATACCTATGCCAGCGTCCGTCAGACGATCTACCGCTTTAAATATGCGGGAAGGAGGGAATACGCTCTTTTTCTGGGAAGAGCCCTTGCGGAAGGGCTGGGAGGGCTGATCCGTTCCTGGCATCCGGACGCCCTCATTCCGGTGCCGCTTCATCCGCGCAGGGAGCAGGCAAGGGGCTACAATCAGGCGGAGCTGCTCGCGCTTGAGCTGGGAAAAAGGCTGGATATTCCGGTGCTTTCCGGCTATCTGGTCAGGGTGAAAAATACCAGTCCGCAGAAGACCCTGGAAGGAGCTGCACGCCAAAATAATTTGAAAAAGGCTTTTAAAATAGTGCAGGATGATGTAAAATTAAATACGATTGTAATCATTGACGACATCTATACCACCGGCAGCACCGTTGACGCTGCCGCGCTGGAGTGCCGGAAGACGGGGGTACGGCGTGTGTTTTTTATCACTCTGGCGATTGGAAAGGGGCTGTAAGGTACCATGATTAATGAGAAAAAGGTAGCGGTTATGACCCGGATGGCGGCATATGAGTCGGGCAGAGGAAAAAGGGACAGGGAAATCTGCGGTTTTTTCAGGAGCGATTTTGTGGGCTTTGCGCTTCTTAAGACCTGGATCGCGACTACGATCGCGTTCTGTATCCTGGCCGGAATATGGCTGCTGTACAGAATGGAAGAAATAACCTCCATTTTTTATGCAATGGATGTGGAGGAGCTGCTGGCGCTTGGGAAAAAGGCGCTTACGGCATATGCGGTTCTGTGCGGGGGATATCTTCTGGTATCGTGGGTGATCGCACACATTACCTACGCGAAGGCCCATAAGGCTTCGGTCGGCTTTGACCGGATGCTGGCTGAGCTTGACGGGAGTGAAGAAGAGGAATAAGGGCCTGCGCCTGTATTCCTGCGAGGAACATTTATGACAACATCATTGCTTGTAGTGCGGGAATATATCCGCAATTTCTATGTGAAATATGAAGAATATGCCGTGCCGGCGCTGAAATTCCTGCTCGCTCTGGTGAGCCTGCTTCTGATCAACGCACAGCTCGGCTATATGAGCCAGATCAACGGAGCTGCCGCGGTTCTCATCGTTTCCCTGATCTGCTCCTTCATGCCAAAGAATTTTACGCTGTTTGCGGCGGCGGGCTTTGTAACGCTGCATTTGTACGAGGTGTCTCTGGAATGCGCGGGAGTGGCGCTTGTGGTCTTTCTGCTGCTGTTCCTTCTGTATTTCCGGTTTACGCCCAAGGGAGCCGTGCTGGTGATGCTCACGCCCCTTTTGTTCATCCTCCGGATTCCCTATGCGGCTCCCATTCTGGCCGGGCTTCTGGGCAATCCCCTTTCGGCCGTTACGGTGGCCTGCGGCGTAGTTGTCTATTATCTGGTCAGCTACATGAGCATGAACGCCTCTCTGCTCAGTTCAGCCGCTGCGGAGTCTATGCTCACACGCACCAGGGAGATCCTGGACGGCGTCTTCGGAAACCGGGAGATGCTGATCATCGCGGCCGCTTTCGCGGTGACTACGATCCTGGTCTATCTGGTCAGAAGGCTGTCCGTGGACTATTCCTGGACGATCGCGATCGTATCGGGAGCGCTTCTGGATATTGTCGTGATCCTGGTGGGCGACCTGATCTATGACGCGGATTTTTCCATACCGGGAGTGCTCCTGGGAAGCGTCGGGGGCGTGCTCGTAACGTTTGTGGTTCAGTTTTTCCGGTTCAATCTGGATTATTCCAGAACGGAAAAGGTGCAGTTTGAGGATGATGAGTATTATTATTATGTGAAGGCGGTGCCGAAGGCGGCAGTTACCACGCCGGAAAAGAAGGTAAAGAAAATAACCACGCAGCGGAACAATCGCAGGGTGAGGCATACGAATACGAGAGACGCTGCACACAGACAACGGGAATAGGACAAAATGGAACTGATCAGATCCTTTGCGGACAATTATCTGGCACATGTACCGTCACTGAGAATAACGGATATCGTTGAGATCATCATCATTTCCTTCGTGGTCTATCACATCATGGTGTGGATCAAGAATACCAAGGCCTGGGTATTCGTGAAGGGCGTGATCTTCATCATGGTATTCATCCTCATTGCGGCCATTTTTGAAATGAATACCATCCTGTGGATCGCGCAGAATGCGCTGATATACGGCGCCTTCGGCCTGCTGGTCATCCTGCAGCCGGAGCTGAGAGGGGCGCTGGAGCAGCTTGGCAAAAGGGAATTCCTTTCATCCCTGTTTCCCTTTGAACAGAGCAAGGGAGCGGACGGGAGATTTTCCGACAGGACGATCCATGAGATTTCAAAGGCCTGCGTGGAAATGGGAAAGGTGAAAACGGGGGCTCTTATCGTTGTGGAGCAGAACGATCCCCTGACAGAGTACGAGCGGACCGGAATCGCTGTGGACGGCATCGTGACCAGTCAGCTTCTGATCAATATTTTTGAACATAACACGCCGCTGCATGACGGAGCGGTGATCGTGAGAGGGGACCGGATCACCTCCGCCACCTGTTACCTTCCGCTTTCGGACAACATGTCCTTAAGCAAGGAGCTGGGAACCAGGCACCGGGCGGGCGTGGGTGTGTCCGAGGCCACGGATTCCATGACCGTGATCGTGTCCGAGGAAACAGGACAGATCAGCGTCGCATATGAGGGAGGTCTGTCGAGAGGGCTGACCGGCGGAGAACTGGAGGAAGAGCTGAAGAAGATACAGAACAAACCGGACGGGGAAAACGAACCGAAAAATAAAGTCAGCAGGGTAAAGAGAAAGCTCTGGAAAGGACGGCCGAAGCATGAAAAAAACAGGTAAGCTTTTTAACAATATCGGTCTGAAGATCCTGGCTGTCGTTTTTTCCGTGCTGCTGTGGCTGGTGTCAGTGAATATCAACGATCCGGTGGACACAAAGGTTTACCGAAATGTCCCTGTAGAGCTGGAAAACACCAGCCTGCTGACTGACGAAGGGATGACCTGGGAGGTCCTGGACGATACGGACCGGGTGACGGTGACGGTGCGGGCAAACCGTTCGGTCCTGGAGAATATCGGTTCGGCGGATGTGACGGCGACGGCGGATTTTTCTGAGCTGTCTTTCACGAATACGGTCCCGATCCGGCTTTCGACCAGCCGGGCCGCGGGAAATCAGGTCGAGATCAGCAGCAATATCGACATGGTACGGCTTGAGGTTGAGGAGCTGATGGAGCGTCAGCTCGTGATCGAGATCGATCAGATCGGTACGCCGGCGGACGGCTATATCGTAAGCGGCGTTTTGACGACGGACGGAAACGCGCTGCGCATTTCCGGGCCGGAGTCTCTCATTTCCCAGGTGGACCGGGCGGCGGTGGAAGCGAACGTGGACGGCCTGACGGAGAACATCAACATTACCGAGCCGATCCGCCTTTATGATGCGGACGGGAACGAGATCAGAAACAGCAGGATCACCAAGAGTGTGAGCACCTCCAATGTTTCCATTTCAATCCTGCAGACGAAGGAAATTCCGGTCACGGCCTCGGCGGCGGGAGAGCCTGCCGCAGGCTATGAGGCGACGGGAGAGATCTCCTGTGCGCCGGACAGGATAACGGTGGCGGGCAGAAGCGGAGCGCTGGCTAATCTGGAGGAGATTCGGATTCCGGCAGAGGAGCTGGATCTGACGGGAGCCACCCAGGATGTGGTAGAGCTGATCGATATCCGGGAATATCTGCCGGACGGCGTGAGTCTGACGAATACCTCTGAGGACGGATTTAACGGAAGAGTCGCCGTTACGGTGAAGGTGGAGCCGCTTGTCGATATGACGAGGCAGCTGAACCAGACTAGGATTCAGATCTTGAACGTTCCCGCCGGCTATCAGGCGTCGCTTGCGCCGGGAGAGACCGTTTCCATCCGGATGAGAGGGCTTCAGCGGGATCTGGATCAGATCGATGTAGCCCAGCTTGTGGGAAGCATCGACGTGGCCGCGTGGATGCAGGAAAACGCGCTGACCACGCTTTCAGAGGGAGAGGCAGAAATGGAGGTTACCGTTTCCCTGCCGGATACCGTGACACAGGTGGGCACAGTGACCGCAACGGTGAATATACTTGCGGATTCCACGGCCAGTCACGGGACTGCGGGAGAAGCGGCCGCCTCTGCCGCGGCGGAAGACGGCGCGGGGACGACCGCTTCAGCAAACGGCTGAGAATAACGGACGCGGCTTTTGCATAAAATGTCCCGGTTCAGATATAACAGCAGGAAAGGAAAAGAAAATATGGCAAGATTGTTTGGAACCGATGGTGTGAGAGGAGTGGCCAACGAGGAGCTTACCCCCCTTCTTGCGATGCAGCTTGGACAGGCGGGCGCTACCGTGCTGACCAGGGAAAATGAACACCGTCCTACCATCATGGTAGGCTGCGACACCCGGATTTCGGGAGATATGCTGGCGAACGCGCTGATGGCTGGCATCTGCAGCGTGGGCGCGAACGCGGTATATGTGGGCGTGATCCCCACGCCGGCGGTGGCATATCTGGCAAAGAAGTATAAGGTGGAAGCGGGTGTTGTGATATCCGCCTCCCATAATCCGGTTGAGTTTAACGGCATCAAGTTTTTTGACGGAAACGGCTATAAGCTGCCGGACAGCATGGAGGATGAGATCGAGGCGCTGATCCGAAACGGGATGCAGGGCGTGGAGTTCCCCACCGGAACCATGGTGGGAAAGATCAAATACCGGACGGACGCCAGAGAGGAATACATCAATCATGCGGTTCAGACAGTGCCTGTGGATCTTTCCGGCATGAAGATCGTGGTGGACTGCGCGGAGGGCGCCGCTCACTATACCTCTGTGGAGGCTCTGAGAGAGCTGGGAGCCTCAGTGGTTCCTATCCACAATATGCCCGATGGAACAAATATCAACTCCAACTGCGGCTCCACCCACATGGAGGAGCTTCAGGCAAGAGTGGTTTATGAAAAGGCTGACGTGGGGCTTGCCTTTGACGGCGACGCGGACCGCCTCCTTGCCGTGGATGAAAACGGCGAGATGGTGGATGGAGATCAGATCATGGGCATCGTGGGCGTCCATATGCGGGACCAGGGAAAGCTGAAAAAGGATACGATCGTCGCCACCGTGATGAGCAATCTCGGTTTCTTCAAAATGGGAGAGCGGGAGCATCTGAACATGGAGCAGACGAAGGTGGGAGACCGGTATGTGCTGGAGCGCATGCGGGAGATCGGGGCAAGCCTCGGCGGCGAGCAGTCCGGCCACATCATTTTTCTGGATGAAAATACGACCGGAGACGGTCTGCTTTCCGCGCTTCATCTGCTGCAGGTGATGGTGGATACGAAAAAGCCTCTTTCCGAGCTTGCAAAGGTCATGACGGTCATGCCGCAGGCGCTGATCAACGCGAAGGTGCCGAATCATAAGAAGGACCGTTATATGGAATATCCGGAGATCGCGAAAGCGATCGAGGAGCTGGACCGGAAGTTTGCAGGAGAAGGCAGGGTGCTGATCCGCCCGTCTGGAACGGAGCCGAAGGTCCGCGTGATGATCGAGGGGAAGGATCAGGAGATGATCGAGAATGAGGCGAGAAAGCTCGCCGATCTGATCCAGAATATCATGCTGTAAGCCTTGAGATATCGGAAAAATAATGGTATACTGAATCTGATGAAAAACGGCGGGGACTTAAGAAATGCCGCATTTTCAGGCGTAAGAAAACAGGAGGTTGGTGTCATGGTAAGCCAGAAGGTAGTAATTAAGAACCCGACAGGACTTCACTTAAGGCCTGCGGGTATTCTTTGCAAGGAGGCCATGCAGTTTAAATCACTGATCACATTTACGTTCAGGGACAGCACGGCGAATGCGAAAAGCGTTCTCAGCGTTCTTGGCGCGTGTGTGAAGTGTGGAGATGAGATAGAGCTTACCTGCGAAGGAGAGGACGAGGAGGAAGCGCTGAAATCTCTTGTCAGCGCGATCGAAAGCGGTCTCGGGGAATGAGAATGGGAAACGAAAGCGGGCTGCCGACAGGAATGCCGGACAGCCCGTTCTTAACGTGAAGGACCGGACTGCGGTCATCACGGCGAGCGCGGGCGCGGAGCGGGCGTACCTCACATGGAGGGCTCCCCGGCAAAGCTGCGGAATGGAGGTAAATATGCTGAATTATAAGAGATACCGGAGAAATCCGGTGATAGATTATCCCGAAAGGGAATGGCCGAATAAGGAGATCGAACAGGCGCCCGTCTGGTGCAGCGTGGACCTGCGCGACGGAAACCAGGCGCTGATCGATCCCATGATCGTGGAGGAGAAAGTGGAGATGTTTCTCTACCTGATCAAGCTGGGCTTTAAGGAGATCGAGATCGGATTCCCGGCGGCCAGCCAGATTGAATTTGATTTTCTCAGACAGCTTGTGGAAAGAAAGCTGATTCCGGACGACGTCCGCGTGCAGGTGCTGACGCAGTGCAGGAAGGAGCTGATCGACCGCACCTTCGAGGCCATCGAGGGCTGTAAGCAGGCTGTGGTGCACATCTATAACTCCACCTCCACCCTGCAGAGGGACGTGGTATTCCACGCGTCGAAGGAGGAGATCATCGAGATCGCCGTGAACGGTACGAAGATGGTGAAGGAACATGCGGCAAAATTCCCGGGGAAAATCGTTCTGGAATATTCCCCCGAAAGCTTCACCGGAACGGAGCTGGATTTTGCGCTCCAGATCTGCACCGCGGTTCAGGAAACCTGGGGGCCGACGAAGGAAGAGCCCATGATCATCAACCTGCCCTCCACGGTGGAAATGAATACGCCCAACGTTTACGCGGATCAGATCGAGTGGATGAATAAGCACTTTAAGGACAGGGAGAGCATCATTTTAAGCATCCATCCCCACAACGACCGCGGGACTGGCGTGGCCAGCGCGGAGCTCGCGCTGCTTGCGGGAGCTGACCGGGTGGAGGGAACGCTCTTTGGAAACGGCGAGCGCACGGGAAACGTGGATGTGCTCACCATCGCCTACAACATGTTTTCCCAGGGGATCGATCCGAAGCTGAACATCGAGCATATCAATGAGATCATCGAGATCTATGAAAGATGCTGCAAGATGCCCATCGACGCCAGACACCCCTACGCGGGCAAGCTGGTATTCACCGCTTTTTCCGGTTCCCATCAGGATGCGATCAACAAGGGCGTCCATGCGATGCAGGAGAGAAGATCGGAGATCTGGCAGGTGCCGTATCTTCCCATCGATCCCGCGGACATCGGAAGGGAATACGAGCCCATCGTGCGCATCAATTCCCAGTCCGGCAAGGGCGGCGTTGCCTTCATCATGGATACCTATTTCGGCTTCAAGCTTCCCAAGGCCATGCATAAGGAATTCGCCAATGTGATCCAGGCGATCTCCGAGAAGCAGGGAGAGGTGTCTCCGGATCAGATCATGGAGGCGTTCCGCAGGGAATATCTGGACAAAAAGGAGCCCATTCATTTCCGCAGGCTGAAAGTGGACGATCTGAGCGGAGAAACAGCCTCCGAATTCGATACCGGCGTGACCGTGGTTTATACGGATCACGGACAGGAGAAGCAGTTTAACGCAGTCGGAAACGGCCCCATCGACGCGGTGCAGAGAGGAATGCAGATGGAGCTCGGTGTGCGGATCAAGGTTCTGGACTATGAGGAGCACGCCCTCCAGAGCGGCTCCAACTCCCAGGCAGCGGCCTACATCCACCTTCTGGATGCGGATACCGGCCGCGTGACCTACGGCGTTGGCGTCAGCTCCAACATCACCCGCGCCTCCGTCAGAGCCATCTTCTCGGCGGTCAACAGGCTGGAGCTTGGCGGGAAGGCGTAGTGTTCAGCGTCGGGGTTTCGGTCAGCCAAAAGGTCAGCCAAAAAAGCAGAATGTGAGCGGCAGAGGATCATTCCTCTGCCGTTTAGTCTATTGTGCAATCCAGGGGCTGTTTTAGCCTTTCAGCATATCTTCATAAGTGACGAGCGTTACATTGCCCATCTCATTTGCTTTGTCGATACAGCCTTGGCCCCCACCAACGGCCAATATCACTGAAATTCACCGCACACCTGCCCTGGAGGAGCAGCTTCCAAAAATACTGTCTGCAGATTTCCTCAAACACACCGCCCATGTGGGAGGAGAGCTCAGGGGCAATGCGTCTGTAGGCCAGATCGGCGGCTCCGCGGGAAATAACAGAAGATCTTCCATATAAGACATGGAAGAACCGCAAAGGATTAAGAACAGTCTGGATGTGTCCCTGTTTTTGTCGATCAAAAGCTGAAGTGTGGAAGCAAGACTTTTGGATACACGGGCGACATAAGGATATTCGTCGATAACAAGTATGATCCTTCTGGTTCCTGCAAGCTCAAAGACGTGCCCGAACGCAGCCTGAAAGCTCGGGAAAGAAGTGTTTTCTGCGATCCCCGTGGTGTACTCCATGATACATCTTGAAAGGTTATCAAGATTTTGCTTTTCATTGGTTTCAACACCGGTAAATGGATTGGCCAACGGGTATTTTGAGAATCTGATTTTAAGGAACAACCCGACGATACTGATTAATGAGCAGCCGGAGGTTCGCAACAGGAAAGCGGAGCAGCCCCAAAAGAAACTGCTCCGCTCTGTCTCCTGTTTTCTGCAGCGCCTGACAGCGCAGGCTTCATCAGTCGTATCCGAACTCGTCGCCGTCCTCCACGATACAGATCATGGTCTTTCCGGTGTTGAGCTGGATCTCGTTTCCGTTGTCGTCATAGTATCTTGTGGGCTCGTAATCCGCGGTTTTTTCCCACGTCACATGCACGCCGCGGCCGTTGGTGAAGTAATAGCCGTCCTTGGTATCGTCGTGTACCTGGAAGGCCAGATAACCGTTATTGTCTCTTACCTCATAGTAGGCGAACTGCACCAGCACATTTTTAAAGGCGAGCTGGGCGTTGTCGAACGCCGCGTCCGTATGGGCCTTGCCGTATTCATAGCGGTAGAACAGCCCGTCCTCCTCGTTGTATTCGAAATAGGTTTCTGAGACCGGATAGCAGGCGGACATATCGATCTTGTTCACGACAAAGGAATTGTCGTACTGCTCCAGGGTATTCGGAGAGGATTCGGAGGCAAACTGGAAATGCTCCGGTTTATAATAGTCCTCCCGGTAGGTTTTGGAAAAGCCGAAATGCTCAATGGCTTTATTTGCGCCCTCCGCGCTTAGATACGCGTTGTGCGGGGCGCTTCTGTCGGAGGAGCGGAAATAGGCTCCGTCAAACAGGCCCTTTTTGCCGGATGCGCCGTAGCCGGCACCCGTCACGTTTTCCGTGCTGCTTTTTTCTATCACATCTTCAATATAGAAGGGGCCGCCGTAATGAAAAAGAATGGAATCCCACTCAAAGGACCAATATGCGAAATAATCCCGCAGGCTTCTCACGTTGCCGATCCTGCTCATATCCTCTCTGTCCCAGTCCTTGATTATGGCCATCAGACGGGTAATATCTCCCTCAACGGGGCATTCATACAGGATGTCGGCCTGAGAAAGCGCGTAGTGGGGAAGGGCTGCGGAATTGTTGGGCACCATGACCGCGATGGGACGCTGATCGGCGATGGCCCCGTCGATCCATTCGTTCGTCAGAGTGCTGCGCACCATGCCTTCCTCCGGAGGGATATCCTCGGGCTCTGTTTCCGTTTCGGTTTCTGTTTCCGTCTCGGCGGGAACGCTTTCCGGAATGGCTTCCTCGGTTACGGAAGGAGTCTCCTCCTGGGGCGTCTCTTTCTTTCCGCAGCCCGTAAGGAGCATTGCGGCGGAAAGACCGAGCAAAAGCAGTACGCTCAGTTTTTTCATTTGAATACCTCTCTTTCCTGGTGAATTCAGTCTGTATCGGCGGACAGGACGGCGCAAACACGATTTTACAAAAAACTCTTCACAGATCGCCCTTATGCGGCCCTGTCCGCCGACGCTATTCTTTATTATAGTCTACCAAAAGGCCGGTTGTCACTATGGAAAATATTGATTTGGACAAAATTAAGAAAATTTAAGAAAAACATCGGGGCAGAGGATGGATGCGGAAAAATTCGTGGTAAAGAGGTGCGCGGTGTGATAAAATAATACAGAACATGCCGGGCGGCACTTTTTTCAGCCGGCAGTTTTCGACCGGAGCGAAGGATGCTCCCATATGGAGGTAAACATGAAGAAAATAATTGTGACAGGATGCAACGGACAGCTCGGACGGGCTGTGAACAGGCTGTACCAGGGCAGAGAGGATCTGAGCTTTATCAATACGGATGTGGGCGAACTGGATATTACGAAGATCGACAGCGTGATGGAGCTGGTACGGGAGGTTAAGCCCTATGCCATCATCAACTGCGCGGCGCATACAAATGTGGATAAGTGTGAGACGGATTACGACAATGCGTTCAGGATCAACGCCATCGGCCCGAGAAATCTTGCGATCGCTTCCCGGGAGACGGGAGCGAAGCTGATGCATATTTCAACGGACTACGTGTTTGACGGAAAAAGCAGGGAGCTTCCCTACGTGGAAACGGACGCGGTCGATCCGCAGAGCGCCTACGGGAGAACCAAGCTCGCGGGAGAAAATTTCGTGAAGGATTTTGCGGACCGTTATTTCATCCTCCGGACAGCCTGGCTGTATGGGGACGGAAAAAATTTTGCCAGAACCATGCTCCGCCTTTCCGAAACCCATGATAAGATCACGGTGGTGAACGATCAGGTGGGCTCCCCCACCAGCGCCTCCGAGCTTGCGAAGGCCATCGACGCGCTGCTGTTTACGGAGAATTACGGGCTGTTCCACGCCACCTGCGAAGGAAGCTGCTGCTGGGCGGATTTCGCGAGAGAGGTGCTGCGCCTGGCGGGAAAGACGACGCAGATCGTGGATGTGACCACCGAGGAGTACGGCGCCGCCGCGCCGCGTCCGGCCTACAGCATTCTGGAAAATCATATGTTCAAGCTGACCACCGATTTCATGTTCGCGGACTGGCATGACGCCATCGAGGAATATATGAAAGAGGAGCTGGGCTGAGTATGAAGAGGAAGCCGGGCTGAGAGGGCCGCGGCTTTCTCTCATGCGTTGCGGCCTTCCTCCTTCTGAGGAACCTCAAGGCCGGCGCACAGAAGGAGCGGCATGGCGAGGATCAGCGGATAGCCATAGCGCAGATCGGCCGCAACGGGCGTGGCGAGGCAGAGGGTCAGGATCAGGGCGAAGTAGGGAATGAACAGAAGGACGTTTCGTCTCCGCCCGCTCAGCGCGCAGACAGCGCACCAGAAAACGGCCGCCCAGGTGAAGGCACCGATGCTGTAGAGCAGGCCGTAAAGCGGGAAAATGGTGTAGAGCTTGTTCAGGATCTCCACCGCCTTCCATGCCGCCGTGCCGCTTAAAACCGACTGCCCGGAAAGACCGATATCGTTGGGGGAAATGCTTTCATTGACGGTGAGGCCGGGCTCTCCCGGATACCAGTAGCCCTGCGTCTGATCAATGAAGGCGTTCAGATAATCAAGCGGATAGCGCAGGCCAAGCTGCAGCCAGAGCTTCAGATATTCTCCCTTATGCGCGTCCAGATATTCCGGATGGCCATACTGGATGAGTGCCTTGACAGGATCGGAAAGCTCCGGCTGATAATAGTCAGCGATTGAGTCATAATCAACGGTCTGATCCAGAAGGTCGATCTGCTCCTGGCTAAGTGTTCGGCCCTCATAGACCACGCGGGCGATCTGCTGGGCGGGAATGGAAAGGGATTCGGAAAAAGCGGGCTTTGCCACGCCGAGGGCATCGTAAACCGGCCCCTTGATGCACAGGGCAAGGGCGGCAACGAAAAGCACGCCGGGAAGAAGCAGCTTCCATTCCCTTCGCAGGAGGACGACCAGAAACGGAGCGGTGAGCAGGAACACATACAGTCCGTTGGAACGGAACAGACAGACCAGCAGGCCGGAAAGCAGCAAAAGGGCCAGAAGGCCGGGCTGCTCCTTCAGCCTTCCGCCAGCGCCATACAGGTGGAGCAGACGGTACAGGCAGAGGGAGAACAGAAGCAGGAAGCCGGAAAACAGCACATCCTTCCACATCGTCACGGCGAAGCTTCCGTTATAGGGAACACAGGCGTAGAAGATCAGAAAGAGAAGGCACAGCTTTTTGCCGGCCCCGTACCGGTAAAGGATGCAGAGGCAGCCGCACAGGAGCAGGGCCATCAGGACCATCTGAAATACGGTGTAGCAGGCGATGGCCGCATATACGTTGTCAAAAAGAGCCATGCCGAGCGACAGAAAAAGCCGGATGAGCAGAGTGTGAGCGAAGGGATGATGGTCGCTGTATCCGGAAAGCCCCATGGCCTGACTGTACTGGCTGATGCTGTCGGGAGTCATGACGCCCGGAAAGTTATAAAGAAACCAGGGAAGCCAGCAGCACAGAAGGATGACCGGGATCAGGAGCTTCATCTGCCGGGGAAGCCTCTGATCCTGTGTCTGTGGATTTTTCAGGCCCTGGATGCGTTCCGTTCTTTTTCCCAGATAGAAAAAAAGAAGCCTCAGACCGCGGGAGAACAGAAAGAACAGTCCGAGAGCGCTCATACCAAGGCTTGCCGCCTGAAAGAGCGGGCTTGTCAGGCTACCGGTCAGCGCATCCTGCTCTGCGGCGAGGCAGAGAAGCATGAAGAAAAGGCCCAGCAGGCGGGAAGCCCTGCGCCGTCTTTTCATGGGAAGGGTGAGCACCAGGCGGCGCCCGTCCTTCGCCAGAAGGCCGCTTTTTTCCTTTTCGCTCTCAAGAAGAAACACCTGGAAGCAGAGCAGGAAAAAAAGAAGGGTGAAAATGCTCGTTGTCGGAAGCGAGCAGATATTTGTAAGGGCAAAGGAGGCAAACCAGGCCGCCAGAGCGGTCAGAATTTTTGGAAGGTTCTTTTTTTGCGTCATGAAATGAGTCCTTTCCTGAATGCGAATGTCTGAGGTTTTTTCATTATACCGCAAAAGGGGGCGGGCCGCAATAAAGCCCGCGGAGCGGATGAATTTCGAAGGGAGACGTAAATGAGGCGGGCAGCGAGGCGGGATGAAGCGTACAAAGGAAGAACGGAAGTCAAAGCGCCGGACAGCGGCGGAATAAAGGAGGTCAATGGATCATGAAGGTTTATGGAGTGGTAATGGCGGGAGGCGGCGGCACCAGGCTCTGGCCGCTTTCCACAAGCAGAAAGCCGAAGCAGTTTTTGAATCTTTCCGGCAGGGAAACGCTGGTGAACGAGGCCATCGACCGGCTTTCCGGCGTGGCGCAGGAGACCTTTATCGTCACCAACGCATCCCAGGCGCAGGAAATGCTTTCCCAGACCGCGGGAAGGGTGGAGGAGGATCATATCCTTAAGGAGCCCGCGGCCAGGAACACGGCGGCCTGCATCGGCTATGCGGCGATGACCATTTTGAAAAAATACGGGGACGGCGTTATGTGCGTGGTGCCCTCTGATCCCTACATCCGGGACGAGGAGGGCTTTGCGCGGACGCTCCGGGAGGCGGTGGCCGCGGCGGAGGAAACGGACGCTCTTGTGACCATCGGCATCCGCCCCACCTTCCCGTCCACAGGCTACGGCTATATCAAAAACGCCGCTGTGGAGGGTAAATCCTGGCGCAGGGTGGAGGAATTCGTGGAAAAGCCGGATGAAGAAACGGCGAAACGTTATGTGGCGGAGGGCTATGCCTGGAACAGCGGCATGTTCATCTGGAGGGCCTCCACCATCCTCTCCTGCTTTGAGAGGCTGCTTCCGGACATTTACGCGTATCTGGAGCAGCTTGCGGAGGGCTTTGGGAAGGAAAACGAGGAGGACATCCTGTGGGAGGTTTATCCCAGGATCCCAAAGATCTCCGTGGATTACGGAATCATGGAAAGGGCGGACCACGTGCTGATGGTGCCTGGAGATTTCGGCTGGAGCGACGTGGGCGGCTGGGACGCGTTTGACGCCCTGAAGGAGCGGGATGAGAACGGCAACATCACGGTGGGAAAGACTTTGCTGCTTGACAGTCAGGGCTGCACCGCGTATTCTGTAGACAGGCTGATCGCGGCGGTGGGCGTAAAGGATCTGATCATCGTAGCAGCCGGGGAGTCGGTGCTGGTATGCCCCGCATCCCAGGCACAGCGGGTGAAGGAGATCGTGGAAGCCCTGTCGGAGAAGGGAGAAAGAGAGTACCTTTAGGGCTGCTGTCCGATTCTGTCGGATGAGTGAACTGCAGAGTCGAAAATTCTCGATGGATTCCGGTTCTGCTTTTTCCTCCGGACATGGTAATATAAATCCTGGAAATGATTTCCGCAAAGAAAAGACGCAAAAGACGCAGGAGGAAGCAGGATATGATTACCATAGAGGTGACAGAAACACAGATCGAGCGCTACGTGTCCGCCATGATGCTGGAGCTGGGCGTTCCGGCTCATCTGAGGGGCTATTATTATCTGCGGGAGGCCATCGTGCTTGCCGCACGGGACATGGAGCTGGTGGGAAGCGTGACCAAGCTTCTGTATCCGGGGATCGCGAAGCGGGCCCATACCAATATTCAGAGGGTGGAGAGGGCCATCCGCAACGCCATCGAGGTTTCCTGGGAGAGAGGAAATCCGGCCGTATTTGAGGAGCTGTTCGGCTACAGCAGCGCATCGGGCGCACCCCGCCCGACAAACAGTGAATATATTGCCAGGATCGCGGACAGGGTAAGGCTGGATCTGTCCGTTTCCTGAAGAAGCGGGCCCCAGACGCTTCCGTAAGGCGCCGGATCAGGCGTCGTCCCGGGCGGGCCGCGGCAGTTGGTTAGGAGGAACACGAATGAGTCTGCTGAGTGTCATTGTCCCCTGCTACAATGAGGAGGAAAATGTCGCCTGTTTTTATGAGGAGCTGATGAAAAACCGCCCTTTTTTTGAAAAGGAGGGCATGGAGGTGGAGATCCTGTATATCGACGACGGCTCGAAGGACGGTACCGTTTCGGAGGTTAAAAAGCTGCGCGAAAGGGACGAAAACGTGCGGCTCGTCTCCTTTTCCCGCAACTTCGGCAAGGAGGCCGCCATCTATGCGGGGCTGGAAAAATCGAAGGGAGATTATGTGGTGATGATGGACGCTGACCTGCAGGATCCGCCCGCCCTGCTTCCGGAGATGTTCGCCCACATCAGAGAGGGCTATGACTCCGTCGCCACCAGGAGGGTTTCCAGAAAGGGAGAGCCGCCCATCCGTTCCTTTTTTGCCCGGCTGTTTTACAGACTGGTAAACCGTATCTCCAAGACGGAGATCGTGGACGGCGCGAGGGATTACCGGCTCATGACCAGGCAGGTGGTGGACGCGATCCTGCGCATGACGGAGTACAACCGTTTTACCAAGGGAATCTTCGGCTGGGTCGGTTTTAAGACCAAATGGATGGAATATGAAAATATCGAGCGCGTCCACGGCGAAACGAAGTGGTCCTTCTGGAAGCTGTTCCTGTACGCCATCGACGGGATCACGGCCTTTTCCACGGTGCCGCTGGCGCTGGCATCAGTTATGGGCGTTGTGTTCTGTCTGATCGCCTTTCTGATGATCTTCGTCATCATCATAAAGACGCTGCTGTTCGGCGATCCCGTGGGCGGCTGGCCCTCCATGACCTGCATCATCTGTATGGTGAGCGGCGTGCAGCTTTTTTGCCTCGGCATCGTGGGACAATACCTGTCCAAAACCTACATGGAAGTGAAAAAACGGCCGATTTATCTGGTAAAGGAAGAAATCTGAAAATACTATGAGTGAACGGATCAGTATTGTGATGCCGGTTTTCAATGCGGCGGCCTGGCTTCGGCAGACCGTGGCCAGCGTGCAGGAGCAGACCCATGAGAACTGGGAGCTGATCGCCGTGGACGACTGCTCCACGGACGAAAGCTTCCGGCTGCTTCAGGAAATGGCGCAAAAGGACGAACGCATCCGCCCGGTCCGGCAGGAAAAAAACAGCGGGGCTGCCGCCGCGCGCAATGCCGGGATCAGGCTGGCGCAGGGAAGGTATCTGGCCTTCCTGGATTCGGATGATCTTTGGAAAAAAACAAAGCTGGAAAAAGAGCTTGCTTTTCTGAAGGAAAGGCAGGCTGCTTTTGCTTTTACCGCATACGAGTTCGGGGATGAGAACGGGGTGGGAAACGGGAAGATCGTCCGCGTACCGCGGACGCTTTCCTACCGGGAGGCGCTGTCCCGCACCATCATTTTCACCACCACGGTGATGTTCGATCTGGAGCGGATCGACCGGGGCCTGATCCTTATGCCCAACGTAAAGAGCGAGGATACAGCGACCTGGTGGAGGATCCTGCGTTCCGGATATTTGGCCCACGGCCTGAATGAAAACCTGGCCGTTTACCGAAGACCGAAAAATTCCCTCTCCTCCAACAAGCTGGAGGCGGTGAGGCGGATCTGGAGGCTGTACCGGGATCAGGAGGGGCTTTGCGCTGCGGCGAGCGCCTGGTATCTCTTTTTCTGGGCGCTGCGGGCGACGGTGAGGCGGCTCTGACGCAACGGATCTGCGTACGGGAGCGGCACGACCGCGGCGCAGCAGCCCTGGCAGCGCACACCTGCGGGACGGCGGCACTTGTCCGCCTCCTTTTTGTATGGTAAACTAAGGGAAACGCCGGGGATACTATGCGGCGCAGCAGAGAGGATAAATGCTATGAATGACAGGGATACCAGAAAACGCCTGGTTATATTAATGATATCGATCTTTGGGATTGCGGTCATCATCGGCCTGTATGCCTGGGTGTGGTTTGACTTTTACCACCCCTTTTTCCTGCGTTGGGAGGATATCAAGCTGTACCGCAGGGGGCATATTCTGATCCTTGGCATCTATACGGTGATCTTTCTTCTGTTTTCCAATCTTTACGGAGGGCTGAGGATTGGCTTCATGAAGCCGATGGAGGTATTCATGTCCCAGCTTTTTTCCCTGCTGTGCGTGAATGTGATCACCTATTTCCAGCTTGCCCTGATTCACGGAAACCTGATCCCAGCATACCCGCTGTTTGAGATGCTGGGGCTGCAGCTTATCTGGTCCGCGGTCTGGATCTACTTCGCCAATCTGGTCTACCGGAGGATCTTCCCGCCTAGGAAGCTGCTGCTGATCCATGGAGATCGTTCCATCGACGATATCCTGCATAAGTTTGAAAGCAGGAAGGACAAGTATATTATTGTAAAGTGTATTGGACTGGAGGAAGGCGCGCAGGCCCTGTTCGATGAAATGGAAAAGGGCTACGGCGGCGTGGTGCTGTGGGACATCCCGACAGCAGTGCGAAACAAGCTGCTGAAATACTGCTACAGCCGTTCCATCCGCATTTATCTGATGCCGAAGATCCCGGATGTGATCATCAAGGGCTCTGAACAGCTCCATCTGTTTGATACGCCCATCCTGCTCACCAGGGAAAATGCGCTGAGCGTGGAGCAGCGGATCGTCAAGCGCTGCATCGACATTGTATGCGCCCTGATCCTGCTGGTCATCGCGTCGCCCTTCATGCTCGTTACGGCCATCGCCATCAAGCTGTATGACGGCGGCCCGGTGCTGTATAAGCAGATCCGCTGTACCAGAGGCGGGCGGGAGTTCGCCATCCTCAAATTCCGCAGCATGCGGGTGGACGCGGAAAAGGACGGGGTGGCAAGGCTCGCGGCCAGGCATGATTCCCGCATCACGCCCATCGGCCGCTTCATCCGGGCGGTGCGCATTGACGAGCTGCCCCAGCTCATCAATATCCTGAAGGGAGAGATGAGCTTCATCGGGCCCAGACCGGAGAGGCCGGAGATCATCGCCCAGTATCTGGAGGAAATGCCGGAATTCGCCTTCCGAACCAAGGTAAAGGCGGGGCTTGCGGGCTACGCGCAGGTGTACGGGAAATATAATACCACACCCTATGATAAGCTGAAGCTGGATCTGACCTATATCGAGAGCTATACCGTCTGGCTGGATATTAAGCTGATGCTTCTGACGCTGAAGATCCTGTTCCGTCCGGAAAGCACGGAGGGCGTGGACGAGAAGCAGATCACGGCCATGAAGCAGGAAGCGCAAGAGGACAATAAGTAATGAAGGATGAAAAATTCTGGAGGGAGGGCATGGACGGGAAACGCTTTGCCCTCTGCTTTTTCAGGAGGCTCTGGCTTTTCGCCGCCGCGGGGATCCTGGGGGCGGCGGCCTGCGCGGGGCTGTATCTGCTGGTGACGGTGGTGCTTGCCGGGCCGCCGGAGTACCAGGTGTTCTCCCAGTACCGCATCTATTTTGACAGTGAAAAATACGGGGAGATTCAGGACTATTACAACGCCTATACCTGGGGCGAGATCATGAAGACGGACGAGGTGCTGGACTATGTGATGGAGGCGCTTCCTGAGGGGATCACGAAGGAACAGGTGAAGGCGTCGGTTTCCGTGGGAGCCATGAATGATGTGAAGATCATGCCGCTTTCTGTTACCACGCAGGATCCGGAGCTTTCGGAGACCATCGCACAGGCCTATGTTTACGGCCTGGACTGCTTCGGCCGCTCCATTGAAGGGCTTGACGGCATGGACTGCTGGCTTCTGGAGGAGGCGAAGGAGGTTCCCCGCGGTACGAAGGCGGGAAACGCGGCGCTTTTCGGCCTGTTTCTGGGAGCTGCAGCGGCCTTTTTCGGCTGGCTTATTTTCTACTGCCTGGACGACTCCATTTATCTGGAGGCGGATTTTGAGAACCGCTATGGAATCCCTGTCCTGGGGATTCTGACGAAAAACGGGGATGCCTCTCTGGAAAAAGAGCTGGAAACCGCTCTGAGCCTCCGGCTGGAGGGACGGGAATGCCTGTACGTGGCGAACGCGGCCCGCGGCTGGGCGGATGGAGTGCCGGAGCGGGCGGCGGGAACATCTAATCGGACGACGGGAACGTCTGGCCGGGCGGCTGGAATATCTGGCCGGTTGGAGGGAGCACCTGTCCGGGCGGCCGCATCGCCCGACCGGGCACAGGAAACCTCAGCCGGGATGACGACCCTGGCGGAAGCATGGAAGCGTATGAATCTGGAGGCCGAGTTGAGAGAGGCCGTCTGGCCCTTTGCGAAGGAGGAGGCGGATCAGTTGCGGCGAAGCGGCGTCCTGCTGCTTCTTCCCTGGGGAAGGGGAAGCGGCCGGATGGCGGGCAGGTTTGCACAGAGCCTGCAGAAGCTTGAGGTTCCCGTCCTGGGAGCTGTGATCTGCGGCGCAAAGGACAGCTTCCTGCGCGCATATTACGGCGCGTATTACGGAAAGAAGGGAGAGCGGGCATGAGACTGCAGTTTCTGGTCTCCACGGTGAATGAGGATGTGGAAACCCTGGCGGAGCGGATGAACCTTCAGGCGGACGCCATTGTGGTGAATCAGTGCGACCGGAATGAATACCGGGAGTATACCCATGAGGGAAGCAGGATCCGCTGCTACAGCTTTGCCGAGCGGGGCGTGGGGCTTTCCCGGAACAACTGCCTGATGCGGGCGGACGGGGAGCTGTGCCTGTTCGCGGATGAGGATATTGTTTACCGTCCGGGGGCGGCGGCGGCGGTCGCGGCGGAATTTGAAAAGAACCCGGAGGCGGATATGATCCTGTTCAACGTGGATGTGCCGAAGGAGCGCCAGACCTACCATATCGACGGGTATGGCCGGGTGCGCTGGTACAACTGCGGCAGATATCCCACCTTCAGCTTTGCGGCAAGGACAAAAAAGCTGCATGAGGCGGGCGTGACCTTTTCCCTTCTTTTCGGCGGCGGAGCGAAATACAGCAACGGGGAGGACAGTCTTTTTCTGGCACAGTGCATCCGAAAGGGGCTGAAGGTCTATAAGGCTCCCGTGACCATCGGACGGGAGAACGGCAGGCCCTCCACCTGGTTTCACGGCTATAATGAAAAGTTTTTCTATGACAGGGGCGTGCTTTATCGCTTTCTTTACGGTCGGGCGGCGCTTCCCATGGCGGCGCGTTTCCTTTTGAAGAACCGGGAGGAAATGTTCGGGCAGAAAAAAGCGGCGGAGGGCGGTCTCTCCCTTGGTCAGGCGTTTTCCCTGATGAGAAAGGGAATCAGGATGAAGGAATGATGGGAATACTATTTTACGGCCTTTTCGGCGCATTGACGATCGGCGCCGCATATCTGGTGAAAACGGAAGTCCCTGCGCCCTGGGATGTGAGTGAGGGGAGCGGGGGTGCTCCGGGCATCCAGCACGCTTGGGGCAGACGGCACGCGCCGAGCAGACGGAGCGCTCTGAACGGGGCGGCGCTTCTGTTTCTGTTCGCGGCGCTGACAGGGCTTGCGGCGCTTCGCATCGACGTTGGGAACGATTACGGCAGCTATGTGAATACCTTTCATGAGATTTTCGTGGGAGGCTATGTGGTGACGGAGCCGGGCTTCAATCTGCTGGTGCGCCTGCTTTATACTCTGTCGGGCGGGGAAAATTATCTTCTTGTCTTCGGCGTATTCGCGGCGGCGACGACGGCGCTCTTTTTGAAGGCCATGTACGACCAGAGCCTGGATTTTTCCCTTTCCTTTGCCCTGTTCATGCTGCTCGGGCTTTATTTCCGCACCTTCAACACGGTGCGCTACTATTTTGTCCTTGCCGTCACGCTGTACAGCCTGCGGTATGTGCTGAAGCGGGAATACGGGAAATTTATCCTCCTGATCCTGGGGGCGGCCCTGTTCCATAAGTCGGTGCTGGTGGTGATCCCGCTGTATCTGATCGCTCTCCTGCCCTGGAAAAAATGGCAGGTGGCCGTCGGGGCGGCGCTTGCCGTCAGCCTTCCGCTGTTTCAGGACTTCTGGATGACGCTTCTGTTAAAGCTGTATCCCTCCTATCAGAACACGGTCTATCTGGAGCAGGGAACCGGGCTGGAGGGCAGCCTGATGGGGATCGTGCGCTGTGCGGCCGTGCTGCTTCTTGGGGCTTTCGGCTGGAAGGCAGTGAAGGAAAGCGAGGCAAATCGGTTCTATTTTAAGCTGAACCTGCTGGGACTTGCGCTGTATACCTGCGCATCCTTTGTCCCGCTGGTCTCCCGGCTTGGCTATTACCTTATCACCCCCCACCTTCTCCTGGTTCCCGGAATCCTCTGCGCCATGAAGAAAGGCGGGGGAAAAAAGACTTCACGGCGGACGGTTCTGTACGGGGCGGTGCTCGTGTTTTCCATTCTGTATTTCGGTATTTTTCTGCTGACCGCCCATCAGGTGGGGGTGCGTGTGCTTCCCTATCATACCTGGGTCTTTACGGAAAGGGAGTGGCTGAATGGCTCATACATTTTTTAGCATTGTGATCGTGTCCCTCAATCCCGGAGAGAAGCTGGCGAAAACGCTTGGGAGCGTGCTGAGCCAGGAATACGGAAATTTTGAGGTCATCCTCAAGGACGGCGGCTCCACGGACGGCACCCTTTGCCAGGAGGCGGACGGCTCCTTTTCGGTGGTGTGGCCGCAGGAGCCGGAAAAAGCCTCCGGACAGCCCGCCCCTGACAGCAGGGTGCATATTTTCAGGAGTCCGGATAAGGGGATCTATGACGGGATGAACCAGGCGCTTTCACATATCAGCGGCGATTACGTGCTGTTCCTCAACTGCGGTGACAGCCTGTATGATTCCGGCGTGCTTTCCCGGACGGCGGAGCTGATCGAAAAGGCGGAGGGAGAGAGGGATGCGCGCCTGCGGGGAAAGCCCTTTCTTTTTTACGGAGATCAGTACAATGAAAAGCAGAAAAGCGTCGTCTGCTCTGCGCCGAAGCTGAATGATTTTGCCTGCTACCGGAATGTCCCCTGCCACCAGGTCTGCTTCTACGACGCGTCCCTGTTCCGGGACAGAGGGTATGATACGGATTTCCGGGTAAGAGGGGATTATGAGCATTTCCTCTACTGTATTTATGAGCGGGGCGCGGAGGCGGTGCATCTGCCCACCCTGATCTCCTCCTATGAGGGCGGCGGCTTTTCGGAAACGAAGGAAAACAGAAAGCGTTCGGCGGCCGAGCACCGGGTCATCACCCGCTATTATCTGGGGAGAAGAAAAAGCGCCTGCTACGCGGCGGTCATGCTGGCGACGCTGGCTCCGGTGCGGACGAAGATCGCGGAGAACCCGTCTTACGCAAAGGGCTACAACGCCGTGAAGGCGGCGATCTACGGGGGAAGAAGGGAAGATTAGGCGAACGCGCGCGCTACAGCGTCGTAAAACTGCGTTTTATGACGCTGAGCAAGGAGGTAAAAATGCGGATTCTGTGGGTGTTGAATATCTGCCCGCCTGCGGCGGCGGAAGCGCTTGGAATGGAATACAGCGTGCGGGAGGGATGGATCACCGGCGCGCTGAACCGGTATCTGACTTCTGAGAAGGGGACGGCGGAGGATATGGAGCTTGGTCTCTGCTTTCCCTTTGCGGGCGCAGAGGAGCTTTCCTGCGTCAGACGGCTTTATCCGATGACAGGCGCGGACAGAGGGATGGGGCGCGAGGTCGCTCTGTATGGGTTCAGAGAAAATCTGAAGCGGCCGGAGATTTATGATCTCTTTCTGGAAAAGCGTTTTGCAGGGATTCTTGCAGATTTCAGGCCGGATCTGGTGCATATCTTCGGGACGGAGTTTCCACATGCCCTTGCCATGGTGCGCGCCTTTCAGAAGCCGGAAAGGACGCTGGTGTCCATTCAGGGGCTGGTGGGGGAATGCGCCGGAAGCTATATGGCCGATCTGCCCATCCGTGTACAAAAAAGCGTGACGCTGCGGGATCTGCTGCGCGCGGACAGTCTCAGGCAGCAGCAGGAGAAATTCCGGGTCCGGGGAGAGCGGGAGAAGCAGGTGCTTTCCTCCTGCGTTCATGTGGCGGGAAGGACCCGGTTTGACAGGGAGGGGGCGCTTGCCTGCAATCCCGGCCTGAAATACCATAAGCTGAATGAGACCATGCGCGCCTGCTTCTATGAGGGAAGCTGGAGCAGGGAAACATGCAGGAGCTTTGAGATCTTTGCAAGCCAGGGGGACTATCCGCTGAAGGGCTTCCATTACCTGCTTTCCGCCATGCAGGAAATCCTGCAGGAATTTCCCCAGGCTCATATCAGCGTGGCAGGAATCAGCATCACAGGATACGATACCTTAAAGGAAAAGCTGAAGATATCAGGCTACGGAAGGTACCTAAGAAGGCTTATGAAGGAAAACGGGCTGGAGGGAAGGGTGAGCGTGTTGGGAAATCTGTCGGATGAGCAGATGAAAGCGGCCTATCTGAACAGCCATGTATTCGTCTGTCCCTCCGCGTTGGAGAATTCCCCCAATTCCCTGGGAGAGGCCATGCTGCTTGGCGTGCCCTGCATAGCCTCCCGGACGGGCGGGATTCCGGACATGGCGGAGGATGGAAGGAGCGCGCTCCTGTTTGAAAAGGGAAACGCGCACGCCCTCGCTTCCTGTATCAGGCGCGTTTTCCGGGACGACGCGCTGGCTGAGAGCCTTTCGGCACAGGCGCGGATCCAGGGCAGAAGGAACCATGACGGGGACGCAAACTACGGGAGGCTTCTGGAAATCTACCGGGAGATCCTTGAGGAGAGGGCATGAAAACAACCTTTGTATCCAATTATATCAACCACCATCAGATTCCCTTCTGCGACGCTCTTTACAGGAGGCTGGGAGAGGATTTTACCTTTATCCAGACGGAGCCCATGGAGGAGGAAAGAGTCCGCATGGGCTGGGGAGAAGGTCTGGCCAGCCTCCCCTATGTGAAGCTTCTGTATGAAGAGGAGGAGCTGTGCCGGGATCGGATCAACGGCTGCGATCTGCTGCTCGCCGGCTGGATGGAAGATCCGGAGCTGATCTATGAGCGCCTGGAAAGCGGAAGACCGGCCCTTCGCATCAGTGAGCGGATCTACCGGGAGGGACAGTGGAAGGCGGTGTCGCCCAGAGGGCTTGCGGCAAAATACAGGGAGCATATCCGCTACCGGAACAGGCCTGTCTATCTGCTCTGCGCGGGGGCGTATGTTGCCTCCGATTTTTCTCTGATCCACGCCTATCCGGGAAAAATGCTGCGTTTCGGCTACTTTCCGGAGGCGAAGGAGCCGGGGCGGCAGGAGAAAAAGCCCAAGGACGGACCCGTCCGCCTTCTCTGGGCCGGAAGGCTGATGGAGCTGAAGCACCCGGAATTCGCCCTGCGGCTTGCGGCGGATCTGCGGCGGGAGGGCTTTGACTTCCGGCTGAAGCTGATCGGCGGCGGAGAGCTGGAGGAAAAGCTCGGAGAGCAGCTTCGCCGGGAGGAGCTTTCGGAATGGGTGGAAATGACGGGCTTTCTTTCCCCGGCCGGGGTGCGCCGGGCGATGGAGGAAAGTCATATTTTTCTGTTCACCAGCAATCATCTGGAGGGATGGGGAGCGGTGGTCAACGAGGCCATGAACAGCCGGTGCGCCGTGGTGGCCAGCGGGGAAGCGGGAGCGGTGCCCTATCTGATCCGCCACGGAGAAAACGGCATGATCTACCACAGAGACAGATATGAGGAATTTTTCAGGGCGGTCCGCTACCTGATGGAGCATGAAAAGGAAAGGGAGCGCATGGGAAGCCGGGCCTGCGAGACGATCCTGACGGAGTGGAACGCGGATACGGCGGCCGAAAGGTGTCTTTCCCTGTATGAGGGGTGGAAGACGGGAAACATCAGGCTTCCCATGGACGGGCCGCTGTCCCCGGCTCCGGTGATACGGCCCTGAAGCAGGGCGGGGCCGCGCCCCGTGGCAGAATAAGGAATCCGCGCCCTGCGACAGGAAAAAGAACCTGCGCTCTGCAACAGAAAAAAGATGCCGCGTCCTGCGGCAGAGCAAGAAAGCCGCGCCCTGCGGCGGAGAAAGGAAACGGAGCCTTCTGACGCTCCGGAACGGAGATTGATATGGTTCATCCGCTGATTACGGTCATCATACCGGTTTATAATATTCTTGACTGCCTGGAACGGTGCGTGGCGTCGGTCTGCATGCAGACCTGGGAAAATCTGGAGATTTTGTTAGTGGACGACGGCTCCACGGACGGAACCGGCCAGCTTTGCGACAGGCTGGCAAAACGGGACGGCCGCATCCGGGTGTTCCACAAACCCAACGGCGGCTCCTCCTCCGCCAGGAATCTGGGAATTGAGAAGGCGAACGGAGAATGGCTCGGCTTTGTGGACAGCGATGATTTTATCGAACCGCAGATGTATGAGACCATGATGCGGGAGGCGCTGGAGGGCGGATACCGCATCGTACAGGTTTCCAGGGACGAGATCGGCGAGGACGGAGCGCGCAGGCCGGACGTGTGCGCGCCGCCCAAAGAGGCGGTTTTCAGAAACAGCGGGGAATTCCTGCGCACCCTGCTTTTGCATGAGGGGGACTGCTCCTTCTGCACCAAGCTGGTGGACGCCTCTCTTTTTCAAGAGCGGCGGTTCCCGGAAGGGGAGCTGAACGAGGACTTCTATCTGCTCCTTCAGCTTCTCGCAGAAACGGACGGAATACGAATTCTGCCCCAGCAGCTGTATCACGTCTACTACCGCATGGGGAGCAATACCCGCAAAAAAGACCGGAGCGAGTTTTCCAGGGTATTTACGGATATTGTGAAAAACGCGGACTACGCGCAGAAGCTGACTAAGGAGCGATTCCCACAGTACAAAAGAGAGGCGGCCCGCTTCGGCCTGTATCAGCGCCTGGATTACCTGCTCCATATCCCGGTGGAGCTGATGAACCGGGAAAATTCTTTTTACAGATCGGTCGTCCATTACTGTCGCAGGAACGCGGGAGAGACGGTGACGAACCCCTATCTGACGAAGAAGCAGAAGGCGTATCTGCTGCTTTTGACCGCTCTGCCCAGACCGGTGCGTGCGGCGCATCGGATGAGCATGCGGATAAGGGGGATCGAGTGAAAGGGAGGTAAGCCTGATGAGTGAAGAGAATATCTTTGAGAGGAACAGAGCGGCCTGGAATGAAGCGTCGGGCTATCATCAGAAAGCCCGGAATGGTTCTTTGGCAGAACGGTTTAAAGATCCTGCTTTTACAACCTTCAACAGAGCCTGTGACCAGAACCTGAATGAAAAGCTGAGACAGATTGATTTTCATGGAAAGACCATATCGCATATACCATGCAATAACGGCAGAGAGCTGCTGTCGCTTATGAAGCTCGGGGCCAGGGAAGCGGTCGGCTTCGATATTTCCGATGCTGCGATCCTGGAGGCGGAGCAGCTGACTCAAATCGCAAAGCTGAATGCAAAATTCGTCCGCACAAACGTATTGGACATAGATTCAAAATATAATAACAGCTTTGATTTTATTTTCATTTCTCAGGGATCGCTGCAGTGGTTTCCGGACTTAAACGATTATTTCAGCGTGATAGCAAGGCTGCTTAAAAAGGACGGAAAAATAATAATTTCTGAAATACATCCATTCAAATATTTTTTCGAAAACGGATTCAGCTTCAAGGAGCAGAATTTTGATAAGCTGACTTCTTACTTTGAAACGGAACCCAACAGCTATCCGACGGGACTTGACTATATCGGCAATGTTGAATACGATTCCAGCGAGTGCTTCTGGTTCATGCATAAAATGTCCGATATCATAACCGCTATCCTTCATAACGGTATTGAGATTGAAGACTTCGATGAATATCAGAATGATATGGACGGCACTCCTGATCCGGCGGTGGAGGGTAAATTTCCGTTTAGTTACCTTATTACTGCAAGAAAGAAATAGGATACAGAAAAGACGGAGCGTAAAAAGGGACTGTCAGGAGATTGTTCAAAGCGGGGGCAGACGTGACTCACATGAGCCATGCCTGCCCCTTGAAATTTATCCGCTGATGAAGATGGATGGCTGTCCGTCTCCCCCTCTTGCCCCGCCCGCCGCCCCATGCTATACTGGGATCAATCTCATACGAAAAACAAACCGCCGTCAGCCGCAGGCTGGCCGCCGGCGGCAGAATGCGGAGGGGCCATGAACATCAATGAAATCGCAAAGCTGGCGGGAGTATCCAGAGCGACGGTATCCCGCTATTTAAACGACGGATATGTGAGTGAAGAAAAAAAGGAAAAAATCCGTGAGGTGATCGAGCGCACGGGCTATAAGCCGTCCGCTCAGGCGCAGATGCTGCGGACGCGCAGGACGGGGCAGGTGGGAGTGATCATCCCCAAGATCAATTCGGAGTCTATCAGCCGGATGGTGGCGGGCATCAGCACCGTGCTGAAGGAGGCCGGGTTCCAGCTTTTGCTGGCGGATACGGAAAATAAAGAGAAGGAGGAGCTGGAATACCTGAGATTGTTTTCAGAAAATCAGGTGGACGGGATCATCCTGATCGCGACGATCTTTACCCAGGAGCATAAAAAGGCGCTGAAAGGCCTGCGCGTTCCCGTGGTCCTTCTGGGACAGCAGCTCGCAGGATATTCCTGTGTCTATCAGGATGATTACCATGCCGCCCGGGCTGCCGCAGAGATGCTGATCGAAGGGGGAGCCGGAAGGCCCGGATGCATCGGCGTGACGAAGCGGGACCGTGCGGTGGGAGAGGCCCGAAGGAAGGGCTTTCTGGATGTGCTGAAGGATAAGGGGATCATCTGGGAGGAAGCCCGCTATGAGGAATGCGGTTTTTCCGCTCAGGACGGTTATGAGGCGGCGGGAAGGCTTCTGGAGCGGGAGCCTGAGCTGGACGGGATATTCTGCGTTACGGACACCATCGCCCTCGGCGCGATGGCGCGCATCCGGGAGACGGGCAGGAGCGTGCCGGAGCAGGTCGCGGTCGTAGGGATCGGAGACACGGTTTCCGGGCGGCTGATGTTGCCCAGGCTTTCCAGCGTTCACTTTTATTATAAGACCAGCGGACAGGAGGCGGCAAGGCTGCTGCTGGAGCTGATGAACGGAACCGTTCCGGGGAAAGAGGTGAAAATGACCTATAGCGTTGTGGAGCGGGACACCACGAAACGGGGGCTGTGATATTCCGAAAATCTTAAGAAACCGTTATGAAAATGTTCATGGAAACCTGCAGAGGTTTTTCCCTCTTTTCCGCTATTCTGTGTACAGATCAAAAAAAGGATCTGTAGCGGAGATGATACGGATTCCGGGAATGGAGGGAATGAGATGTATTATGATACGCAGTCGGCGCCGCGTGCTGAAAACGGCGGAAAACCAAAGGTGTGGAAAATCGTTGCACTGGCTGCTCTGCTGCTCTGCGCCCTGCCTGTGCTGATCCCGCTTTCGTTCTGCGTGGCGGCAGGCGTCCTTGTGGTGGCGCTGTGTGTTGCGGGGGCAGCATTTGCGGCTGTGCTGTGTGTGGCGGGAGCTGTATTTACGGTTGTGGTATGTGTGGTCGGCGGACTGATCTGTCTGGCTCTTTTCCAGCTCGCCGCCCTGATCGGAATCGGCTTCGGAGTGGTTCTGCTGTTTCAGGCCCCCGCGAGCGGACTGGCGATCCTTGGAGAGAGCCTGCTTGCGACCGGAGCGGGGGTGCTGTGCTGGCTCCTTCTGTGGCAGCTCGTCAGGCTTCTGATCAGGGGATTCCGTGCTCTGGTTGGCTGGACCCGGCGGCGTCTGGTCGCAGGACGGGGAACGAAATGGGCGAGAGCGGACGCAGGGAAAGCACAGCCGTTTGCAGCCGGAGCGGAAGCGACGGAGGCGTATGCGGCCAAAGGTGCTATGCCGGAACCGGAAGCGACGGAACCGGAAGGCTTTGAGGACGTCACAGATCAGGAAAAAGAGCGGAAAGGAGCCGACGATGATGAATAAATGGTTGAAAGGAACGCTGATCGCCAGCGCTGCGGTGACCGTGGCAGGGGCCGTTCTTCTGGGTGTGGGAATCGCGCTGGGAGGCTCTCCGTTTTTTTACTACGATACGGATGGCCTCCATGTGAAGGAAAATACGGAGGAAACGGCAAAACAGGACTACGTTCTGGAAAGTACAAAGATCGGAGCGCTGTCCAGCCTGGAGCTGGATCTGCAGAACGCGGATCTGCAGATCGTTTCAGGAGATGACTGGTCTGTGGAATATGTGCTGGACGGTGAATGCTCACAGCCGGTTTACAGTGTGGAGAACGGTACGCTCATCCTGAAGGAGGGCAGTTATTTGCGCACGGGATACTATCGGTTCGGTTTCGGTTACGGGAACGGCTGGATGTATGACAGCGAAACGATGGCGCGCAGCCCCTATGTGAAGATCACGGTTCCTGAAAATGCAAGGCTGGACAGCGTAAATATCAGCAGCGGATATGGAAAGATATCCATTGAAAAGAATCTGCGTGCGGATTCCGCCGTCGTCTATGGCGAGTACGGAAATATCCGGCTGGACGGCTGGACAGGGGATACTCTGAACGTGGAGACCGAATATGGAGATCTGGCAGCCGGAACGCTGGATGGGAGCGAGGTGACCATCCGCGGAGCGTACGGCTCCCTTCAGATCGATTCGCTGAAGACGGATCTGGCGGCGATCGAGTCGGAATACGGAGATGTGACCGCTGATGTGGATCAGGCGCAGAGCGTGGATGTGGACTGCTCGGACGGAGAAGTAAGGCTGAATCTGGCAGGCAAGCTGGAGGATTACGGAGTCAGCCTGTATTCTGAATACGGCACGATCCGCGTTCCGCAGGGAACCGTGGAATCGGATGATTATGATGGAAGCAGCTCCTTCATCAGGCTTGCCGACGGTCAGGACACGGCAGGGATCCAGATTGAAACGGAATATGGGGATATCCGTATCCGCGAGAAATAAAGCGCATCTGCGGGCAGTGCTGCCGGAAACGGCGGCTCTGCCCGTTGTATAATGTCCACAAAAACGGTCATGCGATTTTGTGAAAAGAATCGGATTTACAAAGCTCTTTTTCCGGGTATATAATAAAACCACGATATGAGAACGATTCCATAAAAATATAAAACAAAAATGGAAAATCTCGTAAAATAAAGCAAAAGATGAAAGAGAACGATTTCTTAATCATAATTAAAAAGGATAGAAGGAAATGTTCTCTGAAAAGAAGCCGGCCATGAAAAGGGCCGGGGAACGGAGGGAGCTATGGATTACCGGAAGGCTGCGCAGGAGGTCTATGACAACATCGGCGGCAGAGCGAACATTGTGAGCGCCGCCCACTGCGCCACCAGACTGCGGCTGGTGATCGCGGACAATGAAAAATGCGATAAGGATGCGGTGGAAAACATCGACGGCGTGAAGGGAGTTTTCTTTGCGTCGGGGCAGCTTCAGATCATTTTCGGAACGGGGACGGTGAACAAAGTTTACGAGGAATTCGTTCAGATCGCGGGCATTACGGGAGCGTCAAAGGAGGAAGTGAAGCAGGCTGCGGGCGCGAAGGCCAGCTTCTGGAAGCGGGCCATCAAAACGCTCGGAGACGTGTTTGTTCCGATCATCCCGGCCATCGTCGCAAGCGGCCTTCTGATGGGGCTTCTGGAGGGACTCTGCAATGTCTGGCCGCAGATGGCGCAGTCAGGAACCTATACCATCATCCATCTGTTTTCCAACGCGGCCTTCACCTTCCTTCCCATCCTGGTCGCTGTCAGCGCGGCCAGGGTGTTCGGCGGGAATCAGTTTTTGGGAGCCGTGATCGGAATGATCATGATCCATCCCGACCTGCTGAACGCCTGGAGCGTGGCCTCTGCGGACAGCATTCCCACGGCGGAGGTATGGTTCGGACTGTATGAGATCAATCTCACCGGATATCAGGGGCACGTGATCCCGGTGGTGATCGCGGTATGGTTCATGAGCATGCTGGAAAAGCGGCTTCATAAGCTGGTGCCGGAGATCATCGATCTGTTCGTCACCCCTCTGGTGACGGTGCTGGTTACCGGATACCTGACGCTGACGATCTTCGGGCCCATTTTTTCCTGGATTGAAAACGGTGTGCTTGCCGGCATGCAGTGGCTGATCACCCTGCCCTTCGGCATCGGCGCGGCACTGTGCGGCGCGGCCTATGCGCCCACGGTGGTGGCCGGCGTGCATCACATGTACAACGCGCTGGAGGCGGGGCTTCTTTCCGGCACGGGACTGAATACCTGGATGCCCATCGCGACGGCGGCAAACGTGGCGCAGGGAGCGGCGGCTCTGGCCCTTGCGATAAAGACCCGGAACAAAAAGACGAAGGCGCTTGCTCTTCCCGCCTCCCTCTCCGCCTTCCTCGGCATCACGGAGCCTGCCATTTTCGGCGTGAATATCCGCTATATGAAGCCCTTCGTCGCCGGAATCATCGGCGGTGCCTGCGGGGCGCTGATCGCGGGCTGGACCGGAATCGGAGCGACGGCCTACGGTGTGACGGGCCTGTTCGGATACCTGATCACAACGAGCTATACCCTGCAGTACACGCTGGTCATCGTCGTTTCGGTGGCGGTTGCCTTCCTGCTGTCCTGGATCCTGTACCGGGATGAGGAAAAGGCGCCGGAAACGAAAACGGAGGGTCAGGCGGCTTCCGCCTCAAAGACGGATGGAGCTCAGAGCGCTTCCGGGAAGGAACGCGCCGATAAGAAGGAAGAGGCTGCCGGAAGCGCAGAACCCGCCTCCAAAGCCGGAGAGACTGCCGCCGGAGAAGCGCTCTTCGTCTGCTCCCCTATCAGCGGCGAGGCGATCCCGCTGTCTGATGTGAAGGATGAGACCTTTGCCGGAGAGATCCTGGGAAAGGGAATGGCGGTGATCCCGGACGAGGGAAAGGTGTACGCCCCCTTTGACGGAACGGTTGAGACCATTTTCCCTACAGGGCACGCGGTGGCCTTAAAGAGCGCGGCCGGCGTGGAGGCGCTCATCCATGTGGGAATGGACACAGTGAAGCTGAACGGAAAATACTATACCGCGAGGGTGCAGGACGGCGCTGTTGTGAAAAAGGGCGATCTGCTGGTGGAATTTGATCTGGATGGTATCCGGGGAGAGGGCTACGATGTGACGACCCCGGTGGTCATCACCAACACGGACGAGTACGCGCAGGTCAGCGCGGTCAAAAACGGAAAAACGGCAGCAGGCGATCCGGTGATCGAGATTGACCGGTAAAAACAGATCGGCCATTCAGACGGGAGGGCACAGATGAACAAAGAAGGAAAACGCCTGGCGGAGCGCGTCCGTCAGGAGGAAAGAGAAAAGCTGGAGGTGGTCTGCCGGGATCCCTGGAGGCTCAGATTTCACCTGATGCCTCCCGTGGGCTGGCTCAACGATCCCAACGGGCTGGTGCAGGCGGACGGCGTATATCATGTGTTTTTTCAATATTCTCCCTTCGACGTGAACGGGAAGGATAAATTCTGGGGACACTACACCAGCCGCGACCTGCTGAACTGGGATTATCAGGGGACGCCGTTTGTGACGGATGAGGATTTTGACAGAAACGGCGTCTATTCCGGCTGCGCCCTGGCCCGGGACGGCAAGGTAGCCGTATTCTACACGGGGAATGTGAAGCTGGAGGGAGATTACGATTATATCCTGGAGGGGCGGCGGGCCTCCGTTGTACTTGTGGAAAGCGGGGACGGCCTTCGTTTCGGGGAAAAGCGGCTTCTTCTGACCAATGAGGACTACCCGGAGGATTATACGCAGCACATCCGGGATCCGAAGGTTTTTCGGCTGGGAGACGGCTATGAAATGGTGCTCGGCGGCAGAAAAAAGAACGGCTGCGGCGCGGTCCTTCTCTATGAGAGCGACGATCTGATTTCCTGGCATTTCAGGCGGGAGCTGACGAGCGCGCAGCCCTTTGGCTATATGTGGGAATGCCCGGATCTGTTTGAGCTGGACGGGGAATGGTTCCTCTCCCTGTCCCCCCAGGGACTGCCCAGGGAAGAATACCGGTTCCAGAACGTGTACGCCTCCGGCTATTTTGCCGTGCGCGGGGACTTCCGGACCGACGGCAGCCTGGAGGATTTCTCGGAATGGGACAAGGGCTTTGATTTTTATGCGCCCCAGACCTTTCAGGATGAAACGGGCAGGCGGCTTCTGATCGGCTGGGCCGGCCTGCCGGACATCTCCGGGGAATACGAAAATCCCACGGCCGAACGCGGCTGGCAGCATGCCCTTACCGTTCCCAGGCAGCTTACCCAAAGGGACGGCAGGCTCCTTCAGTATCCGGTGCCCGAGCTTGAGGCGCTGCGCGGAGAAGAAAAAAGGCTGCTTCCAGGAGTGGAGACGGACGCGGGAGCCGCCTTCGATCTGGAGCTTTCCCTTGAAGAGGAAGGAAAACTGACAGTAAGGATTGCGGAAGGCCTTCTGTTCGAATATAATGATGGGGAAGCGGTTCTTTCCTTCCGGGATGGAGATGAGGCCGGAGCCGGAATCGGAGAAGGAAGAGAAGGAACCGGAGAAGGAGCGGAAGCTTTTTCCGGCCTCGGACGGGGCCGGGGCGTGAGAAAAGCGAAGTCCGGTGCCCTGAAAACCCTGCGTATTCTGGCGGATACCTCCCTGGTGGAGATCTACCTGAACCGGGGAGAAACGGTTTTTACCACCCGCTTTTATCCGGAAAGACCGCTTCGTGTGCGCCTGGATGGGGACGTGAAGGAAGCGCGGCTTTGGAAAATGCGGGCCATGCAGGTGCGCCTGGATCTGGAAAAGGAGCTTTGAACGGAGCAAAAGACGCTCCGACAGGAAGAAAAAATGCGAAGATCGGACAGAGAAATTACGGAAAGCGGCAGGATCGATGAGATCATTCGATCCTGCCATTGCTGCAGGCTTGGCTTTTGCGACGGAAAAGACGTCTATATCGTTCCGTTGAGCTTTGGCTATCGTTCGGAGTGCGGGAAGCGCTCCTTTTATTTTCATTGTCAGAACCTGTCGTCCTCTGTCAGCGGACAACAATATGAAAACTATGGAATTCCCGCGGGAAAAATGTTATAATAGCAACGGTGTTGTTCGAAAAACGCCTGTGCGCCGCACGGACGGGGAATGTCCGCGCGCACGGAAGACGGGTTTTTATGCGGATCCGCACGCTCGCCGGCAGGCGGCAGGGATCTGCGTGCCGGGAAAGAGATTTTCCGCAGGCCTGGGCCTGACCGGGGAATATGGGTACTGATATGAAGAAAAAAAGAGTCAAATTGAAGGGAAGGCTGAGAATTTACATGCAGACCTCCCTTTATCTGGGACTGCTTCTGGTGTTGGTGGACTTTGGAATCTACCTGCTGGACGCGCGGGCAGGATTCCTTCTTTCCTGCTTTCTTTTGCTGTACTTCGGAATGATCTTCTACCTGATGCTATATAACAGGCCTATCATCATCAACGAGCTGGTGAGCTTCGCCACGCAGTACGGGCAGATTCAGAAGGAGCTTCTGCGGGAGCTTGACGTTCCCTACGCGCTGCTGGATGAGGACGGAAAGATCATCTGGAACAACAACGCCTTTTCGCGGGTCATACATAATGAAAGGGCGCTGAGAAAGTCCGTCACCTCCTTTTTCTCCTCCGTGACGCGGGACAGGCTTCCGTCCCAGGAGGAGGGCGTCGCGCAGTTCGAGCTTTCCTATGATGACAGCGAATACGCGGCGAAATTCACGCGGATCTCTCTGCGGGAAGCGGCAAGCGACAGCGATATCATTGAGGATGAGGATTACAAAGGCTGCCTGTTCGCCATGTATCTGTTCGATGAGACGGCGCTGAAGATCGCTTTGAAGGAGAACGACGATCAGTCCCTTGCGGTCGGCCTGATCTATCTGGATAATTATGACGAAGCGCTGGAGAGCGTGGAGGAGGTTCGGCGTTCCCTTTTGATCGCCCTGATCGACAGAAAGGTGAACAAATATGTTTCCAGCTTCGACGGCATCTGCAGGAAGCTGGAAAAGGACAAGTATCTTGCGATCCTGCGCAAGAAGGCTGTGGCGCAGATGAGCGAGAAGCGCTTTGAGATCCTGGACGACGTGAAGACGGTGAACATCGGAAATGAGATGGCGGTCACCATCAGCGTCGGAATCGGACTGGACGGACTGACCTATTCCCAGAATTTTGAATTTTCCCGGGCAGCCATCGATATGGCGCTGGGCCGCGGAGGCGATCAGGCGGTGGTGAAGACGCCGGAGCAGATCAGCTATTACGGCGGCAAGAGCCAGCAGGTGGAAAAAAACACCCGTGTAAAGGCAAGGGTGAAGGCTCATGCGCTGCATGAGATCATCACCAGCAGAGACCGTGTACTGATTATGGGACACAAGCTGGGAGACGTGGACTGCTTCGGCGCTGCGATCGGCATTTACCGGATTGCGAAATCCCTGGATCGGAGGGCGCAGATCGTTATCAACGATATCACCACCTCAGTGCAGCCTTTGATCGAAATGTTCCAGAACAACCGGGAATATGAGCCGGATATGTTCTTAAAGAGCCAGCAGGCCCTTGAAACGGCGGAGAGCAATATGGTGCTCATCGTGGTGGATGTGAATAAGCCCAGCCTGACGGAGTGTCCGGAGCTTCTGAAGATCTGCAAATCCATCGTAGTGCTGGATCATCACAGACAGGGAACGGAGCGGATCGAGAACGCCACCCTTTCCTATGTGGAGGCATATGCCTCGTCCACCTGCGAGATGGTTTCCGAGATCCTGCAGTACATTGACGGGGGCGTACGGATCAAGGTGGAGGAAGCCGACTGCATGTATTCCGGCATGATGATCGACACCAACAATTTCATGACCAAAACCGGCGTGCGTACCTTTGAGGCCGCGGCCTTCTTAAGAAGGAACGGCGCGGATGTGACGCGGGTGAGGAAGCTGTTCAGAGAGGATGCGGCGGAATACAAGGCCAAGGCGGACGCGGTACGGCAGGCGGAAATTTACCGCAACTATTACGCGATCTCCACCTGCACCAGCGAAGGGCTCCAGAGTCCTACCATCATCGGCGCACAGGCATCGAATGAGCTTCTGAATATCAAGGGTGTGAAAGCAAGCTTTGTGCTCACGGATTATCAGGGCAAGGTATTTATCAGCGCCCGGTCCATTGATGAGGCAAACGTGCAGGTGGTCATGGAACGTATGGGCGGCGGTGGCCACATGAATATGGCGGGCTGTCAGGTGAACGACAAAAAGATTCCTGAAGTGATCGCGGATATCAAACAGACGATCGATAAGATGATAGAGGAAGGTGAATTGAAGTAATGAAAGTGATTTTACTGGAAGATGTGAAGTCCCTTGGAAAAAAGGGAGAGATCGTAAACGTGAACGACGGCTATGCGAGAAACTTTATCCTGCCAAAGAAGCTTGGGCTTGAGGCGACGGGAAAGAACCTGAACGACCTGAAGCTTCAGAAGGCCCATGAGGAAAAGCGGGCGAAGGAGATTCTGGAGGCGGCGCAGGAATCCGCAAGGAATCTGGAAGGAAAATCCGTAGTGATCAAAATGAAGGCAGGAGAAGGCGGAAAGCTGTTCGGCTCCGTTTCCTCCAAGGAGATCGCCGCAGCCTTTAAGGATCAGTGCGGACTGGATATCGACAAGAAAAAGATTCAGTTAAGCGATCCCATCCGGGCCTTCGGCTCCTACGATGTGCCTGTAAAGCTGCATCCGCAGGTGACCGGAACACTGAAGGTTAAGGTAGAAGAATGAGAGGCTTGCCGCCCCGGCAGGAAGAAGGAATGAGAAAGGTACAATGGCATCAATAGACGAGGCTGTTTTAAAGAGAGTGCTGCCCCACAGCATGGAGGCGGAGCAGTCGGTGATCGGCTCCATGATCATGGACCGGGAAGCCATCGTGGTCGCGTCCGAGATCATAAGCGGGGATGATTTTTACAATAAGTCCTACGGCGTCCTGTTCGATTCCATGGTGGAGCTGAACGATCAGGGGCAGCCCGTGGATGTGGTAACGCTGCAGAACCGCCTGAAGGAAAAGGATGTGCCGCCGGAGGTCGCAAGCCTGGAATTTATCCGGGACCTGATCACGGCGGTTCCCACCTCGGCCAATATCAAGTATTACGCCACGATCGTTTCCGAAAAGGCGGTCTTAAGAAGGCTGATCCGGCTGACGGAGGACATTGCCAATAACTGCTATGCGGAAAAGGACGGACTTGAGCCGATCCTTGAGGATACGGAGAAGCGGGTGTTCGATCTGGTCCAGCGCAGGAACACGGGAGACTTCGTTCCCATCCGTGAGGTCGTCATGAACGCAATGGACAAGATTGAAAAGGCCTCTCACAGCAACGGCAACGTGACCGGAATCGCCACAGGCTTTATCGATCTGGACTACCGGACAGCGGGCATGCAGCCCTCGGATCTGGTGCTCATCGCGGCAAGACCTTCCATGGGAAAGACCGCATTTGTATTGAATATCGCGCAGTATGTGGCGTTCCATTCCGGAGAATGCGTGGCAATCTTCAGCCTGGAGATGAGCAAGGAGCAGCTGGTGAACCGTCTGTTTGCCATGGAGTCCAAGGTGGATTCCCAGCATTTAAGAACCGGAAACCTGTCCGACCTGGAATGGGAAAAGCTGATCGAAAGCGCGGGTATGATCGGCCAGTCCAGGCTCATCATTGACGATACGCCTGGCATCAGCATTGCGGAGATGCGTTCCAAATGCCGCAAATTCAAGCTGGAAATGGATCTGAAGATGGTCATTATCGACTATCTCCAGCTCATGTCGGGAAGCGGAAGAGGAAGCGAGTCCAGACAGCAGGAGATTTCCGATATTTCCCGTTCCCTGAAGGCCCTCGCAAGAGAACTGCAGGTTCCCGTGCTTGCACTGTCCCAGCTGAGCCGTGCGGTGGAGCAGAGACCGGATCACAGGCCCATGCTTTCCGACCTGCGTGAGTCGGGAGCAATCGAGCAGGACGCGGACGTGGTCATGTTCATTTACCGGGACGACTATTACAACCCGGACACCGAGAAAAAAGGAATTGCGGAGATCAACATCGCCAAACAGAGAAACGGCCCCATCGGCACCGTGGATCTGGTATGGCTGCCTGAATTTACCAAGTTTGCAAACCTCCAGAAATAACAGAGAGGTCTGTGCTACCAAAGAGAACTCATGTCAAAGGACGACGGGTTCTCTTTTTTTATACGATAGGAAAGTTCCTTTCCTATCGTATAAAAAAACGCTCCGCTGAGGATGCGCACTCGCGCGAAAGGTAGAATGTTGCCTGACGGCAACCGCGCTCGGCGCGAGTGTGCGCCAAGGCGCACACTATTTATCTTATTTCAGAAAGGAAAAGGCGATGAAAACAGAGCAGGAAAAAAAGGAAGAACGTTATCTGATCTCAGAGACGGCAAAGCTGGTTGGAGTGGAAAGCCATGTGCTTCGTTACTGGGAGGAGGAGCTGAAGCTGCCGATCCGGCGCAACGAGCTGGGCCACCGTTATTATACGAAGGAGGATGTGGAGCAGTTTCGGGAGATCAAAAAGCTGAAGGAGCAGGGGCTGCAGCTAAAGGCCATCCGCACCGTGCTTACGGCGGAGGGAAGCATGCAGATCCTCATGCCGGTTTCAGAAAGGGAGGTGTTTCAGATGGGCGGACGGGCACAGGCGGAGGCTCCCATGGAAAAGGTTTCGGCAAAAAGGGAAGCGAAGGAGCTGGATGCGGGGGAAAAGGCGGTACGCCTGCAGATGCTCCTGCACAGCCTGGTTTCACAGGCGGTACGGGAAAACAACGAGGAGCTGACCCGGCAGCTAAGGGAAACCATTACAAAGGAGATGGACTATCAATTCCGTATTCAGGACGAGGAAAACCGGAAACGGGAGCAGGAACGGATGGAAAAGGAGGAGGAGCATTTCCGCAGGCTGGATGAGACGCTGCGCCTGTATGCGGGGAAAAAAGGAAAGGGAGCGCCGCAGAGCGGCGGCAGGGAGGCAAGAAGGCAGCAGAAGGCTGCGGCAAAGGCGCAGAAGCAGCAGGCGGCCGTTCAGAAGGAGGCGCAGAAGGCAGAAAAAAGGGCGGCGCGGGAGGAAGAGGCAAAGAACAGAAGGGAGGCGGTGAAAGCCCGCCGGGAGAACGAACAACTCAAGAAGGAGCAGAAACGACAGAGGAAGGAGGCGGAACGGGCGGACCGGAAAAGAGAAAGGGAGGCGAGGCGCGCTCCGCGTGCCGTTCTCAGGATGAAAGAGAAAAACGGCAGCTAAAGGCTGCCGTTTTCTGCGGCGTCATACACAGACGCCAAACCTATGTCTCTGCCGGTGCGGCAGCTACAGTCTAAACAGACCTGTGATCAGCCCTCGGAGATTGCGCCGGTAGGGCAAGCGCCTGCGCAGGAACCGCAGGAGATGCAGGTATCAGCATCGATCACGTACTGTCCGTCTCCCTGGGAAATAGCGCCTACAGGGCACTGTCCCTCACAGGTTCCGCAGCTTACACAAGCATCGCTGATTACATATGCCATAGCTTTATCCTCCTTTAAATAATAGTCTATTGATTCTCAATAATCATTTTAATATAGAAGGAGGAAATGTACAAGTAATTTTTCGGGAATATTGGCTGAAATCTTGTACTTTTTAAAGTACATTTCCGGCATTTTGAAAAAAAGGAAGCATTTGCCGCCGCATTTTATGAAAATCAGCCGTTTCCGTCCCGATCTGATCCCGTTTTATCGGTCATGTCTTCTCCGGTCCAGAATACCCTTCAGGATGGACTGCTTTTTCAGCAGAAGGGTGGGTCTGTCCATGGGGGGAATTCTTTCCAGCCGGTAGGGAATGCCCAGCCTTTCATATTTGGCCTTCCCCATGGTGTGATAGGGAAGCACGTCCAGCGCCTTCAGGTTTTTCAGGCCGCCGATGAACCAGCCAAGCCGGTACAGATGAGTTTCGTCGTCGGTGACGGTGGGAACCACCACATGACGGATCCAGACCGGGATCTTTTTGTGATCCAGATAGTGGGCAAAACGCAGGATATTTTCACTGGGGCAGCCGGTGAGCCATTTATGGAGCTTCGGGTCAATATGCTTGATATCCAGCATGACGAGGTCGGTCATGGAAAGAAGCCGGTTCAGACGCTCCATCCAATCCCGATCCGAGGCGTTGAAGCAGATCCCCGAGCTGTCAATGCAGGTGTGGACGCCCTCCGCCCTGGCGAGAGAAAACAGCTCCAGCAGAAAATCGATCTGAAGCAGAGGCTCCCCTCCCGTTACGGTCAGGCCGCCGTCCTTATAAAAGCTTTTGTTCCGGCGGAAGCTCTGCATGATCTCCTCCGCTTCCATAAGGGTTCCGCCCTGCATATCCCAGGTATCCGGGTTGTGGCAGTAGGCGCAGCGCATGGGGCAGCCCTGCAGAAAGACAACGAACCTTACGCCGGGCCCGTCTACCGTACCGAAGCTTTCTATGGAATGAATTCTTCCCTGCATGAAAATTTCCCTTTCTGCCGCAGCGGGCGGCATGGCTTTTTCTTCCCTTTACCCCTCTCTGCTCCTATTATAAGAAAAAAGACGGACGCCGTAAAGCGTCCGCCGGTTTTACAGTGCCTCGTGGAAGGTACGGGAGATCACATCCTCCTGCTGCTTGGGAGTCAGCTTGATGAAATTCACCGCATAGCCGGACACGCGGATGGTCAGCTGGGGATATTTCTCCGGATGCTTCTGGGCGTCCAGCAGCGTATCGCGGTTCAGCACGTTCACGTTGAGGTGATGGCCGCCCTTTTCCGCATAGCCGTCGAGTAAGGATACCAGGTTATCGATCTGTGCGTTATTTGCTTCCATAGTTGTGCTCCTTTCCGTTTCCTTTTTCTTTATATACTATCCTTTATTCTCTGTTCTTTATTCTTCCCGGTCAAGTCCCTCATGAAGGGTGGGGACGCTGCAGGCAGACTGAGCCGTGGAGCAGTCCTCAAAATTCAGGGAGAGGTCGAGGTCAATGTCGCCGGCAAATACGGCGTCCTCCTTGCCAAGTGCTCCCGGAATGATGGTGAAGGTATTGGAGATCCCATCCTGGGAATCCATGAACGGAAGCTTGGAAACGGAGGAGAGGGAGGCCACCGCTCCGTGGGTGTCTCTTCCGTGCATCGGGTTGGCTCCCGGCGCGAAGGGTACGCCTGCCTTTCTGCCGTCCGGCGTGGCTCCTGTGGCCTTGCCGTATACCACGTTGGAGGTGATGGTGAGCACGGAGGTGGTGGGGAAGCCGTCGCGGTAGGTGTGATGCCGCCGTACTGCGGTCATGAATCTGGAAACCAGCTCCCTTGCGATATCGTCCACCCGGTCGTCATCGTTTCCGTACTTGGGGAAGTCTCCCGTGATCTTAAAGTCAACGATGATGCCATCCTCATCGCGGATGGGCTCCACCTTCGCGTACTTGATGGCGGAAAGGGAATCCGCGACCACGGAAAGCCCCGCGATGCCGGTGGCGAAATAGCGGCGCACGTCTCTGTCATGCAGCGCCATCTGTGCCCTTTCATAGCAGTATTTGTCATGCATGTAGTGGATGACGTTGAGGGTGTTCACATAAACGCCGGCCAGCCACTCCATCATATCATAGAATGCGTCGACCACCTTATCGTATTCCAGCACATCGCCCTCATACTTCCGGTACTTCGGCCCGACCTGCTTCCTGGTCTTTTCATCCACGCCGCCGTTGAGGGAGTAGAGCAGGCACTTCGCCAGGTTGGCGCGGGCGCCGAAGAACTGCATTTCCTTGCCGATGCGCATGGAGGAAACGCAGCAGGCGATGCCGTAGTCGTCTCCGTGAACCGGACGCATCAGGTCATCGTTTTCGTACTGGATGGAAGAGGTCTGGATGGACATCTTCGCACAGTAGCGCTTAAAGCCCATGGGCAGCCTGGTGGACCACAGCACGGTCAGGTTGGGCTCCGGAGCGGGGCCAAGGTTGGTCAGGGTGTGCAGATAACGGAAGGACATCTTCGTCGCCATGTGGCGGCCATCCACGCCCACGCCTCCCAGAGACTCGGTGATCCACACCGGATCGCCGGAGAACAGCTCGTTGTATTCCGGTGTCCGTGCAAATTTGATGATGCGAAGCTTCATGATGAAGTGATCCACAAACTCCTGGATCTGTTCCTCCGTGAAGGTTCCCAGAGCAAGGTCGCGTTCCGCGTAAATATCGAGGAAGGTGGAGGTGCGTCCAAGGGACATGGCCGCGCCGTTCTGCTCCTTCACCGCAGACAGATAGCCGAAGTAGGTGGCCTGGATGGCTTCCTGCACGTTGGCGGCAGGACGGGAAATGTCGCAGCCGTAGGAGGCGGCCATTTCCTTCATCTGCTTCAGCGCGATGATCTGCTCGGAAAGCTCCTCGCGCAGCCGGATCACGTCGTCGGTCATCACGCTTCCCGTAGAATCCTTCTGCGCCTTCTTATCCTCGATGAGAGCGTCGATTCCGTAGAGGGCGATCCTCCGGTAGTCCCCGATGATCCTTCCTCTGCCGTAGGCGTCCGGAAGGCCGGTGATGATGTGGGCGCTTCTGCAGGCGCGCATCTCCGGCGTATAGGCGTCAAATACGCCCGCGTTGTGCGTTTTCCTGTGGGTGGAGAAAAATTCCTCGACCTGCGGATCCAGTGTGTAGCCGTTGTCCGCGCAGGCCTTCTGCGCCATGCGGATGCCGCCGTAGGGCTGAAGGGCGCGCTTGAAGGGCTTGTCCGTCTGCACGCCGACGATCGTTTCCTTCTCCTTGTCAAGATAGCCGGGGCCGTGGGAGATGATGGTGGAGATCACCTTCGTGTCCATGTCCAGGACGCCTCCCGCTTCCCGCTCCTTGCGGGACAGCTCCAGAACCTGATCCCAGAGCTCTACAGTATTCTGCGTGGGCGGAGCGAGGAAGGACTCGTCTCCGTCATAGGGGTGGTAATTTTTCTGAATGAAATCGCGCACATTGACCTCGCGCTCCCATTCTCCGCCGATAAAGCCATTCCATTCTGTCCTCAAGATTTCCTCCTGTCTGCTGCAGCGGGCAGCATGAAACATCTATGTGCGGGAAGGCTGCATCGGGCGTTCCTCCCGCGTTTTGGCCCGCCGTATGTGGCGTATGCCGGTTGCTGAAAAAATCTGTCTGTCTTTGCAGAGCGGACATGTCCGCTTCGCATCTAGTATTATATGTTACCCCGGAAAGAGCGTCAAGGCGGGAATGTTCTTTTTTAAAGACATGATTATTTTTATCGAAAAAAGTGAAGATTACATATCGGGATACATATCTTGCGTACAACGGGGAAAAGTATTATACTGAATGCAGCCGCAGACGGCGGCGGAACGGCTGCAAAAGCAGCGGCGCCCTGCGGTGTAAAAATCGTAAGAAAAGGAGGTTGGCGAAATGGCTGGCATTACGAAGGAAATGACGATCGGTGAGATCCTGAGGACCAATCCCGGTGTGGCCCCTGTTCTGATGAACGCGGGAATGCACTGTCTTGGCTGCCCTTCCGCGCAGGCGGAGAGCCTGGAAGAGGCCGCGATGGTTCACGGTATTGATATTGACGAGCTGATGAAGGCGATCGCGGAGGCATAAGAAACGCAGAAAGCCGAAGTATCAGAAAGGGTCAGAAAGGATGCCCGGCGCGAGAGGGGCGTTCTTCTGTAAAAAATGGCGGCGTACCGACCGGGTGCGCCGCCGCTTTTATGAAATGTGTTTTATGAAACGTGTTTTCGGTCCATCGCTTCAGATCCTTCCAAATGCCTGCAGTGCGTGATCCTTTACGATCAGCTCGCAGTGCTCCTCCAGGAAGGCCCCGCCGCCGGGCGCGGATTTTTCCTGTCTGCCGTATTCGGACAGACAGTTGCAGAGCTTGTTGAATTCCTCAGGCGTGTGTGAGGAATTGGATACGATCAGCAGATACCTTCCCTTTCCGGCATCCTTGTAAAGGGAGTTGACTCCGTTATAGAAGCCTTCCAGAACGTGGGCGAGCCGGGTGATATGATTGAGGGAATCGAAGGAATAGATCCGGGTGATCTGAAGCTCCTCATCCTCCTTCTTGTCGGAAGCGGCCTTCTGCGCGGCCTCCCTGTCGGTTCCCTGGGAGGAGGTGCGTCCCTCATGGATGCGCCGGAACAGGTCGAGCACATCGTCAGCCCCCTCGTTCAGATCCTGGATCATATCGTCCAGGCTGTCGTCGTCATGCACGCTGGGGGCGAACTTGGAGAACCGGGTATCCAGCTCCTCCGGATCCTCCACCTTGGTGATGATCAGAACGATGCAGTCCGAATTCAGCGGGATTGCCTCGATCATGAGCGGAATATCCTCCGCCTCAAAGCCGAATTTGAGGGCCGCCTGCTGCATCATATCACGAAAGAGGCTTTTCGCCTTCTCTGTTCCATAAGCGAGCTCGCTGATCTTCAGCTCCCTGTCCGCCAGGTCTGCCTTGGTCAGGGTACAGCGAATCTGATGGTCGTTCACTTTCTCAATTTTCATTATGATCACATCCTTAATATAAAGATATTGGAATTCTTTCTTTGTGTGACGAAAAAAGCCCGTAAAATAAACATAATTTACAGTATCTGCGATTACAGATATATTATACTGCGGCCAGTAAGAAGTCAAGCTTCCGGGCGCTGTTTCACTTTTTTTTTACAAATTACTTGCCAATTTTCCAGTTATCGGATATAATCCATCTAAAGATGCTTCCGGGTACTCCGTATCAGAAGGAGGGGAGCTGCACCCGGAATTTATCAGAATCATATTTTAAGCAATTCTTCAGAAGCGGTCCCATTCGGCGGCTTCTGTATCTGCCAGACAGCGGACGGCGTTAATTTGCCGGCTTCGCTGCTGCCTCATCCATATAGTATGAGGAGGTCTTACAGGCTTATGTGCCTGTCGGGAAAGAAATCATTTCCAAAATTTTCACCTGGAGAAGTTTAATTCAAAAAATGTATTGTAAATGGTCTGTCTGCGTATTTCCATGCAGAATTTCGCGATACACGTCCGGGAGCATCTTTTCAGGCTTACGAAGCATCGTCGCCGCCACATGAACAGAGGGCATAGGGTTTATATATCACGTCCTTTTGGAGAACCGTCAGGAGCGGAGCTCTGTTATGTCCCTTTGTGCATAAAAGAGAGGGATTTATTGATGAAAGACGATGAGATCGAGTTCAAAGAGCATTTGAAAAAGATCAGCGGACAGGGCGTGAACCTGTATCTGGAGGGAAAGCCGTCCTCGCCTGATGAGATCGCGAGCAGATTTTTTGTCTGCGAGGATGCCGTGTATATGCCGGATTATATCGTGGATGAGAACGGCAGGCTGACCCAGGTCAGATACGATAAGGTGAAGTGCCCTTAACCGTTTGAAAATGCAGAGGCGTTCTGTCTGAAAACAAGGTGATCTGAAAACAAAGAAAAATGAATGAAAAAGGATCCAAAAGCCGTGCGATGCGGGCCCCCGTACCGCTGCTGCGCGAGAAAGACGGATCCCCGGAAACATGTAAAAATAGGTAATGACGATGCTTCAATAGTCTGATATAATAAGGGCGGTCAGGAGGTTACGGAAGATGAAAAAAGCAATTCCGGTGATAATCGCGGTCGTCCTTATTTTTGCGATCATCGCCATCACTTTTGGGATGAAGGTTGTGGAACGCTTCTCCTACTCCGAGGAACAGATGGATCTGAACGGATATTTCAGCCTTTCATCCGCGCAGGAAGCGGCGGTTGTGCTCAATGACGAGCTCCGTGAGGAAAAGGGCGTGGTCAGGGACGGCAGGTGCTATCTGCCGCTGGAAACGGTGCATGCCTGGCTGAATGACAGATTTTACGCGGACTATCATGAGGGCTGGCTTCTGTATACTATGCCGGACGAGATCATCTACGCCCGGACGGGAGAGACGGGAGAGGACGGCTATGTTCCGGCCTGGGAGCAGGACGGCGTGATGTATGTGGCGCTGGATTATGTGAGAAAATACACCAATTTTTCCTATACCCTCTATCCGGAGCCGAACCGGGTGGTGATGACCACGGTATGGGACGAGCACACGGCGGCGGATATCAAAAGGGATACGAAGGTCCGCTATCAGGGCGGGATCAAGAGCGATATCCTGACAGGGGTGAGCGCGGGGGATACGGTAACGGTGCTGGAGACGATGGAGACCTGGAGCAAGGTCGTCACGCAGGACGGCTTCATCGGCTATGTGGAAAACAAGCGGCTGGAAAATGAACGCAGCGAGACGCTGATCCCGGTAACGGATGTGGAGACGCCGGAATATACCTCTATCCGGAGGGATCACAGGATCTGCCTGGGCTGGCATCAGGTGACCAGCGAGGCCGCCAATTCCACGCTTTCAGAGGTGCTCTCGGGCGTGAGCGGGATGAATGTGATCTCTCCCACCTGGTTTTTCTTAAGCGACAACGAGGGAGGCTTTGTCAGCATCGGAAGCTCCTCTTACGTGCAGGAGGCGCATAACAGAGGGCTGGAGGTGTGGGCCCTTGTCGATAACTTCACCTACGACGTGGATATCAGGGAGATCCTTTCCTATACCAGCAAGAGACAGAAGCTGATCGAAGGCCTGGTGAACGAGGCTCTGGCTCTTGGCGTGGAGGGCATCAACGTGGACTTTGAGCAGGTGCCGGGCGACGCGGGAGAGGATTACATTGAATTTTTAAGAGAGCTTTCCATCCCATGCAGGGCAAACGGTCTGGTGCTGTCCGTGGACAATTATGTGCCCAAGGAATACAATTCCCATTATCACTGGAAGGAGCAGGGAATTGTGGCGGATTACGTCATCATCATGGGCTATGACGAGCACTACGGCGGTTCCCAGGAAACGGGAAGCGTTGCTTCCATCGGATATGTGGAGGACGGGATCAGCACCATGGTGCAGTATGTTCCCCCTGAAAAGGTGGTCAACGCGGTTCCCTTTTATACCCGCATCTGGGAAACCGGCCAGGACGGTGTGAAAAGCCAGGCGGTGGGAATGACGGCGGCGCAGAGCTTCCTTTCCCAGCGGGGCGTGGAGGCCGTGTGGGATGAGGCTGCCTGTCAGAATTATGCGGAGCTGGAAGAGGACGGCGCTCTTTTCCAGGTATGGCTGGAGGATGAGCAGTCTCTCCAGGCGAAGATCAGCGTGATGAAGGAATACGGGATCGGAGGCGTCGCCGCCTGGAAGCTCGGCTATGAAAGCGGGCATCCGGAGGTATGGGCGGTGCTTTCGGAGTTTGTAAACGGCTGATGGAGCTGCCGATCATGGATATCTTATGGTTGGGAGCCTGACGGCGCCAGCGCGGGTCTTTTCGCTCTGCTGAGTTCATATAATGGAACAAACGGAGCGCGGGAGACCTCATGAGGACGGAATTAAAGGAAGGACTTTTGAGAGGAGCCGCGACGGTTCTTCTCTTGAGTGCTGTTTTCTGGTCGGCCGGCCAGACGGCCATTCTGGTAAACGAGGGCCGGGCGGAAACGAAGGAACGTCCCTGCGTGGTGATCGACGCGGGGCACGGCGGTATCGACCCCGGCAAGGTGGGCATTCACGGAGAGCTTGAGAAGGAGCTGAACCTGCAGATCGCTGAAAAGCTGAAGCTGTTTCTGGAGGCCTCGGACGTGGATGTGGTGATGACCAGGACCACGGATACGGGGCTGTATGACGAGAATGCGTCCAATAAAAAGGTGCAGGATATGAAGCAGCGCATCCAGATCATAGAGGAGGAGCAGCCGGAGATCGCGGTGAGCATCCATCAGAACAGCTACGGCGAGGAGTATGTGAAGGGCGCGCAGGTATTCTATTATGAGGGAAGCGCGGCAGGAGAGTATGCGGCAGGACTGATCCAGGACCGTCTTGTAAAGGAGCTGGATCCGGAAAATCACAGGACTTCTAAGGCAAATGACAGCTATTATCTTCTGAAAAAGACAGGGAGGCCGCTCGTGATCGTGGAATGCGGCTTTCTTTCCAACGGGGAGGAGGCGGCAAAGCTTACCGACGACTATTACCAGGAGAAACTGGCCTGGCATATCCATATGGCGCTGATGCAGTACCTGAACAGCCTTTCTGACTGAGAAAGCCTTTCTGCCCGGGTGAGAACGCCTTCCTTCCGGGGGACTTTTCTAAGGGGGCAGGATGTGATATAATTGGGCAAAATGGATGTCCGGACATCCGGAAAGAGCAGAAGGAGAGCGAAAAGTCTGCTGGAATGGGAAGGCAGGCTTTTTTATGCGAAAGAAAACACCGTTTCCGACCGCATAAAAAACGCTCCGCTGTGAACGCGCGCCTGCGCGAAAGAAAACGGCCGCCTGCAGGCAGCCGCGCCCGGCGCGCACGGATACGACAGGAAAGAAGAAATGTGACATGAAGACTCTCTATGAAGTAATGGATGGAAGCGGGGAGGACGAAAAGAGGCTGAGAAAGGCGGGAGAGATCCTGAAGGCCGGGGGCCTGGTCGCCTTCCCTACGGAAACCGTATACGGGCTGGGCGGAGATGCGCTGAACCCGGAATCCTCCCGAAGGATTTATGCCGCAAAGGGCAGACCATCGGACAATCCGCTGATCGTGCATATCTGCCGCTTCAGCGATCTGGAGCGGATCGCCTGGGATCCGGACGGAAGGGCGGCTCTGATCGCCCGCGCGTTCTGGCCGGGGCCGCTGACCATGATCCTGAAAAAAAAGGATACGGTTCCCATGGAGACCACAGGCGGACTGTCCACAGTGGCGGTGCGTTTCCCCTCCCATCCGGCTGCGCAGGGCCTGATTGCTGCGGCGGGCGGCTTTGTAGCGGCGCCAAGCGCGAACACCTCCGGAAAGCCGAGCCCTACCAGCGCCAGGTATGTGGCGGAGGACATGGACGGCAGGATCGATATGATCCTGGACGGCGGGGATGTGGGGATCGGCCTGGAATCCACGATCCTGGATCTGACGGAGGACGAGCCCATGATCTTAAGGCCCGGATACGTGACACAGGAGATGCTGGAGGAGGTTCTTGGAAGGGTTTCGGTGGACCGAACGATCCTGGACGCGGCGTCCGACAGGCGGCCGAAGGCGCCGGGAATGAAATACCGCCATTACGCGCCGAAGGGTGAGCTTGCGGTCGTGGAGGGTGAACCCGGACGGGTGACCCTGCGTATCAATGAGCTCTGCCAGAAGGCCGCAGCGGAGGGAAAGAAAACGGGCGTGATCGCTGCGGATGAGACCGCCCCCCTTTATCTGGCGGACAGCGTGAAGAGCGTGGGAAGCAGAGCGGACGAGGAGGCGATCGCCCACAGCCTGTACCGGATCCTGCGGGAATTTGACGACGAGGGCGTGGAGGTCATGTATTCGGAGGCCTTTCCCTCAAAGGGGATGGGACAGGCCATCATGAACCGGCTTCTCAAGGCCGCAGGCCATCATGTGATCGAAGCATAAGCGCGTTCCTCAGCGCTAAGGCGCTTCGGAATGGAGGTCGGCACGAGCCTCTGACTCGTGCCAAAGAATGGCTTCACCATTCTTTTTCGGAATGTAATGCCGCCTTCGGCGGCAAAAAAAGGAGGAAGTATGAAGATTGCACTGGGATGTGACCACGGCGGATATGCTTTAAAGCAGGAGGTGATCCGCTGTCTGGAGGCGAAAGGACTGGAATGGGAGGACTTCGGCTGCTTTGACGAGAGCTCCTGCGACTATCCGGATTTCGGAAGGGCGGCCGCGGAGGCGGTGGCGGAAGGAAGGTGCGATAAAGGGATTGTGATCTGCACCACCGGAATCGGGATTTCCATTACAGCCAATAAGGTGAAGGGAATCCGCTGTGCGCTCTGCGCGGACACGGTGTCCGCAAGGCTGACGAGAGAGCATAACGACGCGAACATGCTGGCAATGGGAGCGGGGATCGTTGGGAAAAATCTGGCGCTCAGCATCGTTGAGACGTTCCTGGATACCCCGTTTTCCGGGGAAGAAAAGCATGCGCGCAGGGTCGGGAAAATTACGGCAATGGAACAGTAGACGACACAGATGAAAATGCCGCCTGTGGCGGCAGATTAGGAGGAAGATATGTCTAAGGTAGTAATCATGGATCATCCGCTCATTCAGCATAAGATTGGTTATATCAGAAGGATCGATACGGGAACCAAGGATTTCAGACAGACCATCGGGGAGATCGCGATGCTGATCTGTTATGAGGCCACCAGAAGCCTGCCGCTTTCGGAAGTTGAGGTCACAACGCCGATCTGCAAAACCACGGTGAAGGAGCTTCGGGGAAAAAAGATGGCGATCGTGCCGATCCTCAGAGCGGGGCTTGGCATGGTGGACGGCGTGCTGAATCTGATCCCTGCCGCAAAGGTCGGACATATCGGCCTGTATCGGGATCCGGAGACGCTGGAGCCCGTGGAATACTACTGCAAGCTCCCGGCTGACTGTGCGGAAAGGGAGGTCTTCGTGGTGGATCCCATGCTCGCCACAGGAGGCTCCTCGGCTGCCGCTATCCGGATGCTGAAGGAGAAGGGCTGCAAAAAGATCCATTTCATGTGCATCATCGCCGCGCCGGAGGGAATCGCCCGGATGCAGCAGGAGCATCCGGATGTGGACCTGTATGTGGGAGCACTGGATGAAAAGCTGAATGATCACGGTTATATCGTGCCCGGCCTTGGGGATGCGGGCGACAGGATCTTCGGAACGAAGTAAAAGGATATCGCACGGAAAAAGGAGCTCTGACGGCGGAAGCTTCCGCCTGTCATTCATGCTCCGGAATAGAGGTTGCCATGAAAAGACAGGATTATATCACCTGGGATGAATATTTTATGGGAGTGGCCAAGCTGTCCGGGCTGCGTTCCAAGGACCCGAGCACGCAGGTGGGAGCCTGCATTGTCAGCGGCGATAACAAGATTTTGTCCATGGGCTACAACGGCTTTCCCATCGGCTGCTCCGACGATGATTTTCCGTGGGAGAAGTATGGGGAGGAAGAGGACACCAAGTATCCTTATGTGACCCACAGCGAGCTGAACGCCATTCTCAATTACAGAGGCGGAAGCCTGGCGGGCGCCAGGCTGTATGTCTCCCTGTTCCCCTGCAACGAATGCGCGAAGGCCATCATTCAGAGCGGGATCCGGGAGATCGTATATGAATGCGACAAATATGCCGACACGCCGTCCGTCCGCGCCTCAAAACGGATGCTGGACGCCGCCGGAGTACGATACCGGAAATACGAGCCTGCGGGCCGGAATGTGACGCTCGCCTTATAAAGGGCCGGAAGACTTAAGAGGAGAATACGGATGTTAAGAGCGGGAAAACGCAGGCTGATCGCGGGGATCCTCGCGCTGGTCATGCTTACGGTCCCAAAGCTGGGTGCGGATGCCACCTCGGATACCAGGGAGAAGCTGGAAAACGCGAAGGAAGAAAGAGAAGCCACCGAGAACCTGAAAAATGCCCAGGAAGAAAATATCAGCAATATGGAGGAGGTTCAGAGCGGGCTGGAGGGGGAGCTTGGCAGCCTGAACAGCCAGCTTGCGGAAGTGAGCAGCAATCTGGAGGAGATCGAGAACAACATCATCGCCAAGAATGACGAGATCGAGACGGCGCAGGAGGAGCTTGCGGAAGCGAAGGCGACGGAGGAGAGGCAATATCTCTGCCTGAAGAAAAGAATCCAGTATTCCTATGAAAAAAGGAGCGTTTCCTATCTGGAAGCGATCCTTTCCGCAGATTCTCTGGGCGAGATCCTGAATATGACGGAATATTTTACCCAGATGGCATCCTACGACCAGGAGATGCTTGCCGCCTATCAGGCAGCAAGGCAGGCGGTGGAGGAAAAGGAGGCGCAGCTTCAGGCGGATATGAAGCAGCTTGAGGAAATGCAGGCCTCCGCTCAGGCGGAGCATGAACGCTTTTCGGGGCTGATCAGCCAGACCCGGAGCAGCATTTCCGCTTATTCCGATCAGATCGCAAGCGCGGAAGCGCAGGTGGAGGCGCTGGAAGCCCAGATCGCGGCGCAGAATGAGAACATTGCGGCCCTGCAGAAGCAGCTTGAGGAGGAGATCCGGAAATCCCGTCTGGCGGCCCAGTCGAGCTGGCGCGATATCTCCGAGGTGACCTTCACGGAGGGCGACCGCTATCTTCTGGCAAATCTGATCTACTGTGAAGCGGGAGGAGAGCCGTACGAAGGACAGGTGGCCGTGGGCGCAGTGGTGATCAACCGGGTGCTCAGCTCCGTGTTCCCCAATACTCTTTCGGGCGTCATTTACCAGAGCAGGCAGTTTGAACCGGTTTCCACAGGCCGCCTGGCTCTGGCTCTTGCGGAAAACCGTGCGACGGCAAGCTGCTACCGGGCTGCTGATGAGGCGATGAGCGGCGTTACCAACGTGGGAAACTGCGTGTTTTTCCGTACACCCATTCCGGGACTTACGGGAATCAATATCGGAGGGCATGTTTTTTATTAATGCTCCTGTAATGCTCCTGTGTTAATACATGAAAAAGAAAACTCCGTATCAAACCGTTCCATTGGACGGGAGAGCTCCGGCAGCTTTCCGGCGTATATGTCCTGCAGAAGGCGGTTCAGGGAACGCAGAGCGGTGCGCAGCAGGGGAATGTCCAGCACCCCGGCTTCCAGGGCGTCGGCCATTTCTTCAAGATCCACAACCTTAACAAAGCCGTCCGGATAGATGATGACGTCGGCAAGCAGATCAGTGACGATGAGGGAGCCGGATTCTGGAAGGTATGAGGCGGAAATGATATCGCAGTAATGATAAAGAAGCGAACCGTCTGCGGCATAGAAGCGGCTGATCTTATAGCCCTCGTCCAGATAATAACAGGAGAAGCCATGGCTGAGATCCGGCCGTGGCTTCAGTGCTTTCCAGGAGGTCACAAGAAGGCCGGGCTCGTTTTGAAGGATGACGTCGTCCTTGAGACGGACGCATTCCTCCGGGATCAGACGTCTGCGGTACAAAGCGGAAACAGTCATGGGCCCCTCCTTCTCCTGCCTGCCGGCAGAATTGTAATTGTATGAAAAAAACCAGAAAAAATATATATAATCAGAATACTACGCTTTTTCCGGAATGCTGTCAATAAAAAAGAAAGGACTGCTCCGCTTTTATGAAGTGCCCGTTTCTCCTGGTCAGGCGGAATGGACAGGCGTACTGAAAAAAGGTATAATCAAAGCGAAAACGTCCCGGCGGAGTGCTTCGTTCGTAAGGAACGGACGCCGTCCGGCGACGGAAGCGAGAACGGCGGAAACGAGAAAATTTTTCCCGTTACGGGGAGTATGGAAAGGCACGGTGATTAGATGCGGGATGAGGTACGCAAAATTATTGATAACGTGGGACAGGTCATAATCGGCAAGGAGGAGGTCGCGAAAAAGCTCCTTGCCGCTATTCTTGCGGACGGCCATGTGCTTCTTGAGGACGTGCCGGGAACGGGCAAGACAAAGCTGGCAAAATCGCTTGCGGCATCTCTGGGGATACAGATGGGAAGAATCCAGTTCACCCCCGACATGCTGCCTGCGGACATCACCGGTCTGCATGTCTACAGCAGGCAGAGCGAAAGCTTTGAGCTGAAAAAGGGTCCGGTTTTTACCAACATCCTGCTTGCCGATGAGATCAACCGGGCTACGCCGAGGACGCAGGCCGGCCTGCTGGAATGCATGGAGGAGCGGCAGGTCACGATAGACGGGGAGACGCTGGAGCTGGAACGGCCCTTTTTTGTGATCGCGACCCAGAATCCGGTGGAGACGGCGGGAACCTTTCCGCTGCCGGAGGCGCAGACGGACCGTTTTATGATGAAGCTTGCCATGGGCTTTCCAAGCCGGGAGGAGGAGGCCGCCATCCTGCAGACCTACAGCCGGGAGGATCCGCTGGAGAAGCTGCAGGCCGTGATGACGAAGGAGGAGCTTCTTTCCATGAAGGAGGAGGCGAAGCGGGTTTACGTGCATCCCCTCGTTGCCGGATATCTTGCGGATATTGCCGCGGCGACAAGAAAGAAGGAAAGGGTGGCCATGGGCGTAAGCCCAAGAGGAACCCTTGCCCTGATGCGGGCGACGAAGGCGCTCGCCTGTATGGAGGGCCGGGACTATCTGATCCCGGACGATGTGAAGGCGCTTGCCTGCGACGTGCTTTCCCACAGGCTTGTCTTTGCCTATGGGGGAAGACAGGAGGAGGCGCGCGCGCTGATGGAGGAAATCCTTTCGCAGACGCCTGTGCCCGTGGAGGACTTCGGAAGGAGAGGCTAGCATGTTTCTGATTTTGTGGATCGGGCTGGGAGCGGCCGCCTTCTATTTCCTGCAGGCCAGGGTGTATGGGCGGTTCTGGAAAAGAGGGCTTACGGCAAGGCTCTTTTTCTCGGCGGGGAGCGCCGTGGAGGGAGAGCGGTGCTTCCTCTCGGAGCAGGTGGAAAACAGGAAGGCGCTGCCGCTTCCCATGCTGAAGGTGAAGTTTCAGGTTTCCAGAAAGCTGCGGTTCGAGGAGAAGGGAGACAGCGCGGTGACGGATCAGTATTACCGGAACGATATTCTCTCTCTTGGGCCGAATCAGCGTGTGACGAGAAGGATTCCCTTTCAGTGCGCAGCGCGGGGATACTATCGGATCGACGGGTTGGACCTGGTCGCCTCTGATCTGTTCCTGAGCCGGGAAATGATCGAGAGGATCGGGGAGGAAAGCATCCTGTATGTGTATCCACGGCCTGCGCAGGGAGTATCCCTGGAGGCTGCGATCCGGAAGCTGAACGGGGAGGTCCTTGCAAAGCGCCATCTGCTGGAGGATCCCTTTGAGTACAGAGGACTGCGGGAATACGCTCCCTTCGACGAGCCGAGATCAGTCAACTGGAAGGCGACGGCAAGGACGGGGGATCTGATGGTGAATCTGAAGGGCTATACGGCGCTGCGGGCGGTTCGGATCTTCCTGAATCTGGAGGATCGCGGGATCTGGAAGAGACAGGAGCTTCTGGAGCTGTGTATCCGCATTGCGGCCAGGATCGCGAGGGAGCTTTTGAACCAGGGGATCCGCATCGCGGTTTTCTGCAACGCTGTCGATGTGCTTACGGGAGAGGTACTGCGCCTCGCCCCCGGAGCGGGAGAGGGACACATGGAGCAGCTGAACCGGGCGTTTGCCAGGATGAATCTGGATGTGCCGGCGCTTCCCTTCGAGGAGGCCTTCGGCGGGGAGCTTGAGGCGGAGGGAAGGGATACCGCCACGCTGTTCCTTTCCGCCCATGCCGACGAAGAGTTCCAGGGGCTGATCGAACGTTTTTCCCGCTCAGGCACGGATTTTACCTGGATGTGCCCGCTGTTTCCCCGGATGGAAAGCGGCGTTTCACAGCCGGAGCGTCTGCATTTTGTAAGGCTGAATGCGGAGGAAATGCTGAATGAATGAAAAATGGATGAGACCGGTGGAGCTGATGGAGATCCTTATGAATTTCTTGACCGTATTCTGTGTGGAGACGGCCTTGTTTTCCGCGCTCGTTCCGCTTGAGGGCGCGCTGGAGGGCGAGGTTCTGCAGGCGGGAAGCGGCATGCTTCAGCCGCCTGCGCTTTTGCTTCAGCTTCTGCTTGCGGCCGTTCCGGTCTGCTTCTGGCTGATCCGGATCTTCGCTTCCCGTTTCTGGCTGTTCGCGCTTCTGCATGGAGCCGTTTGGGGATCGACCGTCCTTGGGCTTGGACAGAACGGGGTACAGCGGGGAATTTTCGGCATTTTTGCCGGAATCTATCTGCTCGTTTCCTTTCGTGTCCGCCTGCAGGAGGGCCGGGAGGAGGAAGGGCTTCTTGGGCCTGCGGCGGCTCTGATCGCTGCGTCTTTGGCTGTGCTCCTTTGCGCGTATCTGGGGGACAGCGCGGCCTGCGGAAGGATCCTCAACGCCTCTCTGGCCTATGCCTTCCTGTTTTTTGCGGACACCTATCTGAGAAATCTGGAGCGGTTTGTGCAGTTCAATAAATCCAGCAACGCCCATATTCCCGTGCGTCGGATGCTGCTTCGGGGCGGCGGTCTGACTGCGGCCTGCAGTCTGGGGGTGGTGATGCTTCTTGCCCTTGGCGCGGATCAGACGTTTATGGATCGGGCGGGAGAGCTGCTTCAGAATGTTTCTTTATGGGTCATAAGAGGCGTTCTGAAGCTGATCGGCTTCCTTCTTGACCTGTTTGGGGCGGAGGGAGGCGTCCAGGAGACGGCGCCGCAGGAGTCCGCCGCAATGGAGTTTATGGCGGCAGAGACCAGGGAGCATCCCTTTTGGCTTGAGATTCTGTATCAGGTGGTTCAGTATCTGCTTCTGATCGGGGCGGCGGCGCTTCTCGTCTTCCTCGTCTATCAGGCGGTGTCGGCCCTGATCCGCAGGTTTTATGAGGGGAAGATCAGGCGGACGCAGGATGAACAGAAGACGGAGGAGATCCGGGAAACGCTGCGGGCGGAGAAAAGAAAGCGTGACAGACAGGATACAGTCCGGCTTTTTGCCAGGACGCCGGAGGAAAAGATCCGCAGGATCTTTGTCCGCACCATACAAAGATCGGAGCGCTTCCGCAATCCGGAGGGACATCCCGGGAGCGGGGCACTGTTCCCCCGGGGAACGGCCTTCCGGGAAAAGAATCTCTGGGGAAAGGACCAGTGGAGAACGGACGCCAGAGAGAGCCTGCTTCACGCGAAAACGGCCAGGGAGATGGAGTTCCTTTTTGCAGAAGCGGGAACGGGGGATGGAGAGGAAGCTGAGGGAGATAAGCAGGCGTTCAGAGAGCTGGCCCGGCTGTATGAGCGGGCAAGATACGCGCGGACGAAGGTGCCTGGCGCCCGGGAGCCGTATAAGGAGCCGGCCTGTACCGGGGCGAATATAGCGGAACCAGGAGCAGGGGACATGGATGCAGGACATACAGACGGCGCGCTGGGGGCGGAGGATGTGAAGCGTGCGGAGGCGTGCAGGGACGTGCTGCTGGGGAGGCGGAGAAGGTAGAGGCAGAGCCGCTTTGGAGAGGGAGAAGCCGTCTCCGGAACCGGCGCGGAAAAACATATCGGGCCCGGATGCATACTATAAACCATAAAAAGAAGGAACGGAAAGGATCACATGGACGATTTCAGGAAAAATCCGGGAGGATTTCCTCCTTTTTCTTTTTATGGAGAAGGGGCCCGCATGGGAAACGCCCCGCGCGGGGAGGAAGCATGGAGAGGCCGGACCGGGAGAAGCGGGATGGCGCTGCCCTTTTACATGACCTATCCTCTGCCCATGTTCTGGGAGGAGGAGGACGCCGCATCCAGGGATCTGGACTATCTGATCCAGCTTTATCCGGAGCAGGCGAAGAAATACCAGGAGAAGATCAGCCGCATCCTGGACGGAATGGACTATCAGGGAAGCATGATCTATGACGAGTATCCGGACAGACTGGCCCTGTTCCGGCTTGCGGAAAGCATCCAGGAGAGGATTCGCCGCGAGGAGGAGCAGGAGGCGGCTGCGGCGGAGGCGGGAAGAATGCCGGGGCAGGTGAACCCGGACGCGGGAAGAACGCCGGGGCAGGAAAATGCGGACGCGGGAAGGATGCCGGGAGCGGAGAATTTACGGCAGAACCGGAACGCCGCTCCGACCGGAGCAGATGCCTCCTCCGCGGGACTGAAGGACCGGCGGACGCTGATCCAGATTCTTTTGTATTATGAGATCTTCCGCAGGAGAAGAAGAAACGGAAGGAGCTGGCAGGGATGGACGCCGGGATGAAGAAACGCTTCGAAAGCATTCATATTTTTTAAAATATCGGTTGAGTATTTGCAGGAAAATCATTACAATGGATAGGACGGAGGAAAGCAGGGGGCGCAGGAGGTCCGAAAAAGCGGAAGGCTTTGCGGAACGGCTGCGCCGTCTTTCCGGTTGGAAGAAAGGATTGACAGGATGGATGAATTGCGCGCTCTTTTACAGGAAAGCCTGAACGGAGAGCTGTATCAGATGACGGCGGGAGGGCCGAGGAAAAAGGACGGAGACGTCCGCTTTAAGGTGAGGCCGGTCATGATCCGGGACAGGCTCTTTTTTCAGATGGAAACCTTTCGCGGCAATCAGGTCTTTCACAGAAACCTGAGCGGCGAGGAGGCCTGTGAGAGCATCTGTGAGGCCATGGCGGGCTTCCGACAGCTTTCCATAAAGGCGGCGGGCTTTGAGGCGGAGGCGCTTGTGAGCAAGAAGGGAAAGGTGACGGTGAAAAAGAGGGAGCACGAGGTCAGGCGTCCCGGCGCCGTGCCGGACGAGCTGCGCATGGCGCATAACAGAAAGAAAAAATATATCCTGGAGGAGGGACGGCCCGTTCCCTTCCTGATCGACCTGGGCGTTCAGACGCCGGACGGGAAAACGGTGAAGAGCAGGTACGATAAATTCCGGCAGATCAACCGTTTTCTGGAATTTATCGCCGACATCATGCCCATACTTCCAAAGGACAGGTGTGTGCGGATCATTGATTTCGGCTGCGGAAAAAGCTATCTGACCTTTGCCATGTACTATTATCTGCATGAGCTTTGCGGCCTGGATATCCGCGTGACCGGGCTGGACCTGAAGGCGGACGTGATCCGCCGCTGCAGCGCTCTTGCCGAAAAGTACGGCTATCAGAAGCTGGATTTCTGCCAGGGAGATATCGCGGATTTTGTGGGGGAGGACAGCGTGGACATGGTGGTGACGCTGCACGCCTGCGACACGGCGACGGACTATGCGCTTTATAAGGCGGTGAAATGGAACGCGTCGGTCATCCTGTCCGTTCCCTGCTGTCAGCATGAGGTGAACCGGCAGATCAGAAACGACATGCTCGCTCCTGCCCTGAAATACGGGCTGGTGAAGGAACGGCTGTCCGCGCTGGTGACGGATTCGGTGCGAGCCTGTCTGCTGGAGGAGCATAGCTATGAAACGCAGCTTCTGGAGTTCATCGATATGGAGCATACGCCGAAAAATATTCTCATCCGCGCCGTAAAAAAGCCGGGAGGAAAGGGACTGGAAAAGGAGACAGGCGTGAAGGAAATGACGGATTTCCTGCATGTAAATACCTGCCTGCAGAGGCTGTTTGAGGAAGAAGGAAAACAGGAGCATTCATGAAAAGAGCGATCATCAGAGGCTGCGTGTGCCTGGTCGTCTTCGCGGCGGCGCTGATCATAAGCAGCATGCTGTTAAACAGAGGGAATACGGATATGACGGCGGAAATGGAGCCTCCCCGGCTCCCGGCGGTCTATGTGGACGTGGGAGGACTTCGCGTCAACAGGATGAACGGCTATCTGGACGGGATGGAGGAGAAGTATATGCGGGGCAGCCTTCTGCCCATCGGGACAGACCGCAGGCTCTCCGTTGGGATCCAGACCTACGGCGCGCAGGTGGAGGCGCTTGCCTTTGAGGTGCGCAGCGCCGACGGAGCAAGGCTGGTAGAGGATACGCAGGTGACGGGTCTTACGGAGGAGGACGGCGTCCTGAAGGCGGATATCGTTCTGAAGGATCTGATCGATGCAGGCACGGAATACTGTGTGATCTTTAAGCTCACGCTGGAGGACGGAAGGGAAGCCTCCTACTATATGAGGGCGGTTCAGCAGGAAAATTCCGGGATTCAGGAAAAGCTGGATTTTGTGGCCGGCTTCAGCGAGGATACCTTTCATGATTCCTCCTGCGCGGGGCTTGCCGTTTATATGGAGACGAATTCCAGCGGGGATAATTCCACGCTGAGCCGGGTGACGATCCACAGCAGTCTGGATCAGCTTGGCTGGGCAAGCCTGGATGTGCGCAGGGAGACGGAGCCGGTATTTACCATCCTGGATATGACTGAACAGACGGCTTCCATCATGATGGAATATCTGGTGAGCTACACCAGATATGAGCGGGAGGTTTATGCTTTTGTAAGGGAGGTTTATCGCATCCGTACCGGGACGGAGCGGATGTATCTGCTGGATTATGAACGTACCATGAGCGAATTTTTCTCAGCGGACGCTTCTGCCTTTGTGGATGATGAAGTGGTGCTGGGGATCCGGGATACGGATGTGGAGATGGCGGAGAGCGAGGGCGGAAGCATTCTGGCCTTTGCCCAGAACGGCGTACTGTACAGCCTCAATGTGACGGAAAACAGGCTCGCCAGGCTTTTTTCCTTCCATGATACGGAGAGTCTGGACGAAAGAGCCTTTCCGGACGACAGGAATTTTCAGATCCTGCAGGTGGACGAGGCGGGAAACGTTTTTTTCATGGTATACGGCTATATCAGCTCGGGCCGCAGGCAGGGATATTGCGGCACGCAGATTTACTTTTATGACGGCTCTGCCAACACGGTGGAGGAGCTTGCCTTTCTTCCAAGCAAAAAATCGCCGGAGATTCTGAAGGCGGAGATCGACCGGCTCGCCTATATCAACGGAAGGTATGAGCTGTATCTGTTCCTGAACGATCAGATCTGCTGTGTGCATCTGGACACTCAGTCCGTGGATATCATGGCGGAGGGCCTAAGCATGGATAGCTGCAGCGCATCGGAAAGCAACCGGATGATCGCGTGGCAGAGCGGAGAGCGGTTCGCTTCGGACTCCCTGATCCTGATGAATCTGAGCACCGGAGAGCAGACGCGGATCGAGGCGGGAGGCGGAAATTACATCCTTCCCCTGGGCTTCATGGGGGAGGACATCGTGTACGGGATCGCCAGGCAGACGGACGTGACGCAGGACGATACGGGCGCCATGATCTTTCCCATGCATCAGGTCAGGATCCAGGATGAAAGCGGTAATATCCTGATGACCTATGAAAAAGAGGGCTATTATGTGACCGGCTGTGAAATGAGCGGGAACCAGATCATTTTGACCCGCGTGGAAAAGGACGCCTCTGGAGATTACATTGACGCGGAGGAGGATCAGATCGTAAGCAGCCAGACGGAAGCGAAGAAAACCAATACGATCATTACCGTCCCTACGGAAAAGGATGACAGGATGACGGAGATTCAGCTGAAAACCGCAGTGAAGACGGGGCAACTGAAAATGCTCACTCCAGGAGAGGTGCTGTACGAAGGCAGCAGGCAGGTAGAGGTTCCGCCGTCCCAGGAGCAGGTGGAGCTTTACTATGTGTACAGTCCGGACGGAGAGGTTACTTTTGCCGCCGAGCCGGGTGAGGCCATAACGCGGGCGGCGGAAAGCTCCGGATCGGTGACGGCCGAAGGCGGCTTCTACATCTGGAGGACAGAGCGGCTTCATACGGCAAACCAGATCATGGCCATCGAGGGAACGGCCGCTGATGAAGAAAGAAGCAGCCTGGAGGTATGCCTGGACGCTATTTTCACCTATGAAGGCGTGACAAGAAATACGGGATATCTGCTGGAGCAGGGAGATTCGGTGGCCCGGATCCTGCAGGATAATCTGGAGAACGTACAGGTTCTGGATCTGACAGGCTGCAGCCTGGAGAGTGTCCTGTACTATCCGGACCGGGAAATCCCGGTGCTTGCCCTTCTGAAGGACGGCAGCGCTGTCCTGATCACCGGCTTCAATGAGAAAAATGTCGTCCTGATGGACCCTCAGACCGGCCAGGTTTCCCGGATGGGACGGAACGACGCCGCAGCGCTGTTTGAGGAAAATGGGAACATGTTTGTCACCTATGTGGAAACGCAGTGAGTGCAGGAAATAATTTTCGGAAAAGATTCCAGGAAAAAGTTCCAGGAAGAAGTTCCAGGAAGAAGTTCCAGAAAAAGATTCCGGGAAAAATTCCCGGTCAAAGAGAAAGAGGACGCCCGGCGCGTCCTCTTTCTTTACAATTAAAAGTCCTCCCGAAAAATCTGGGAGCGGTATTTATTTAAGGTACATGCGAGCAGCAGGCCGAGGATTCCGCAGGAAATGATCTCTCCGGCGCCCACCGTCAGGAAGGACAGCCACAGCGGCCTGATATCGTATGCGTAGCGCAGTACAAAAGGAACGATGATCGTGTTGGCCAGGATGGGAGGAAGGGGGGCGAGGAATACATTCCTCCGAACAACATTCCTCTGGAATGTTGTTCTCGGAGAAGCCTTCCGGGAGAAGGCTTCTCCCGTAGAGGGTACATGGGATGCTCGTCCCTGAGAAGCATTTTTTTCGTTTTTATCGGGGAACGGGCTGCAGATGTTTCTCAGCTTCCAGGTTCCCAGCGCGCCGATCAGGGTGGCGATGGAGCCGAAAATGATATCCGGAAGGGCGCAGCCGGTCAGGATATTGCTGATCAGACAGCCGATGAACAGTCCGGGGATTCCGGCGGGGGTAAACAGGGGAAGGATGGTAAGAGCTTCCGAGAAACGGACCTGAACCGCATAGTTTGCAAGTCCGAAGGCGTTGGCCACGAAGGTGAGCACAACATAGAGGGCGGCGATCATCGCCGCCTGGGTCAGCAGGTGGATGTTTTTCTTGTTCATTTGTTTTTCTCCTTTAGTTTTGTTTTACGAGTGGAAGGTCTCGAACACTCGATTCATTTAACGCCGGGAATCGGCGGCAAGCCCGGAAAGACCTTGGTTTTGAGGGCTTTGCAGCGTGGTATAGAATAGCATAAAGAGAGTTGACAGTCAAGGAGCACGCCAAAATCACTGTGAGATAAAGGCGTCAGTTAAAGAAAGAATTTTTGTTGTGATAAGAGAACACATGTGCTATACTTTCCTCATGGGAAACCAGAGAGCCAAAGGCGGCTTACCCTCCTGTTTTTGGAGGGGCTAACCCTCCAGACTAAAGAGGAAGGAGGGCGTTGCCAATGAATGTTACATATGCTGATCTATTTCAGTTTTGTATGTTTGTTGTTGCCCTTGTTGGTCTGTGTTATCAGATTTTCAGGGATAGACGAAAATAGCCGCCACTACTCGCAATAGTGACGGCTGTTTATAAGTAACAGTTGTGATTATAAAGGGTAGGCCGCTTCTCTGGCTTTCCCTTTTTCTATTATCAATATAGCACATCCGGCAGCAGGGCGCAAGCCTTAAAGCTTCCCGTTCCTGTACTTGTTCAGAAGCTTCTGAATCTTGTCGTTGGGATTCAGAAGGTCGCTGATGGAGGTGTCGTGATTCAGTGTGTCGATCAGGTAGGCAACGTACTTGCTCATGCTGCAGTTGACATACCACTCGCGCTCCAGAAGCTGCGGCGGCTGGTAGATCAGGTTGGTGGTCAGGACGCGGTCAATGATCCCGTCCCTGTAAGCCTGATCGAAGCAGTCCAGGCCGTTGGTGAACAGGCCGAAGGTGGCGCAGACGAAGATCTTGCGCGCCTTTCTCTTCTTCAGGGCGGCGGCAACCTCGCATACGCTTTCTCCGGAGGAGATCATGTCGTCGATGATGAGCATATCCTTGCCCTCCACGTCGGAGCCGAGGAACTCATGGGCCACGATGGGGTTGCGGCCGTTGACGATGCGGGTGTAGTCGCGTCTCTTGTAGAACATGCCCATGTCCAGTCCGAGCACGTTGGCGATGTAGATGGCGCGGCTCATGCCGCCTTCATCGGGGCTGATCACCATCATGTGGTCGGCGTCGATGATGAGATCCTTCTGGTTGCGCAGAAGGTTCTTGATGAACTGGTAGGCGGGCTGTACGGTTTCAAAGCCGTGCAGAGGGATGGCGTTCTGCACTCTGGGGTCATGGGCATCAAAGGTGATGATGTTTTCCACGCCCATTTTTACAAGCTCCTGCAGAGCGATGGCGCAGTCAAGGGACTCGCGGTTGGTGCGCTTGTGCTGTCTGCCTTCGTAGAGGTAGGGCATGATCACGTTGATCCTGCGGGCCTTGCCTCCTACGGCGGAGATGATGCGCTTGAGATCCTGATAATGGTCGTCGGGAGACATGTGGTTCTCTTCGCCGAAAAGGGAATAGGTCAGGCTGTGGTTCACCACATCGACGAGAAGATAAAGATCCATGCCGCGGACGGATTCCTGAATGACGCCCTTTCCTTCACCGGTCCCGAAACGGGGAACCTTTGTATTGAGAAGGTAGGAATCGCGCTGATATCCGGAAAAGATGAGGCTGTTCTTATGCTCGCTTTCCCGTTCCCTGCGCCATTTCACAAGATAATGATCCACCTGCTCGCCGAGCGACTGGCAGCCTGCCAGAGGGATGATGCCGAGGGAGCCTACGGGAATCGTTTCCAAGTTTCTTTTTTCTTCCGCCATGGGAGTCCTCACTTTCTGTTTGCTAATCTTTTTCTGTACATCCGGATATCCGGGCCTGTGAGCTTGCAGAAGTCAAAGCTGCTGGTGATCCTGGAGAAGATCCTGTCCTGATACCGTTCCTTCAGCTCGGAAAGCGAAAGATTGGTGGAGATGATCATGCCTTTTCCCCGTTTGATGCGCTCGTTGAGCACGGTGAAAAGATGGGAGAGCGAAAAGGGCGTACTCTGCTCCGTCCCGAGATCGTCAATAACCAGCAGGTCACAGTTGTAAAGATCGTTATATAAATAGTCCAGGTTGTCCTGTCTCTTTATATCAAATGCGTTGCGGGAGAGCGTGTCGAACAGCATGGAAGCGCTGAAATAGATCACGGAATGTCCGCTCTCGATGACCTCCCGCGCGATACAGTTGCTCAGGAAGGTCTTGCCTGTCCCCACTGTCCCGTAAAAAAACAGATTCCGGCCATTGGAACCAAAGGAAGCAGCAAAATCCCGGCATTTCTGTACGATGGCAGAAAAGTCGGAAAGCGTGTCTCCCTCAAAATATTCATAGGAAAGGGTATCGAAATTTTCCTTTGCCAGAATTTCCTTCAGGTTGGACTGCTGATAGAGCAGCGCGATCTCCGCCTGGCGGAAACAGTGGCATTTCTTGCCGTCCACATATCCGGTATCATGGCAGTCCGGGCAGTCGTAAACCGGCTCAAGATAATCGTCCGGCAGTCCGGCCTGGCGAAGAAGCTCCTTTTTATCCCGGCTGAGCTGATGAAGCTGCTTCTTCAGCTCGATAAGGGCGTTGGGATCGCCGTTGAGCATTTTTTTGCCCTGGGAGACGGAAAGCGTGGCTACTGACTCATCCAGAAGGCGATAGCCCTTCACATTGGAATAAACGAAATTGAGCCTATCCTCCCTCACATGGCGGTTTCTGGTCTGCTTCTGCTCATATACCCTCATGATCGTATTATACTGTGTATTCGTTAACGACACGGCTTTTCTCCTTCAAAAAAGACTGACGTTTCCTCCGGTTTTCCGAAGGCGCGTTCAGTTATGCAGCAGCTCCTTTTCCAAAGCGTCGAAGTCGTAGCTGTTCTGCATGAAGCGGTTGTACCGGTCGGCAGAGCGCTCTCTGACCTGCCTCGCTGGCTTTTCCCGCTGAAAGCCTTCATCCAGCCGGGCGATGTCGGACAGATGGTGTACGCCGGATTCCTTCCAGGAGGAAAGGATCTTGTCCGCATATTCAAAACGGTGCCTGTCCGTGGCGAGAACGGTCCGCCCGCACGCTTCCATGATGATGGAAGGCTCAAAGCCGTATTCTTCCCTCCAGCGGCGGATAAATTCCGCCTCCCTTCTGGTGGGGGCGCTGGTCTTTCCGAGGGAATTCATGATGGTATAAACGGTTTTATCATATCTTCCGGCCTGTCTCTCCGCCTCCGCAGGGGTGGTGACGCCGGCCTCCGCCCAGCTTACCGCCACCTTCTCCATATAACGGAAATCCTTTTTTCCACGCTCCACACAGTACTGGAGGAGATAGTCGATCAGATCGTCGGAAAAATGAAGCCTGTCCGAAAAGAAAAGGATGGATTTTATGTCGGAGGGACTGAGCGTTCTTCCCAGATACTGCTCCGCGATAAAAAGAAGCTGCGCAGTGGAATCCTTTTCCTGGAATGCCTTCAGCTGATCCAGGGAATAGGAAGGCCGGTCATATTCCTCCTGCGCGGAGCTTTTGCGGGACTGCGCCGCCGCCTTCCGGGCAGGCCTGCTGTCCGCCGCCTCCTTTTGGGGAGCGGGCTTTTGGGAGGAAGCCTCAGGTGCGGCCTTTCCGGCGGACAGGTCAAGAAGCCGGATCCCGGCAAGATTTTCCGCCGCGTCATAGTCCAGCAGGAGCACGCCGCAGTTTTCCCAGTACGTTAACGCGCGCATCACATCCTTCTCCGTATGGTTGAACGCATCGGCAATCCCCGCAATATCCAGGGAACGTCCCGCGCTCAGCGAACGCAGAAGATACAGATATATTTTCAGCTGCGCGTCGTTGGCCTGCGGCATGAACTCGTCGATGAAACGGTTGGACACAATGGTAACTTCGGCACAGCTATCCTGATAGATTTTCAGACAGCTCATAATCTCACCTGTTTTCCGGTATGTATGTTGTTCTCATATTTTAAGCAAGTGCATTATATCATACGACCTCGGAAAAAGGAACCGTCATTTTGCTGAAAAACCCCGCTGCTGCGGGCTGTCCGGAAAATTGTGGATAGTGTGGAAAATGTGGATGCAGACAGGAGATCCCGGTAAAATGGGGATGAAAATATCCACACCTTTCATACACATGAAAAATGTGGATATTGTGGATAACTATTGCCCGAGAAGATCTTCTCCAATGTTTACAACGTTTCCAGCACCCATAGTTATCAACAGGTCGCCGGGGATACAATTTTCCAGAACAAATTTTTCAATTTCCTCAAAGGAAGGGAAATAATGGCATTCCGTACCCAAATGCTCGATTTCCTGCTTCAAATCTGCGGAGCTGATCCCCAGCGTGTCGGTCTCCCTTGCGGCATAGATATCCGCAAGGATCACCCTGTCGGCAAGGGAAAGGGCGCGGGCAAACTCATGGAAGAATGCCTTCGTGCGGGTATAGGTGTGAGGCTGGAATACGCACCAGAGGGTTTTGTGCGGGTAATTGGCCGCCGCTCTCAGGGTCGCCTCGATCTCCGTGGGATGATGGGCGTAATCGTCGATGATGGTGACGCCGCTTAAGCTTCCCTTGTATTCAAAGCGGCGGTCGGTCCCGGAAAAGCCGTGGAGGCTTTCCGCCGCCAGCTTCATGTCAAGCTCCAGATGATCGGCAAGGGCCAGAGCCGCGGCGGCGTTGGCGATGTTGTGCTCTCCCGGAACACCAAGGCGGACGGGGAGCGTTTCCCCATGAAAATGCAGGGTAAAGGCAGCATGAGCCTCCCCGTCGTGAGCGGTGTCCGTGAAGACATAATCGTTTTCCGGCGAGCTTCCGAAGGTGACGACGCGGCAGCACAGTCCGTCCGTGATCTCGGAAAGCTGCGGGATGGCTCCGTTTATAATAAGAAGTCCGTCCTCAGGGATGAGCTGCGCAAAGCGGCGGAAGGAGGAGCGGATATCGGCGAGATCCTTAAAAAAGTCCATATGGTCCTCTTCTATATTAAGGATGATTCCGACCCTCGGGAAGAAGCTCAAAAAGCTGTTGGTATATTCACAGGCCTCCGTGACAAAAAGCTCCGACCCGCCCACGCGGATGTTGCCGCCGATGTCCTTCAGGACGCCGCCCACGGAAATGGTGGGATCCGTATCGGCCGCCAGCAGGATCTCGGCGATCATGGAGGTGGTGGTGGTCTTCCCGTGCGTTCCGCTGACCGCGACGGGCAGCCGGTAGTTTTTCATCATCTGTCCGAGAAGCTGCGCCCGGGTGAGGCTGGGAAGATTCCGGCGCATGGTTTCCTGATATTCCGGATTGTCCTCATGGACTGCGGCGGTGTAGACGACCAGCTCCACGTCCGCTTCGATATTTTCCGCCTTCTGCGGTCTGCCGTAATGGACGACAGCGCCCTGACGCTCCAGACGCTCGGTCAGCGGGGAGCGGCTCCAGTCCGAGCCGGAAACGGTAAAGCCTTCGGAAAGAAGGATTTCCGCCAGCCCGCTCATGCTGATCCCGCCGATGCCGATGAAGTACACATGGACCGGATGATCAAAATCCACCTGATAGATATCCTGTATATGAGACATAAAGGTGACCTTCCTTTCTGATTCTGATATGTATTATACGCATTGCTGAAGAAAAAACCAATAGGCAAATGGAAATTGAACAGCGGGAAGAGCAAATTCATGCATAAAAAGAGTGATTTTGTTGAAAATAGAAGAAAAAGCAGGAGGCAAAAAGGGAGAGAAACTATTAAAAACACACAACATAAGTTTTGGGGAGGAAAGAAATATGTAAAATATCTACTAAATTTGTGCCCTTTTAACAGAAAGAAACTGTAAATAATTATTCACTTTTGTACAAGCGTGTGTTATAATCTTCTTACGTAATATACGTAAATCTATGCAATACGTGATGCAGGAACATGAGGTGATGACATGGTTAAGAAAGAAATGATTGCTATGCTGCTGGCTGGCGGTCAGGGAAGCAGGCTGGGCGTCCTGACCTCAAAGGTTGCGAAGCCGGCGGTATCCTTCGGCGGAAAGTACCGGATCATTGATTTTCCGCTGAGCAACTGTATCAACTCCGGTGTGGATACGGTCGGGGTGCTCACCCAGTATCAGCCGCTGAGGCTGAATACGCATATTGGAATCGGCATTCCGTGGGATCTGGACCGGAATATTGGCGGCGTCACCGTTCTTCCTCCCTATGAGAGAAGCGAGAACAGTGAGTGGTACACCGGAACGGCGAATGCGATCTACCAGAATATTGATTATATGGAGAGCTTCAATCCGGATTATGTGCTGATCCTCTCCGGAGATCACATTTACAAGATGGACTACGAGGTGATGCTGGATTATCATAAGCAGCGTGGTGCGGAGTGCACGATCGCGGTCATGCCCGTGCCGATGGAGGAAGCGAAGCGGTTCGGCATCATGATCACGGATGAAAACGGCAAAATTACGGACTTTGAGGAGAAGCCGGCGAATCCGAGAAGCAATCTGGCGTCCATGGGTATCTACATATTTAACTGGAAGACGCTGAAGGAAGCTCTGATCGCCAGGTCTGAACAGCCCAACCTGGATTTCGGAAAACATGTCATCCCCTACTGCCATGAGAATGGCGCACCGATGTATGCGTATGAATTTAACGGCTACTGGAAGGATGTGGGAACCCTCAATTCCTACTGGGAAGCCAATATGGAGCTGATCGATATCGTGCCGGAGTTCAATCTGTATGAGGAATACTGGAAGATCTACACAAAGAGCGAGATCCTTCCTCCTCAGTACGTCGCTCCTGAAGGACTGAACGAGCGGAGCATCGTGGGAGAGGGCAGCGAAATTTCCGGACAGATCTATAATTCCGTGATCGGCTGCGGCGTGGTCGTGGGAAAGGGAACCGTCATCCGGGACTCCATCATTATGAACAACACGGTGATCGGAGAGGACTGCGAGCTGAATAAGGCCATCGTGGCGGAGAACGTCAGCGTCGGAGACGGCGTGAAAATGGGAATCGGCGAAGAGGCTGAAAACGATGTGGCTCCCCACATCTACAACAGCGGGATCGCAACGGTCGGAGAAAAGAGCGTGATCCCGAAGAATGTTTCCGTCGGAAAGAACACGGTCATCTTCGGTGTGACCGAGAGCGCGGACTATCCGGAGGGCGTTCTTGCAAGCGGCAAATCTATCATTAAGGCAGGTGAGGAAAAGTGAGAGCGATAGGAATTATTTTGGCCGGCGGCAACAATCACAGAATGAAGGAGCTTTCCCGGAAAAGGGCTATCGGAGCCATGCCGATCGCCGGCAGCTACAGGAGCATCGATTTCGCCCTCAGCAATATGACCAACTCTCATATTCAGAAGGTAGGCGTGTTTACCCAGTACAACGCCAGAAGCCTGAACGAGCACCTGAATTCCTCCAAGTGGTGGGATTTCGGGCGCAAGCAGGGAGGCCTGTTCATCTTCACCCCTACTGTGACGGCGGACAACAGCTTCTGGTACAGAGGAACGGCGGACGCCATGTATCAGAACCTTTCCTTCTTAAAGAGCAGCCATGAGCCCTATGTGGTCATCGCATCCGGCGACTGCGTGTACAAGCTGGACTATAATAAGGTCCTGGAGTACCACATTGAAAAGAAAGCGGATATCACCCTCGTCTGTAAGGAAATGCCGGCCGGCACCAATCTGGAACGCTACGGCACCATTAAAATGAATGAGGACAGCAGGATCGAGGAGTTTGAGGAAAAGCCCATTGTTGCAAAGTCCAGCACGATCTCCTGCGGCATCTATGTGATCCGCAGAAGGCTGCTGATCGAAATGATCGAGCGCTGCGCGATGGAGGACAGATACGATTTCGTCAAGGACATCCTGATCCGCTACAAGAACCAGAAGAGGATCTACGGCTACAAAATCAGGGACTACTGGCGCAACATCGCCTCCGTTGAGGACTATTTTGCCACCAATATGGATTTCCTGAAGCCTGAGATCCGGAATTACTTCTTCCACCAGTATCCGGACATCTACTCCAAGGTGGACGATCTTCCGCCCGCGAAGTACAATGTGGGCGTCAGGGTCTCGAACAGCCTGATCTCAAGCGGCTGTATCGTCAACGGAACGGTGGAGGATTCGGTTATTTTCAAAAAATCCTTTATCGGGAATAACTGCTACATCAAGAATTCCATTATCTTAAATGACGTATATATCGGCGACAACACACATATCGAAAACTGCATCGTAGAGAGCCGGGATACGATCCGGGCCAATACCTATTATAAGGGTGAAGATGGAATCAAGATTGTGGTTGAAAAGAATGAAAGGTATGTCATCTAAAGATAAAAGGGGGAACTCACATGAAGATTACAGATGTACGTGTGCGTAAAATCACCAAGGAAGGAAAGATGAAAGCCATCGTTTCTATCACGATAGACGACGAGTTTGTTGTACATGACATTAAAGTAATTGAAGGCGAGAAAGGGCTTTTCATTGCGATGCCCAGCAAAAAGGCCACCGATGGCGAATACCGGGACATCGCTCATCCGATCAATCAGGCCACGAGAGAAAGCATCCAGAACATCATTCTGGACAGATACGAACAGGCGCTGACAGAGCCGGACGAGCTGGCATGAGAGACATAATACTGGATACCTGCATTGCTGCCATCCCCAAAAAAGTGTTGACTTTCCATTCTTCGGATGCTAGTATACTGATAACGCAAAGGCAATGAAGGAAAGAGTAGCCTGCCGCGGGCATAGACCAGAGAGAGGGACGTTTGCTGGAAGCCCCTTTATGCCGGGTATGGGGAAGACCACTCCGGAGCTGCTGTGAGATGGAGAAGGACGGGATCACTGTACGGCCATTCCGGAATCACAGACGTGAATCCGCGTTAAGGATGAGGATTTGGAAGAATCTGAAGTGAAAAATTAAGGTGGAACCGTGCGTCAGGCACATGAGCTGATGACTGCACCCTTAGAGAAGCGGGAGACCGCTTTTCTGAGGGTGTTTTTTGTACGATAGGAAAGTCCCTTTCCTATCGTACAAAAACGCTCCGCTGTGGATGCGCACTCGCGCGAAAGGTGGATTGTTGCCTGACGGCAACCGCGCTCGGCGCGTGTGTGCGCAGCGCACACTATTTTAGATGAAAGCGTTGTCAGGCGGCTGCGCAGCAGACGGCTTTCGCGCATGTAAGTCAATTTATTGGAAAGGAGAATGCGAAACATGGATGTGATTCTGAAAGACGGAAGCAGAGGAGAACAGGAATTTGCCGAGAAGGACGGAGCGAGGACCTTCCGTCATACCACCTCACATATTCTGGCACAGGCCGTAAAGCGCCTGTATCCGGATACGAAGCTGGCCATCGGCCCGGCCATCGAGGACGGCTTCTACTATGATTTTGATTTTAAGGAGCCCATTTCCAGCGATGATTTTGCCGCGATCGAAAAGGAAATGAAGAAGATCGTGAAGGAGCGTCTGCCGCTGGAGCGCTTCACGCTTTCCAGAGATGAGGCCATCGCCTTCATGAAGGAGAGAAACGAGGACTACAAGGTGGAGCTGATCGAGGATCTGCCGGAGGACGCGGTGATCAGCTTCTATCGTCAGGGAGAATTCGTGGATCTGTGCGCAGGCCCGCATCTGGACAATACCAAATATGTGAAGGCCGTCAAGCTTACCAGCCTGGCGGGAGCCTACTGGAGAGGCAGCGAGCAGAACAAGATGCTCACCAGGATCTACGGAACCTCCTTCCCGGATAAGGAGCAGCTGAAGGAATATCTGGACAGGATCGAGGAGGCGAAGAAGCGCGACCACCGCAAGCTCGGAAAGGAGCTTGGCATCTTTACGATGATGGAGGAGGGCCCCGGTTTCCCGTTCTTCCTTCCAAAGGGAATGGTGCTGAAAAATACGCTGATCGACTACTGGAGAAGGCTGCATGAGAGAGAGGGATATCAGGAGATCTCCACTCCCATCATCCTGAACCGGAAGCTCTGGGAGACCTCCGGACACTGGGATCATTACAGAGATAATATGTATACCACAGTGATCGACGATGAGGATTATGCGGTGAAGCCCATGAACTGCCCGGGCGGCATGCTGGTCTACAAGTCCCAGCCCCGTTCCTACCGCGACCTGCCGCTGCGTATTGGCGAGCTGGGACTGGTGCACCGTCATGAAAAATCCGGCCAGCTTCACGGCCTGATGCGCGTGCGCTGCTTCACGCAGGACGATGCTCATATCTTCATGACCAGAGAGCAGATCACGGATGAGATCAAGGGCGTAATGCGGCTGATCGACGAGGTGTACAGCCGTTTTGGATTTTCCTATCATGTGGAGCTTTCCACCAGACCTGAGGACAGCATGGGAAGCGACGAGGACTGGGAGCTTGCGACGGACGCGCTGCGCGCGGCCCTGGATGAGACGGAAAGGGATTATGTGGTCAATGAGGGCGACGGCGCGTTCTACGGCCCCAAGATCGACTTCCATCTGACGGATTCCTTGGGAAGAACCTGGCAGTGCGGAACCATCCAGCTTGACTTCCAGCTTCCGCAGCGCTTTGAGGCGGAATACATGGGAGCGGACGGCGAAAAGCACCGCCCGATCATGATCCACCGCGTTGTTTACGGCTCCATCGAGCGCTTCATCGGTATCCTGATCGAGCATTATGCGGGCAAATTCCCGGTATGGCTGGCTCCGGTGCAGGTGAAGGTTCTGCCCATCTCCGAAAAATTCTTCGGCTTCGGCGAGGAGATTCTGAAGAAGCTTAAAGGTGCAGGCATCCGCTGCGAGATGGATCAGCGGGATGAAAAGATCGGCTACAAGATCCGCAGCGCCCAGATGGAGAAGGTTCCCTACATGCTCATCGTGGGACAGAAGGAGGAGGAGACCGGAACGGTTTCCGTCAGAAGCCGGGACGACGGCGACCTGGGAAGCCAGGAGCTGGCTGCCTTTATCGAGAAGGTTGTTGAGGAAAGCAGGGAATAATGTAAAACGGCTCGGGCCGGGATAATACTGAACTGCGGGGCTGCACACTTTTCATGGGAAAGGGAGTGCGGCCCTCTTTGACAGGAGGACTGTTCCTTTATTACGCTTCGTATGGAGGGGGAAATGAAGCTTTCCAGAATTGTTTTAACTTATATGTTCAAGTATTTTTGCGGGTTTCTGGCCGTATTTTTCTGCAGCGTCGCGGTGTCCGCAACGGCAAAGCGCAGTATAGAGGAATATATTGTGGAAAGAGCCAGGACGTATGCGGAGACAGGAATTCAAAGCATTGGCGAAGCTGTTGAGAAGATGGACCTGATCAGACAGCTCATGATAAAGGAGAGCAATTTTCATGATCTGGCAGGCAGAGTGTCAGATGTGCCGCGGCGGGAAGTGATCGCGCTGACGGCCAGCAATCAGATGCTTCAGGAGTTCGGATATATGGCGGATTATATCCCGTACATGTTCGCTTTGTTCCGGGAAAATGATTTCTTTGTTTCAAATGGGCAGTGCAGCCTTGATTTCAAGAATTATTACAGCAATTTCCTGCAGGTGGAGCTGGCAGAAGCGGAGGGTGGAGCGGATAGCTTTAAGAAATATCTGTTTGAAAATGCGGGAAACAATACACATTTTCTGAAAATAGATTCCATGCTGTTCTACTGTTCGGGAAAGCAGGATCAGATGAGAGATGCGATACTCTATCTGGGAAATAGAACGCAGACGGAATTTTCTCCCCAGTATCTTCTGTGCTTTGTAATGGATCAAAGGGAGCTGGTTCAATATATCTTCATGCCGGAAATTGCGGAGAGCAGCTTTTTATACGTAGAGGATCTGAATACGGGGAAAGAGCTGACCAGCTACGGAGATGTGCCGGAAAATACGGGAAGCTTTGCGGATGGAAGCATCGTCGGAGAGGATGGAAGGTACTTTACGATCGTCAACACGGACAATGATATGGGCTGGAAAATCGTGGCGGGTGTGCCGGAGGCCTATCTGAAGGGCCAGATGAAAGCCGTTGATGTTCTGATCGCCCTTTATCTGTGGGGCGGTCTGCTGGCAGTCCTTCTGCTGACCCTGTGCTACAGCCTGGGGCGCTATAAGGGATTCCGGAAGGTGCTGGCGACTTTCCCGCAGGGAGACGTCCGGCCGTCCAAAACAGGGCAGTTCAGCGATTATGAGCTGCTTTCAGACGGGGTAAAAAGGCTGAAAGAACGGGGGGCAGATTATTACAGGCAGCTGGGCGAGCTGAAGCTTCAGAATCAGGCTATTTTGCTGGAAAGCCTTATGGTGGGCGGAATCCGCACCATTCAGGAGCAGGAGGCCTTTTTGGCCTATTTTGGCAGAATGCCGGAGTTTTACTGTGTGGCCGTGGTACAGATGGCGCCGGGAGCGGAGGAGAGCTTTGAAGAGATCACCCTGTCGATGCAGAGCTTTCTGAGAGCTGCAAATATCAGAATCTGGGGAAGTGTGCACAGCGGCGCACTGAACGAGCTGTTTTTGATCGAGTGCCTTCCGGACCAGGAGGCGAACGCGGCGGGGCTGGCTGATATTTTCAAAAAAATGTCCGCTGAAATGACCGCGCGGTACGGCATCACGTTTCACACAGGCATCAGTACGGTGGGAATGAAGCCGGAAAATGTGAGCCGCTGCTACGAACAGGCCCGGGGAATCGTTCAGGCGCAGTATGCATTTGAAAACGAAAATATGGTGGAGACATATGAGGCGGCCAACAGTGCCCTGGCGGAAAATCCGGTTACGCCGGAGCTTCTCGGAAGGCTGTACGGCATGCTGATTTGCGGGCAGCAGGAGGCGGTTTGTGCAGAGCTTGACAGGATGGCGGGAATTTACAGAAGAATGCCCTATTATTTTGAATCCAATAAGGAACAGGTTTTCTATACGATACGGAATATTTATTCCTGCGTTCTGCTCCAGCTTCAGGTCAGTGAGAAAGATGGAAGGCTTCCCGTTTACGGACCTGATCTGACCTGCGTGGAAATGGCGGAGGGCTTCCGGAAGAGCACGGACGTGATCTGCGGATATATTGTCCGCAGAAAACGGAGCAAAAATGAAAAGATGAAGGAGGACATTCTGCTTTATCTGAACACGCATTTTTCGGATGCGGGTCTGTCTGCCTTTACGGTCAGCCAGGAATTTGGAATATCAGAAAAATATCTGTTTCAGTTTATCAGGGAGCAGACCGGGGAAACCTTTGCCTCTCTTCTGCTTCATATCAGACTGGAAATGGCGAAGCGCTATCTGGAGCAGTCTGATTACAGCAATGAGCAGATTGCGGAGCTTGCCGGATTCGGCTCTCCCAATACCTTCTACAGGAATTTTAAAAAGGCCACAGGAATGACGCCGAATGTATATAAGGACAGCCTGGGGGCAAAAGAGGAACGGGCGGAAGGCCGGTAAAAGGCCTGAAATAACGAAAAATATTACCATTTGAGAGAGTAAGAAGAAAATGAGAGACGGTCTTCTTACTCTCTGTTATTATTCAGCGGGACTGTCAGTGGCGCGGCGGGCGCCGGAATGCTATGGTACGGGTGTACCGCACAAAGCGGAAAAGCATACCAAATTCAAGGAGGGCTACAAAATGAAAAAGAAAAAGATCATGGCGCTGCTGCTGGCCGCTTCCATGACAGCCGCGGCAATGCTGGCCGGATGTTCCGGATCGGAACAGTCAGCGGATACGGCAGCCGGGGCAGAAAGCGCGGGTGAAGCGGCTTCCACCCAGGAGACGGAGGCGGCTTCCGACACGGACAATACCCTGCTGGTGGCGATCCAGAGCAAAACCAACATTTCTGACTATGAAGACAATTATATGACGAAAACGCTGGAGGAAATGACGGGAATCGATATTGAATTCGTAATGCTTCCGGCCGCCTCGGATGAGCTTCAAACCAAGGTGTCTCTTATGGTGACCGCACAGGAGGATCTGCCGGATGTGCTGATCACGGATTCGCTCAGCGAACAGACCGTATTTGAATATGGAAGGAACGGAATCTTTCTTCCGGTGAACGATTACGTGTCTGATCCGGAAAAGATGCCGAATTATAACAGTATTCCGGAAGAGGAAAGACAGAAGATCGCAACGATCCTGACCTTGTCCGATGGAAATATGTACAGCTTTGCAAAATATGATGCGGAAACCTGGAATACGACGAGCAACCGGCTTTTCATCAACCGCGCCTGGCTGGACAAGCTGGGACTGGATGTGCCAACGACTACAGATGAGCTGAAGGAGGTTTTGATCGCGTTCCGGGATCAGGATCCCAACGGCAATGGAATTCAGGATGAAATTCCCTTATATGGAGCGACTGCTGTAGGCTACGGCGGAAATGTGACCATCGGACTGATGAATTCCTTTACCTATTATGACGGTCCGCTTGGGCTGGATGAAAGCGGAGAGAACGTGATCGCGGCCTGTACGACGGAGGGCTTTAAGAAGGGGCTTCTGTACATGAATGATCTGTATAATGAGGGCCTGCTTTCTCCTTCCATCTTTACGGATGATTCCACGCAGTTTAAGGCGACGCTGAACCAGGAGCCCGGTGTGGTGGGCTTTGTCAGCTCCGGCTCTCTGAGCAACTGGCCGGATGCGGCGACCAATCCCAATTTCCTGGAGATGGAGATGATCGCGCCCATGACCGGGCCGGACGGCGTCTGCTGGTCCCCTTATCAGGCATCCTTCGGCTTTAACAGCCATTCCGCCATGTATATCTTTAACGGCACGGAGAAGGCGGATCTTGCCGTGAAGCTTGCTGACGCTTTTTATGATCCTGATATGAGCACCATCGCCCGTTATGGAGAGAAGGATGTGGACTGGACGAACGATCCGGAAATTCTCGAGGGAAAGACAAACGACTATGTGTCTGCCGGACTGTATGACAGTGTAAAGGTGGCGCTGATCAACGACGTATGGTCGGAAACCAGTACCAATAAATTCTGGGGCAATGTGCAGCCCAGATACTTCTCCACGGAGGATAACGACAGAGTTGCCCAGGTTGGAGAATATTCCGCGGATGATCCGGCCAATCTGTACGGGGAAAATCTGCAGCTGTACGGAGGTAAGCATCCGGAGCACTATCTGCCCAACATTCTTCATTATACGGAAGAAGAGATGACTGCTATCCAGGGGCCCATGACGGATATCCCCACTTATGTGAGTTAGTCCATTGCAGAATTTATAACCGGAGCCAGAGATATTGAGGGCGGCTGGGAGGACTATCTGTCAGAGCTTGACAGCCTGGGACTGCAGCAGTGGATCGAATGCGTACAGAGCGCATATGAAAGAAGCCTTGAGTAAATAAACTTACGGCGAAGCCATACAGGTTCCTGCGGCAGTATGCCCGGAAGGTCTGCTGCCGCAGGAATTTTCATAGAAAGGACGGCTTTTATGACACGGAAAACCCGCAGAAAGATCATTGCAAGATGGCAGATCTATCTCCTTCTGCTGCTTCCTCTGATCTATATTATCATTTTTGCATATATCCCCATGGGAGGGCTGGTGCTCGCCTTTAAGAAATACAATGTGGCTCAGGGAATATGGGGGAGTCCCTGGGTGGGATTTGACAATTTTGAAAAATTTTTCGGTTCCTATAAATTCCCGCTGATCATGAGAAATACACTGACGATTTCTCTGTACTCCCTTGCCGTTTCCTTTCCCATCCCGATCATTTTTGCGCTGCTTCTGAACACGATGGGAGGGAAGCGCTATAAGAAAATGATTCAGACGATCACCTATCTTCCTCATTTTATTTCCACTGTTGTTCTTGTCGGCCTGGTTTTCCAGCTTCTGAACAACCGCAGCGGAATCTACGGAAGCCTGTATACGCTGTTTACCGGAAGTACAGCCCCCAATATCCTTTCCGAGGGGCCGCTTTTCAAGCATATTTATGTCTGGTCGGGCGTATGGCAGTCCACGGGCTATAACGCGATCATTTATATCGCGGCATTGTCGGGAGTGGACCAGTCGCTGCATGAGGCGGCGGAGATCGATGGAGCCAGCCGTTTTCAGCGGCTTCTTCATATTGATATCCCATCCATTCTTCCGACGGCGAGCATCATGCTTATCCTGGCTGTGGGAGGCATCATGAACGTGGGCTTTGAAAAGGTACTGCTGATGCAGAACGATCTGAATCTGAACTACAGCGAGGTGGTATCCACCTATGTATATAAGATCGGCCTTGCCAGCGGCATTACCGACTTTTCTCTGTCAACGGCAATCGGCATGTTTAATTCCGTGGTCAACTTTGTTCTGCTGATCATTGCAAACTGGGGAAGCAAAAAGCTGAGCGGAAACGGCATTTTTTAGGGGGAGAGTATGAAAAAATTCAGACGCTGCAGTTTAAACGATAAAATATTTTATATTATCATGTATGTGGTTCTTACGCTGGTATTTATTGCCGTGCTTTATCCCTGTGTCTTTGTCCTCAGCGCTTCCTTTTCATCAGGGACGGCGGTTCAGGCCGGAAAGGTGGTTCTGTTTCCTGTGGATTTCAGTCTGGAGGGATATAAGGCGGTTTTCCATACCTCGTCCATATGGCTGGGCTTCCGCAATTCCGTTTTCTATACCGCTGCGGGCACTCTGATCAGTGTGGTTATGACCATAACGGCGGCCTACTGCCTGTCAAGACGGGATGTACCCGGCTGCAACGGGATCATGCTGATCTTTACCTTCACCATGTTTTTTAACGGCGGAATGATTCCCAGCTATCTGCTGATCCGGCAGCTGGATATGCTCAATACGGTATGGGCGCTGATCATCCCCGGAGCCATCGGCGTTTACTATCTGATCGTCGCCAGAACCTTCATACGCAACAGCATACCGGAGGAGCTGCTGGAGGCTTCCATGATGGATGGCTGTTCTGATTTCATGTATTATGTTAAAATAGTTTTGCCACTGTCCAAAGCAGTGATAGCGGTTCTTGTCCTTTTCTATGGTGTGGGATACTGGAACGCTTATTTTAACGCGATGATCTATCTGAACGACAGAGATCTGTACCCGCTGACGATCTTTCTCAGAGAGATCCTGCTTGTGGAGCAGATGGATCCGGCAACCGTATCAGACCCGGAGATCATGGCGAAGATCACGCAGATGGCAGGAGTGATCAAGTATGCGCTGATCGTGGTGACAATGGTTCCCATTATGCTGATCTATCCTTTTATCCAGAAATATTTTGTAAAGGGCGTTATGATCGGATCGGTGAAGGGATAAAGACCGGCAGAGGAGAAGCTGCGCGGAGACAGATGAAAAGGAAAGGTATCAGACAGGAGACGGCATGGAAGAAAGAGTGATCTGGACTGCCCCGGCTGAAAATGCGGAGAGAAGCATGCCGGTGGGCGGATATAACATGGGAGCGAACGTGTGGTTTGAAGGAAGCAGGCTGTATGTGTATTTTGGACGGGACGACAGCTACGATGAGAACGGAACGCTCCTGAAATCAGGAAGACTTGCAGTGGATTTTCCGGAAAGCGGCTGCACGCTGTCCAGGCAGATTTTTGATGTGGAAAAGGGATGCGTGGAAATCGAGCTTTGTGTGGAAGGAGCGCCGGTTTTCATCACGGTCTGGTGCTCCCAGTTTCAGTCCGGCATGAGCCTCCGGCTTCGGACAGAAGCCGGGCATGGGATCGCCTGCCGGGTATCCTGTGAAAACTGGCGCACACGGAAAAGATATCTGCCGGACGACGGTACCCGCTGGCAGTGCGCAAGCCTGTCACGGTGCACGCTGGATGTATATCAGTATCCGGATGTTATGCAGCCTGAATCGGAGGGAATCTTTTTCTGGCATGAAAATTCGGAGGATCTGGTCATTGATAAGGTTCTGCGTCAGCAGGGACTTGAAAAATACCGGCTTCTTGCAAGAGATACGCTGAAGGCTGCGGTATTTGGAGGATATATTTCCGGAAAGGGCTGGAAAACAAGGAGAGAGAAGGAAACGGGCAGCTATCTGGGCAGGGACTGCGAGACGGCAGTGATGGAAACCCTGCTTGAGAAGGAGGCGGTGCTTACCGTTTATCTCGCCCATCAGCAGGGAAAAGGCGTTGAAGGGCTGAAGGAGGAGCTGAGAGGCAGGCAGAAGCAGTTTGATGCGGAAAGAGATTTTGAAGAAACCTGTCGGTGGTGGAAGGAACGCTGGGAGGATTCCTATATCAAGATGCACAGTGAGGATGGAAAGGCGGACGAGATCGGCAGGAATTACCGGCTGTTTCGTTATCAGCTGCTCTGTAACTCCCGGGGAGTATATCCGACCAAGTTTAACGGCGGGCTGTTTACTGTAGATCCCGTGTGCCATGCTCTGGATGGGGAAGGGAAGGAGGATACCTGCTCGGAAAAATGGAAGGTCAGCGCCGTCCGGGGGCAGACGCTTGCCAAATATGATGCGGACTGGCGGCTGTGGGGCAGCAGCTCCTTCACGGCTCAGAATCAGAGACTGGTCTACTGGCCGATGCTGATGAACGGCGATTTTGAATGTATGAAGCCGCAGTTTGATTTTTACAGAAAAACACTGGATCTGGCAAAAGCCATGGTGCGTGAGTATTGGGGCCATGGAGGTGCGGCATTTGGAGAGCATCTGGAAATCTTCGGGCTGATTGCCGGCTTTGCATATGGATGGACGGATCCGGTAACAGGAAGAAGGCCGAACCTGTGGAGCGATCCGACGGAATATGCGGTTCCCTATGTCAGATATTATTATACGACAGCGCTGGAATTTTGTTATATGATCCTGAAATACCAGGAATACAGCGGAAGGGAGATCGGAGAGTATCTGCCTTTTATCACGGAATCCGTTCGTTTCTTTTCCGAGCATTATAAGATGAAGCACAGACAGGCGGCTCTGCAGGAATTTGATGAGCAGGGGCATTTGGTGTTCTTTCCTTCCACGGCCGCAGAAACCTATAAGGATGCGTTGAATCCAACTGATCTCACTGTCGGACTTAAGAGTGTGCTGAGGCTGCTTCTTCAGCTTGGTTCGGAAAAGCTGGGCGAGGATGAAAAAGAGGAATTTGCAGCGATTTTAAAGACCATACCGCCCATCCCATACAGAGAATGTCAGGGACACAGGTGTATTGCGCCTGCAGAATCGTTTACCGGGATCATGAATGTAGAGATTCCCCAGCTATACCCTGTTTTCCCGTACCACCGGTTCGGCGTAGGGCATGAGGATCTGGAAACGGCGGTCAATACGTGGCGCTTTGGAGTGGAGCATGAAGATCAGAAGGATATCATAAGCTGGCATCAGGACAATATCTTTACAGCCTGCCTCGGACTGGAGGAGGAGGCGAAGGAGCTGAATTATCAGAAGATGAAAAGCGCCCAGGGGCGTTTCCCTACCTTCTGGGGACCTGGGCATGACTGGATTCCCGACCATAACTGGGGCGGAAGCGGGATGCTCGGTATTCAGAATATGCTGGTTCAGGAAACGGAAGGGGAAATCTATCTGCTGCCTGCCTGGCCCGCTGACTGGGAGGTAGAAGCGAGGCTGCATTTGGAGGGACAGGCTGTTCTGACCTTCTCTTATCGGGAAAACAGGGTGAGAGTCCTCAGCTACGATGCGCCAGGACGCAGAAAAGAACTGAAATTGTGGAAAAAGGATGGAAGCTGTCCGAGTCTGGAAATGGCATGATCGGATGAGCCCTGCATAAGCCGGACATGAGAGGAACAGATGCTTCTCATGCCCGGCCTTTTTTACGGCCGATCTTTTATAAAGAAACAAAAATACAATTCCAGGAAACAAACAGCATAGAAGAAACAGAGGGAAAATTTTAAAATAGATAACAGCAAAAGGATTCCATGAGAATCAAAAAGCATATACTGATACGGCGGCCGGGAAAGAGGCGGCCGGGATAAGGAGGAATTATGGTAAAACTGACACCGCCTATGGGGTGGAATTCCTGGAACACCTTTGGGGCAGACATCAATGAGGCGCTGATCCGGGAAACGGCGGACGTGATGGCGGAGAGCGGACTGCTGGAAAAGGGGTATGAATATCTGGTGATCGACGACTGCTGGTCCCTGAAGACCAGAGACGAGAACGAGAGGCTGGTGCCGGATCCGGAAAAATTTCCAAACGGCATGAAGGCTGTGGCGGATTATGTGCACAGCAGGGGGCTGAAATTCGGCATGTATTCCTGCGCCGGAAACCTGACCTGCGCGGGCTATCCGGGAAGCTTTGAGCATGAATTCATTGACGCGGCCACCTTTGCGGAATGGGGAGTGGATTTTCTGAAATATGATTACTGCTATCACAGCCCCATCATCCACGGTCAATATCTGTACCGCAGGATGGGACTTGCTCTGGAGAACTGCGGCCGGGATATCCTGTTTTCAGCCTGCTCCTGGGGAAGCGACCAGACCCATGAATGGATCAAGACGTCGGCCGCCTCCATGTGGCGCTCCACCGGAGATATTTTTGATGCCTGGGAATCCGTAAAGGATCTGACGAAGCAGCAGGAGAAGCTGCATCCCTATAACGGTGTGGGCTGCTTCAACGATATGGACATGCTGATCGTCGGTATGTACGGCAAGGGAAACGTGGGACTTTCCGGCTGCACGGATGTTCAGTATAAGACCCATTATTCCATCTGGGCGCTGCTGGGTTCCCCGCTGATGATCGGCTGTGATATCCGGAGTATGAATGAGGAAACAAAAAAGATCCTCTGCAACGAGGAGCTCATCGCCATCAACCAGGACAGGGCCTGCCGCCAGCCGGTGAAGCTGAACGGCATCTGGAGCGGGGAGGATATGGTCATTTATTCCCGGCAGTTGGAAAACGGCGATATTGCCATCGGCCTGTTCAATCTGAGCGGAGAAAAAGCCGCCGCCCGTTTTAACCTGGACGAGATCGGCCTGGGCTATTCCACAGGAAAGACCCTGGACATGCATGAGGTCTGGACCGGGGAGGATTTCCGGGTGGACAATTCCACGGTGATCCGAGAGCTCCCGCCCTTTGCCTGCGAGGTATACCGGGCGAAGGTGGTCGATCTGTGATGTCGGCCTGCGTAAGATGCGGAAAGGCCCTGACCTTCAATGAGATCGGGGCCTATCGGAAATTCGTGAACCGTGGCGGAACGGATTTTCTGTGCATGGAATGTCTGTCGGAGAGGCTTGGCGTTCCCGCAGAGCTGATCGAACGAAAGATTGAGGAATTTAAGCTGCAGGGGTGTACGCTTTTTGTATAAGCCGGAGCATCACTGAATCTCGGTCTTTCCGATCACCCGGATCTCCTCCGGATTGGCCTGAGCCGGAAGGCTGGCCGTCATGATCTGAAAGCGGGCGAGAATGGTATCGCTAACCGCCAGATCGGAAAGGGAAAGGGTTTCGGAGCCATCCAGGGAAAGGATCTCGGTATTTTCACCGGGGATCAGGATCAGCTCCTGATCGGTGATGAGACTTACGCTGCCGTCCTGGGCGGTCTGAATGTCCGTGATGACCGCATAGGTGGGAACGGCGGAATCCTGAGGAACATCACAGAACACCACATAGGCGTTTGCCATGGGAGGGAGGCTTCTGGTCATGGCCTGGCTGATGTCGGCGTAAAGGGTATCGCCTGCTGCAATGTTGGCAATCGTCTTCCGGCTGTAATCCGCAGCGGAGAGAATGAGGGTATCCTCCGTGATGTTCAGAAGAACCTGGGGATATGCCGCATTTTCTCCGTCATTTTCCAGCAGGATCTGTCCGTTCTTTATTCCTCCGATTGCAATCTGGTTCGCAGCTCCGAATACCCGGATGGAAGCGGCGGTACTTTCCGTAGATTCAGCAGAATCCGCGGATTCTACAGAGGCCGCCCCGGAGGCCTTTGCCACGAGCCGGATTTCCTCCGGGTTGGTCTGAGCGGGAATGCTCATGGTCACGATCTGGTATTTTGCCAGAATGGTATCGCCAACCGCCAGGTCGGAAAGGGAAAGGGTATTGGAACCATCCAGGGAAAGAACCGCCGTATCCTCTCCGGAGATCAGGATCAGCTCCTGATCGGTGGTGATGCGAAGGTATCCATCCTCGCCGGCGGTGATATCCGTAATCTGCGCGTAGGTGGGAACAGCGGAATCCTCAGGAACATCGCAGAACACCACATAGGCGTTTGCCATGGGAGGGAGGCTTCTGGTCATGGCCTGGCTGATATCCGCATAGAGGGTATCCCCTTCCGCGATATCGGAAAGCGCCTTCTGGCTGCAGTCCGTGCCGGAAAGGATGAGGGTATCCTCCGAAAGGTTCAGAAGGATCTGAGGGTAAGCGGCGCCCTCCGCTTCGTTTTCCAGAAGGATCTGCCCGTCCTCGATCTGCGTTACCGTTCCGAATACGCGGATAGAGGAAGGAAGGGCGGTCTCCGGAGCTGCGGCGGAAGAAGCGTCGGGCGAAGGAGTTTCGCTTCCGGACTGGGCTTCGATGCCGGTCCCGTCGGGAAGAAGCGATGCGGCCTCCGGTGTCTGTCCGTCCGGAGAGGCCATGCGCGCCTGAGGGGAAGTCTCGCCGTTTTGCGGCGTTCGCAGGTTATTTTCGGGAAGAACCCGGAGAACGAAAAAGCCGAGCAGACAGGCTGCGGCAAGCGTACCGATTGCGGTGATCCATTTTTTTTCCATATGTCGTCTTCCTTTCTTTATGCCCCTTGAAACGGCGTCGGAGAGGCCGTCCGGCAGGGGGATGTTCTGATACGTTTCTTTTCCTTTATTCATGGCAGATTCCTTTCTGAAAGATCAGGCCCTGATGGCGTCCCGGAGTTTTCCGATGATGCGGTACAGGCGGGTTTTCACCGTGCTTTCGGGGATGTTCAGGATGGATGCTATCTCGCGGAAGCTTTTGTCCTCAAAATATTTCAATATGATCAGAGATTTTTCATCCGGCGCAAGCTCATCCAGAGCCTGATACAGGTCGAGCCTGTCGTCCACGGAAAGCTCCTCCTGTCTGGCGGGGAGGGAGTCGTCCGGCTCGTGGAAATCATACCGGTTCTGTTTTTTCAGAAAATCGCAGGCGCAGTTGATGATGATCCGGCTCATCCAGGTATCGAAGAATTCCGGTTTTTCCAGACGCTTCAGGTTGATAAAGCCCCGGTAGGTGGCTTCGGAGAGGATCTCCAGCGCGTCGTGTTCATTTTTGACGTAGCAGAATGCCAGCCGGTAGAATTTTGCCTGGGCCTCTTCCATGCGCGCGGCAAACTGCTTTGCTGTAATAGAACGGTTCATTGCCCCTTTTGTTTCCTCGCTTTCTGCCGCCGTCAGGCGGCATTAAATTTATATAGAAGAATCCCAAAGGGATTCTTCCAGGAAGCCGCATAAGCGGCTTCCGCCTCACTTTCTGCCGCCGTCAGGCGGTTATATTGAACTTCTTTTTTTCCCTTTTCATCTGTTAGACTGTCCGGAAAGAGAAAAAGTTTGCGTAAAATGAAAAAAAATGATAAAAGTTAGTATAGCAGTCATTTGGAAAAAAGAAAAGCCGTGCGTTTATTGTGCGCTGCAGGGAAAATATTTCGGTGTAAAGGAATGAGTAGAACATGCGTTTTATCATATCTCCGGCGAAAAAAATGAAGGTGGATACGGACACCCTTGCTCCGCTCGGGCTTCCGGCCTGTCTGGAACGGACGCAGGAGCTTCTGGACTGGATGAAGGGGAAGAGCCTTGCGGAGCTGAAGGCAGTGTGGAAATGCTCCGACCGGATCGCGCAGGAGGCCTTTGAGCGGCTTTGGAAAACGGATCTGAAGCGGAATCTGACTCCGGCAATCCTTTCCTATGAGGGAATCCAGTATCAATATATGGCCCCTGCGGTGTTTGAGCGCGGGCAGTGGGAATATGTGCAGGAGCATCTGCGCATTCTGTCGGGCTTTTACGGGATCCTGCGTCCCATGGACGGCGTTGTGCCTTACCGCCTGGAGATACAGGCGAAGGCGCCGGAGGCGGGCAGCCTGTATGCGTTCTGGGGACGGAGCCTGTATGAGCGCCTGGCCGGTGAGACGGACTGCATCATCAATCTGGCCTCCAGGGAGTACGCGGTCTGCGTGGAAAAATATCTGGAAAAGGGAATGCGGTATGTGACCTGCGTGTTCGGGGAAGAACAGGATGGAAGGAAAACGCCGGTGATCCAGAAGGGGACGCATGCCAAGATGGCCCGCGGGGAGATGGTGCGTTTCGCGGCGGAGCATGCAGTCCGCAGGCCGGAGGAGCTGAAGAACTTTGACCGGCTGGGCTATGAATACAGAGAGGACTATTCCGAACGGGGTGTGTATGTGTTCTGTAAACGGCCGGCGGCATTGACAGAACCCGATTTCATGGCTTAAACTGGGAAACGCGGCATAGAAAATCGCATACGCGATTTCTGCTCGCGTGCCTCAGCATAGAATGCTTCGGCAGAGAAGGTGCGGTTTCAAAATGCACTCGATAGCGCATTTTGAAACCGGGAATTGCGGCGGAACGCCGCAATTCCTGTGATCGCAGCATAGAAAATCGCATACGCGATTTCTATGCACGTGCTTCAGCGCTAAAGCGCTTCAGCAAGGAGGAAAAAATGTTTATTATCGCAGGATTGGGAAATCCCAAAAGGGAGTATGAGAATACAAGGCACAACGTGGGCTTTGAGGTGATCGACGCGTTGGCGGAGCGTTACGGGATCCGTGTGATCGACGGGAAGCACCGGGCGCTGGTGGGAAAGGGGATGATCGAGGGGCAGAAGGTGCTCCTGGCAAAGCCGCTGACCTATATGAATCTGAGTGGTGAGAGCCTTCGGGAGATCATAGATTATTATAAGGAAGATCCCCAAACGCAGCTTCTGGTGATCTGCGACGACATCAGCCTGGACGTGGGACAGCTGCGCATCCGGAAAAAAGGGAGCGCGGGGGGCCACAACGGTCTGAAGAACATCATCGCGAATCTGGGGACGCAGGATTTCATGCGGCTTCGGGTGGGCGTGGGAGAAAAGCCCGCGGGACGGGATCTGGCGGATTATGTGCTGGGGCATTTCCCGGCGGCGGAGCGGAAGCTCATGGATGAGAGTGTCCGGCAGGCGGCGGAGGCGGCGGTGACGATCCTGACGCAGGGGCCTGACGCGGCGATGAATCAGTATAACCAGAAAAAGAATAAGGAGCATGCATCAAATGCGGCCACCGGGCCCGCGGGAAAAGAGGAAGCATGAAGGCATTGACAGAGCCGCTTTTGGAGCTGGCGGAATTTGAGGAGGGGAGATTCCTTTTAAAAAAGGAAGGAGCGGGCATCGGCTATACCGGCTGCACGGACTCCCAGAAGCTGCATCTGGTCTTTGGGCTGAGTGAGGATTTCCTTTATAAGGTGATCGTCACCCACAGCGATCTGCGCGCCAGGGAGATCTATGAGGAATATCTGTTTTATGATAAAAGCACGGTGCTCTATCCGGCCAGGGATCTGATCTTTTATCAGGCGGATATCCACGGAAACCAGCTCGTTGCGGACCGGATGAAGGTGCTAAAAAGGCTGATCGAGGGGAGGCCGGTGACGGTGGTGACCACCTTTGCCGCGCTGATGACGCCGCAGGTGCCGTTAGAGGAGATCGCGGACGCGGTCATCCACATTGACACGGACAGCAGTGTGAACGAGGAGGAGCTTTCGGAGCGGCTGGTGCAGATGGGCTATGAAAAAAGCTGGCAGGTGGAGGCGCCGGGCCAGTTTTCCATCCGGGGCGGCATCATCGACATTTTTGACCTGACAGAGGAAAACCCCTGCCGGATCGAGCTGTGGGGAGAGGATGTGGATTCCATCCGTTCCTTCGACCTGGGAAGCCAGAGGAGTATCGAAAAGCTGTCCATGATCGACATTTATCCGGCCACGGAGATGGTGCTGACCGGGCGGCAGAGGCTGGACGGGCTGAAGCGCATCGAAGAAGAGGCGAAGGCCTTTGCGGCGAAGCTGAGGGAGGGCTTTCACACCGAGGAGGCGGCGCGCATCACCGGACAGGTGAAGGAGCTTGCCGAGCAGGTGCGGGAGCTTTCCGCGGCGGCCAATCTGGAAGGCTTCGTCCGCTATTTTTACGAGGATACGGAATCCTTTCTGCGTTTTTTCCCGGATCGGTATACCTGCGTGTTCCTGGACGAGCCGGGCAGGCTGAAGGAGCAGGGACAGGCGGTGGAGCTGGAATTTCGGGAGAGCATGAGCCACCGGCTGGAAAAGGGCTATATCCTGCCCGGCCAGGCGGAGCTTCTGTACGGCTGCGAGCAGACGGCCTCCTTTTTGGACGGCCTGCGCACCGTGCTCCTTGCGGCGATGGATACCAGAAACGCCCTTGTCGCGCCGCTGAAGCGCTTTGATGTGAACGTAAAAAGCATGTCCCCCTACAACAACAGCTTCGAGGCGCTGACGGCGGATCTGAAGCGGTATAAGAAAAATGGAAGCCGGGTGCTGCTCCTTTCTCCGTCCCGCACGCGGGCAAAGCGTCTGGCGGAGGATCTGCAGGCGGAGGGGCTTTCCAGCTTCTACAGTGAGGACGGGGACAGGCTGGTGCAGCCCGGAGAGGTGGAGTTGTTTTACGGTCATGTGAGCCGGGGCTTTGAATATCCGCTTCTGAAGTTCGTGGTCATCACGGAAAGCGATATTTTCGGGGCGCAGAAAAAAAAGAAGAAGCGCCGCAGGCAGTTCGAGGGGCAGAAGATCCAGGATTTTGCCGTGCTGAAGATCGGTGACTACGTGGTGCATGAGACCCACGGGCTCGGCGTCTATCAGGGCATTGAAAAGGTGGAGATGAACGGAACCACCAAGGACTACATCAAGATTTCCTACCGGGACGGCGGAAATCTGTATGTGCTCGCCACCGGCCTGGACGTGATACAGAAATATGCTTCGGCGGATGCGGCAAAAACGCCAAAGCTGAACAAGCTGGGCACCCAGGAGTGGACGCGCACCAAGTCGAAGGTGAGAAGCGCCGTGGACGAGGTGGCGAAGGATTTGGTGGAGCTGTACGCGGTCAGACAGCAGAAGGAGGGCTTTGCCTACGGACAGGATACGGTCTGGCAGAGAGAATTTGAGGAAATGTTCCCCTTTGAGGAGACGGAGGATCAGCTTTCCGCCATCGCGGCCACCAAGGAGGACATGGAGAGCCGCAGGATCATGGACCGCCTGATCTGCGGGGACGTGGGCTACGGCAAGACCGAGATCGCCATCCGGGCGGCCTTCAAGGCGGTGCAGGACGGAAAACAGGTGGCTTTTCTGGTGCCCACCACCATCCTGGCCCAGCAGCATTACAATACCTTCGTGCAGAGAATGAAGGATTTTCCGGTGCGCATCGACCTGATGAGCCGCTTCCGCACGCCTGCCGAGCAGAAAAAAACGGTGACGGACCTGCGCAAGGGCCAGGTGGATATCCTGATCGGGACCCACCGCATCCTTTCCGCGGATATCCAGTTTAAGGATCTGGGGCTTCTGATCATCGACGAGGAGCAGCGCTTCGGTGTGGCGCACAAGGAAAAGATCAAGAAGCTGAAGGAGGACGTGGACGTGCTGACGCTGACCGCGACGCCCATCCCCCGCACCCTGCACATGTCCCTCATCGGCATCCGGGATATGAGCGTGCTGGAGGAGGCGCCGGGGGACCGGCAGCCCATTCAGACCTTTGTCTGCGAATACAATGAGGAAATGGTGCGGGAGGCCATCGTCAGGGAGCTTGCCAGAAACGGCCAGGTCTACTATGTTTACAACCGGGTGAATACCATCGCGGACATGGCGGCCACGATCCAGAGGCTGGTGCCGGAGGCGAACGTGGCCTTTGCGCACGGCCAGATGAAGGAGCACGAGCTGGAACGGATCATGTACGATTTCATCAACGGAGAGATCGACGTGCTGGTGTCCACCACCATCATCGAGACGGGGCTGGACATTTCCAACGTGAATACCATGATCATCCACGACTCGGATCAGCTCGGCCTTTCCCAGCTTTATCAGCTCAGGGGACGGGTGGGCCGCTCCGGCCGCACCGCCTATGCGTTCCTGATGTATAAGCGGGATAAGATGCTCAAGGAGATCGCGGAAAAACGCCTGTCCGCCATCCGGGAATTCACCGAGCTTGGCAGCGGCTTCAAGATCGCCATGCGCGACCTTGAGATCCGGGGCGCGGGCAACCTGCTCGGGAAAAGACAGTCCGGCCACATGGAGGCGGTGGGCTACGACCTGTACTGCAAGATGCTCAACGACGCGGTGAAAACCCTGAAGGGGGAGACGAGGACGGCGGATTTCGCCACCACGGTGGAGCTGGAGGCGGACGCCTACATCCCGCCCGCCTATATCGTAAACGAACAGCAGAAGCTGGACATCTACAAGCGGATCGCCGGAGTGGAGACGCCTGCGGAGAGCGAGGACATGAAGGAGGAGCTTCTGGACCGCTTCGGGGAGGTGCCCGTATGCGTGGACAATCTGCTGCGCATCGCCCTGATCCGGGTGAAGGCCCATTCCCTTTACGTCACGGAGATGAAGGGAAGAAACGGGGAGCTGAAGCTCCTGCTTCGCCCCGACGCCTTTCTTCGGGTGGAAAATATTCCCGGACTGCTGCGCCTGTACGGCTCCTCTCTCACCTTTACGGCGAAGGGGACGCCCTATTTTCTGCTTCGTTATAAAAAAGAGGAGCTTGCGGAAAAGGAAGCGGAGAAGCTCCTGACGCTTACCGAAAATCTGCTTTCCGATATGGAGCAGCTTCTGAGGATTGAGGACGACGAGGTGAAGGCCATGCGCCTGCCGCCGTCCGGGAATGGAGACGCGATATGAAAATCATCTGTCAGATCGGAATCATTTTTGCGCTGTGCTGGGTGAGTGAGGTCGTGGAGGCCCTTCTGCCCTTCCCGTTTCCCGCCAGCGTGATCGGCATGCTCCTTTTGTTCGCGCTTCTTGGCCTGAAGGTGATCAGGGTGGAGCATATCCGGGAAAAGTCGGATTTTCTGCTTTCCAATATGGCCTTTTTCTTCATCCCGGCAGGCGTGAGCATCATCAACTATTTTGACGTGCTGAAGGGAAATGTGGGAAAGCTGCTGCTGATCTGTTTTCTCACCACGATCCTCACCTTTGCGGCCACCGTATATACGGTCCGGGGCGTGCTCTGGCTGATGAACCGGGGGCGGGCGGCCGGAGGAGGAGCGTTGTCTGCCTGTACGGAAGGGACTGAAGGCGAAACGGAGGAACAGGAAACGGAAGAAGGGAGGAAGGGATATGTCTGAACTGCTCGCTTCTCCCTTTTTCGGAATCGCGCTCAGCATTGCGGCGTTTTTCATCGGTGTGCGGATCCAGAAAAAAACGGGGCTTGTGATCTGCAATCCGCTGATCATCGCCATTGTCCTGGTGTCCGGCGTGTTGCTGCTGTTTCGGATCCCCTATGAGAGCTATAACGAGGGAGGGAGCATCATCAACATGTTCCTCGCCCCCGCGACGGCCTGCCTTGCGGTATCGGTCTACGCGAAGCTGGAGCTTTTGAAGAAAAACTGGCTTCCCATCCTGGCGGGCTGCGCGGCCGGTTCCGTGACCTCCATGGGAAGCGTATATCTTCTCTGCCATCTGTTCGGCCTGGATGAGGCCATGACCTGGGCGCTGCTTCCCAAGTCCGTGACCACGCCCATCGCGGTGGGGATCGCGGAGAGTCACGGAGGGATTTCCTCCATTACGGTGGCGGCAGTCATTCTGACCGGCATCATGGGAAGCATTCTTGCGCCGTTTCTGATCCGAATCTTCCGGGTGAAGGATTCCATGACGGCGGGGCTTGCCATCGGCGCCTGCAGCCATGCGGTGGGCACCTCAAAGGCCGTGGAGCTTGGGGAGACGGAAGGGGCAATGAGCGGCCTTGCCATCGGAGTCTGCGGGATTGTGACGGTGGTGTTTTCCATGTTTCTGTAGTTGGGAAAGGTATGACAGTAGGCTCCGTAAAGGGGTAAAATAGAACCTGAAAAAATGCTGAAAGGATCATTTTGTTATGAACATCACAGATCTTACCGCACAGAATCTGAGAAACCCTGTGGGGCTGGAATGCGGAAGGCCCGGCCTGTCCTGGCAGCTTCACTCCGGACTGAAAGGGGATGCGCAGAGCGCATATCATATCCTTGCCGCCTCCCGGCAGGAGCTGCTTTTCGAGGGAAAGGCAGACCTGTGGGACAGCGGAAGGGTGGAGGAGAAAAGGAATTACGCGGTTGTTTATGCGGGAGCGGCGCTCTGCTCCAGACAGGAGGTATACTGGAAGGTGCGCGTCTGGGACTGCCGAGGCGAGGCGTCGGAATGGAGCGAGACGGCCCGTTTTGAAATGGGGCTTCTGGAGGATGCGGACTGGAAGGGAAAATGGATCGGAAGAGGCGATGATTTTTCCGGAGACAAGTCCTCCGCCCCGGCGCTTGCCAGGGAGTTTCCGGTGAAAAGCCTTCGCGATGTGAGGAAAGCGAGGCTGTATATCAGCGGCCTGGGTCTTTTTTGCGCCTCCGTGAACGGACAGCCGGTGACGGACGCTCTGTTCGAGCCGGGAGAGAGCGAATTTGAAAAACGGGTATACTATGTGACGTACGATATCCTGCCGTTTCTGACGGAAGGGGAAAACACGCTGGGCGTGATCCTGGGAAACGGGCAGTACGCCAATTATGCGGTCTCTCCCGTGATGAAGCTGGGAGACGGGACGCTGTCGGAAAAGCACCGGTACCAGAAGGACGATACGGTCTATCTGCGGGACGGAATCTGCGGGGACGTAAAGCTGCTGGCCCAGGTGGAGCTGACATACGCGGACGGAAGGGTGGAAACGGCGGCGGTCACGGATTCCTCCTGGCGGGTTGCGGAGAGCGCCGTGACCTTCCAGAACTGGTACGGCGGGGAGGATTATGACGGGCAGAGGGCGCTTGCCCTCGCGGACTGGGACAGACCGGGATACGACCGGTCCGCCTGGAAGCAGGCAAAGATCATGGAGGCGCCGAAGGGCAGGCTTTGCGCGAAGGAGTTTCCGCCCGTGCGCATCTGGGAAAGCTGGACGGCGAAGAGTGTAAGCCTCCTTCCGAACGGGCACTGGCTGGTGGATCTGGGCAAAAACAGCGCCGGATTCGTGCGTCTTAAGCTGACTGGCACACAGGGGCATGCAGGAACCCGGATCCGCATGTATCCGGCGGAGGTGTTAAAGCCGGACGGAAGCGGCGTGGATCAGGCGTCCTGCACCCAGAGCTGCGACACTCTTTTTTCATGCAGGGTGATGGACAGCTATGTCTGCGCGGGAACGGGGCGGGAGGAGTGGCATCCCCGCTTCTGCTACCATGGCTTTCAATATGTGGAGGTGGAGGGCTTCCCCGGAACTCCTGTACCGGAAAATTTTGAGGGCTGCGCGGTCCGCATGATGAATGAGAAAACCTCTGATTTTGAAACGGACAATGAGATCATCAACCGGATCAGCCGGATCACTGACCGTTCCATCGAAAGCAACATGATGTTCAGCTTCACGGACTGTCCGCAGATCGAAAAGCTGGGCTGGCTGGAGACCACACAGCTCATGTTTTCCTCCATGGCGGCGGGCTATGACATCCGCGCCTGGATTCCCAAGATCATGGCGGATATGCGGGACGCCCAGGTGAAGCGGACAGGCGGAACAGAGCAGGGGATCCGCAGAGAGGCGGGAAATCCTGCGAAGGCTTATCCCGGCGCGGATTTTTCCAGGCTGAGGGAAACGGAGACGGAAGGGGAGGGCTTTGTCCCCGGGATCGCGCCGGAATATTTCCGCATCGGCGGGCTGTATAAGGATCCCAACTGGGGCGGGGCCTGCGTGATGACGCCCTGGTACTATTATCTGGAATACGGAGACAGGCGGATCCTGGAAGAAAATTACGATATGATGAAGGACTATGTGTCCCATCTGGAAAGCGAATCCACGAACGGAGTGCTGAAGGGCTATGCCCACATGGGCGAATGGGGGCAGCTCAATGAAAGCACGCCGACTACGCTGGTTGCGACCTGCGCCTTTTTCCTGATCGCGCATACCCTGGCCGGGATAGCCGGTATCCTTGGCGAAAAGGAGGACGAAAAACGGTATCGGGCGCTTTCGGAACGGATCAGGGACGGCTTCTATGAGGATGAAGAGTGCTTCAGCAGGGAAACCGGCGCATACGGAAACGGCAGCCAGGCCAGCTTCGGCTGCGTCCTGTTTTCCGGGATCCTGCGTCCTGATGGGGGACTCGATGGGAGCCTTGATGGGAGCCCTGATGGGTGCTCCGAAGAGTGCCCCGATGGGAACCCCTGCGGGATGGAAAAGCAAAGGGTGCTTGACGGGCTTCTGCAGGCTGTCGCGGCACAGCAGGATCACCTCACCTCCGGAGAGGTGGGCTTAAAGCAGGTCTTCTGCGCGCTGGCTGAAAACGGGGAGAACGATACGGTTTACCGGATGGTGATGAATCCCACGGAGCCCAGCTACCGCCATCACGTAGATCACGGCCTGACGACCCTGCCGGAATACTGGAATTATACCGAGCTGTGGAACGGTCTGGGGCGTTCCAGAAACCATGCGATGATGGGCCATGTGAAGGAGTGGCTGTGCCGTTTCCTGCTTGGCATCGCTCCCGAAACGCCGGGCTATGAAACTCTGCGCATCCGGCCCTGGCTTCAGGAGGAAATGACGCGGGTAAGAGGCTCCATTTTCACTGTGCACGGCTTTGTCCGGGCAGACTGCCGCAGAATGGAGGGTGAGATCCGGCTGCAGGTGCAGATTCCGGTTGGGGCCAGAGCGGACGTGTGGATGCCCTGCCCGGAGGGGAAACGCTGCTTTCTGGAGGACGGAGAAGAAAAAAGAGAGATTCCGGGAAACAGGGAGGGCGGATATCTGAAAATTCCGGACATGCCCTCCGGAACGTACGTCTGGACGGCGGAATGACAGTTGCCAGGGCCAAAATAAGATTACATCGTATTTTGGCCTTGACACATTACGCTCTTTGGGCCAAAATAAGATTGTATCGTATTTTGTACTGAAGGAGGTTTGAGCATGGATTATATAAAGCGGGATATAGAAAAGAAAATTGCTGAGCTTTCTAAAGAATATCCCTGTATTCTGATCACCGGACCAAGGCAGGTTGGGAAAACAACAGTGCTGCAGCGGCTGATGTCGAAGGACAGAAATTATGTAACGCTGGATGATCTGGAAGACAGAAAGCTTGCCAGACACGATCCGGCCCTTTTCCTCCAGATGCACGATCTTCCTCTATTTATCGATGAGGTTCAGTATGCGCCGGAACTGTTTTCGTATATTAAAATTGCCATCGACCAGGGCGCGGCTCCGGGTTCCTTCTGGCTGACAGGTTCACAGGCGTTTCGGATGATGGAACTGGCCCGGGAATCTTTGGCCGGCAGGACGGCAATTCTTCACATGCCCGGTTTATCGCAGCATGAAATCTATGGCTCAGGGGAAAACAGGCCGTTCACCGTAGATCTGAAGGAATTGAAGGAAAGGAAAAGCACCGGTACAGCTGTCAATATAGATGGAATATACGAGCGAATTTGGAAAGGCTCGCTTCCCGGTTACATCAGTGGGAAATTTACGGATCGGAATGTCTTCTATTCCAGTTATCTGCAAACCTATATTGAACGGGATGTCAGTGAGCTTGTGGCCTTAACGGATAAGCTTTTATTCCAGGATTTTATCCGTGCGGCGGCCTGCCGCGCCGGGCAGATGCTCAATGTCCATGATATCGCGCAGGATGTGGGTGTCTCAGACGATACGGCAAAACGCTGGCTGCAGGTGTTGGAAAAATCGGACATTATTTTTTACCTTCGTCCCTATTCCAATAATTTGTTAAAGAGAACAGTGAAGACGCCTAAGCTGTATTTCTTTGATACCGGCTTAGTGGCCTACCTGACCCGTTACAGCTCGCCGGAAATCCTTCAAAACGGGGCGATCAACGGAGCCATTTTGGAGAACTATGTGGTTTCTGAAATCCTGAAAAGCTATCACAATGATGCGCAGGATTGCCTTTTCTGGTATTACCGGGATAAAAACAGCCAGGAAATTGATATGGTTATTGAAAGCGATGGACAGTTACATCCGTTGGAAATCAAAAGGTCTGTGAATCCCGGCAGTGAGCTGTTAGGGACATTCTCGATCCTGGATAAAGGTTCTGTCCCTCGTGGCAAAGGGGCAATTCTTTGTATGCGTCCGGAACTTTCAGCCATCAACGCTGAGAACTATATTGTCCCTGTCTGGATGATTTAAAATCATGCCATGATGAAGGATTGGGGAATACTTTAGCAGGATGCTGCGGGAAAGCGGGTTTATCTCACCTCCCTTTCCGAAGGATGCAGGTATAAAATTCCTCCATTTACAGATACTATTTCCAGACTTGGAAAGTACAGTAGATGGAGGAATTATTTATATGAAAGCAACAGGAATTGTCAGGAGGATAGATGATCTGGGCCGGATCGTCATCCCGAAGGAAATCAGGAGAACCCTGCGCATCCGGGAGAGCGATCCGCTGGAAATTTTTACCGACAGGGAGGGCGAGATCATTCTGAAAAAATATTCGCCCATCGGAGAAATGAGCACCTTTGCCAGGCAGTACGCGGAGAGTCTGGCTCAGGTTGCCGGACAGATGATGCTGATCGCCGACCGGGATCAGTTCATCGCCGCGGCGGGCGGCTGCAAGGGATTTCTTGGAAAAAGCATCAGCAGCCAGCTGGAGGAGGCAATCGAAAGAAGGGAGAGCATACTGGCCTCAAAGGGAGATAAGAATTTCATTCCCGTCGCCGCAGAGGGAGAGGCGGGCGCGGATGCGGAGTACGTCAACGAAGCCATCAGTCCCATCATCTGCGAGGGAGATGTGATCGGCGCGGCGGTGCTTCTGAACAACGATCCCAAGGCCAAAATGGGCGAGGTGGAACAGAAGCTGGTGCTGTCCGCGGCGGGATTCCTGGGACGGCAGATGGAGCAGTAAAATAACAGGCAGCAAATTTACGAAGCCTGTGAAACAGCGCGGTCGAATCCGGATCTGCGCTGTTTCTGCCTGCCAGGGAGATGCTTTTTCCGATGTTTCTGAAAAAAGGGTTGAGTGAAAAAGCTTCTGAAAAAAGTCCATAAAATGATTTACAAACATACGTTCGATATGGTAAAATAGAAAAACATAAAAAGCAGGGCGGGAATGAAATGACGGAAATATATTTTTGATCAGGGTGGGAAGGAAAGGGGATACGGGATGATAACGCTTACAAACCGACAGGCAAGGCAGTTTCTTCTGCGAAAGCAGGGGCTTCTGGGAAGCCCGCGTTTTGAGGGGAAGCAGGGGGCGCTTTCATACATAAGACAGGCGGGCTGTATCCAGTTTGACCCGGTGGATGTCTGCGGCAAAAATGCGGAGCTGGTGCTGCAGTCCCGAGTGAAGGGCTTTACAAAAGGAATGCTTTATGAGCTTTTATATGAAGATCGAAGCCTGGTGGATTATCCGGACAAGAATCTTTCCATCTGGCCGGTGGAGGACTGGCCCTGTTTTGAGCGCTACCGCAGGGCGGCGAGAGAGGGCGGGCTGAAGTTTGAGGGGCTGAGGGAGCTGGAGGAGCAGACTCTTTCCTGGCTGCGGGAGCACGGGCCTGCAAGCTCCGACGACCTGCCTCTGGCGGGTGAGCTGTACTGGCATTCCCATATCCACTGGAGCGGAAACTGGGGAGGGAAGTCGGGAGCGGCGCGCGCGGCTCTGGAGCAGCTCTATTCCACCGGGGAGCTGGTGATTCATCATAAGAAGGGAACGAGGAAGTTTTACGATCTGGCGGAGAAATATCTGCCCGCAGAGCTTCTGGCAGCTCCCGATCCGCTCCCGGATGACGCGGCCCATCTGCGCTGGCGCATTCTGCGCCGGATCGGGGCGGTGGGACTTTTGTGGAACCGGCCCTCCGACGCCTGGTTGAACATCTGGGGGCTGAAGGCGGAGCAGAGAAGGGATGCCTTTTCGCGGCTTCTGGAGGAAGAAAAGATTGCCGAAGTCAGGGTGGAGGGCATGCGAGAGATTCTGTACTGTCTGACGGAGGACCTGCCTCTTCTGAAGGAGGCGCAGGAGGGGGAGATACCGGTTACCAGGCGCTGCGAGCTGATCGCGCCGCTGGACTGCCTGCTGTGGGACCGCAGGCTGATCCGGGAGCTGTTCGGCTTCGATTATACCTGGGAAATCTATACGCCGCAGGCAAAAAGGAAATTCGGCTTTTACGTCCTGCCCCTTCTTTATGGGGACAGCTTCGCCGGACGGGTGGAGGCGGTGGTGAAGGAGGAAGGAAAAGGAAGCGGGCGGAGGGCGGCGGAAAAGTCCATAGAAAAGGCGGCAGAAACGTCCTGCCTTGTTGTGAAGCATGTCTGGTACGAGGACGGAATCCGCCGCACAAAGGCACTGCAGACCGCACTGGAACGCTGTATGAAGCGGTTCGCGGCCTTTCACGGCTGTAAAAGGATCGAGTGGCTTGAGGAGTGACAGAGCGCTTCAGAGGAATCGGGCGGAGCTGCACAGAAGCCAGACGGCCGTATAGTAGAACAGGAGGATGCAGGCGGAAAAAGCGCCGGAGCGGACGGGGCGATACAGGCGCAGGCAGATCATGTTGTCAGAGAGAAAGAAAAGCAGGGCCCCTGCCGCGGCCATGGGAGAGGCCGGAAACGCGGCCAGAGCGGCTGCCGTCATGGACGACAGAAGAAGACCATACAGGATTGCGGGAAAGGCGGGCCTTCCCGTCCGGAAGAGCTGCTTTCCATGAAACAGGAGCCCTGCTCCGGACAGCAGAAGAAAGAAAAGCACATGGTGCAAGGACAGAGCAGACAGCCGGAGCAGGACGGCCAGAAAGCAGATGTGCCCCAGGGCGAAAACCGCCATGCCGGATAGGAAATGAAGCTCCAGCAGCACATCGGCGGCCGCGCAGAAAAGGGCGCCGATGGTAATTCCCATCCGCAGGGGACTGCGGAAGCCGTCCATAAGACAATAGAAAAAAGCCTATCCCAAAGGCATGCAGGTAGCAAACACCTTGAAAAACAGAGGCCATTTTTTCTTTCGGTTCCGGTTCAGAAAGTAGATGGTTCCCCAGAGCGCCGTCAGCAGGGCGCTGACGGCAGGAACAACAGCGGTGGCAACAACATAGTCGGGAACAATAGCAGTGGGAACAACAGCGGTGGCAAAGGCGGTGCCGGCGGAGAGAGATACGCCTGCCATATTAGCTCAGATACGCCTGATACTTCTCTTCTGAAGCATCCAGGAAGCAGACGGCGGCGATGCCGCGTCCCGTATGCGCGCCGATGGCGCAGCCGACGACGGAGATCATGATATCCGCGGGATGAAGCCTTTCCTGAACCATTTCGGTGAGCTGACGGATGGCTTCGTCGTCCTCTCCATGGCAGAGGGAAAGAAGCTGTTTATCCAGCTCCACGCCTTTTTCCTCCGCGTAGTCCACCAGGGTTTTGATGGATTTTTTGCGGCCGCGTACGGTTTTTAATACCTGCAGGGAGCCGTTTCCGTCAATGATCAGAATGGGCTTCATATCCAGGGCTTCCGCGATATTGCCCTTAAACTTGGAAAGCCTTCCGCCCTTGATCAGATAGGCTAGCGTGTTCACCGTGAAAACATGATGGATGTGGGCGCGGTAGAATTCGGCGGCCTCCAGCAGCAGCTCTTTGGAAGCGCCGTGCTCCTGCATGATCAGAAGCTTTCTCACCAGAAGGCCGAAACCGGCGGAGGCGCAGCGGGTATCGAAGATGGTCAGGTCGAAATCAGGATGGTCCTCCAGGATGTTGGTGCGGGCGATGTTCGCCGCGTTGAAGGTGCCTGCGATCCCGGTGGAGAAGCACAGGTAGATCACGCTGTCTCCCCTCTCGGCATAGGGGCGGAAGGCATCCTCGAACATGGCTGGATTGATGTGATAGGTGCGCACATTCCTGGAGGTGTCGTCTAGGATCTGATAAAATTCCTTTGTTTTAATGGTCTTTCCGTCCAGATAGTCCACGTCGTCGATGACCACGGGTGTGGGGATGACGTGCAGCCTGTAACGGTTTACGATTTCTTCGGGCAGATCGGAAGCGGAATCGGTAATGATTTTCAGCATAAGGCTCCTCCTATTGGGCAGGCCGTGGAAACGGAGACCTGCTTCAGATTAAAATTCTGAATCCATTCAGAAATAAAATAAGCGGTATCTATGGCTGAGCATGACAGAGCGGGATATTTACGGTTTGAACCGCATTATGCTTCGGACTACGATACAGTCCGGACAGCAATACGGTCCGGACTGCAGTACGGTTTGAACCACATTACGGCCTGGACTGCCGTTCAGACCTGCCCCATCTGATCCAGAAGCCTCAGCCTGGTGTCGTACAGCTTCTGGGAAAGATCCACATAAACCTGATGGGGGTTTACGAGACGCCTGGTCTCATCCCACAGGGTGTCAAGCTCCTTCTGGCAATAATCCCGGATCTCCATCACATTGGGAGATTCATACACGCATTTTCCATCCAGGAAAACGGGAATCATCAGCTCACGCAGCGTATAGCTTCCGGCGGGAAGGAGGGTCTTTTTCCATGGCTCCAGCGGGTCGAACAGAAGGAGCGGTTCGTCTTCCCGGAAGACCTCGTCCGCAAGGGCGATCAGATCGGCTTTGAGCTTTCCGGTTTCCTTTTCGTAGATCCGGTGGATGACTTTGTTCCCGGGATTGGTGATCTTTTCACTGTTTTCCGAAAGCTTGATCTTGGGAATGAACACCCCGTTTTCGTCCATGATGGCGGCAAGCTTGTACACGCCGCCGAAAGAGGGCCAGTTTTTGGAGGTGATCATGTGGGTGCCCACGCCCCAGGAGGTTACCCGGCAGCCCTGGGCCTTCAGGCTGTCGATGAGATATTCATCAAGGTCGTTGGAGGCAGAAATGACCGCATCAGGAAATCCTGCCTCATCCAGCATTTTTCTGGCCTTTTTGGAAAGGTAGGCCAGATCGCCGCTGTCCAGGCGGATGCCGTAGAAGGTCAGCGGAATGCCGGCCTTTCGCATTTCGGTAAAGACCCGGATGGCGTTGGGTACGCCGGATTTTAAGGTATCATAGGTATCCACCAGCAGGATGCAGGCAGAAGGGTACATGTCCGCATAGGTCTTAAAAGCGGTATATTCGTCAGGAAAGCTCATGATCCAGCTGTGGGCGTGCGTCCCCTTCACGGGAACGTCGAACATCTGGCCGGCCAGAACGTTGCTGGTGCCGATGCAGCCGCCGATCATGGCCGCTCTTGCCCCGTAAATCCCGGCGTCCGGCCCCTGCGCCCGGCGCAGACCAAACTCCATGACGCCGTCGCCCTTCGCCGCATAGCAGACCCGGGAGGTCTTGGTGGCGATCAGGCTCTGGTGGTTGACTATGTTTAAGATGGCTGTTTCGATGAGCTGTGCTTCCATGATGGGCGCGATCACCTTGATCATGGGCTCGCGGGGAAACATGACGCTTCCCTCCGGAATGGCGTAGATGCTCCCGGAAAAACGGAAGGTTTTCAGATAGTCCAGAAAATCCTCGTCGAAGATGCCAAGGCTTCTCAGATAGCCAAGCTCCTCTTCTCCGAAATGCAGATCCTCGATATATTCGATGACCTGCTGGAGCCCGGCGCAGATAGCGTAACCGGATTCCATGGGGTTATTGCGGTAAAACGCGTCGAAAATAACCGTTTCGTTCCGGTCCATATTCCGGAAATAGCCCTGCATCATCGTCAGCTCATACAGATCGGTCATGAGGGTGAGATTGCGTGCCTGCATAAGTCCCTTCCCCTTTCTGTGATTGGATTATCCATATCATACGCAAAAAATGAACGGAGCGCAAGCATTTTACGGGAAAATAGGAGGATTTATCTTTGACAAAACATGGACTCAGACATATAATATTCTTAACAAGAGAGCCGTTGGTCAGCGAATATCTGACCGCCGGCAGATTGGGTTTACAAAAAGTAGCGCTTCATCTGGCCAGGACGAGGGCGCTACTTTTTGCGTGCAATGTAGACTGCAAGAGTTACAACGGCGCAAATCATAATTACAAACTGAATCAAATCAGGATATGTAACCATAGTACCAGCCCCCTTTCGCTTAGCGTCCGGCGGCTGACATAACGCCCCAACGGCTCCCTGGTTAAAAATATTATATGCATTTTTTATCATTTTCATGGTGCAAAAATACAGAAGACAGTTTTTCGTATATGAAATCAGAGATGCCCTGATTCAGACGTTTGACCGGGAGAACCGGACAGCGGCGTTGTTCCGAACGGTACAGAATGGAAAGAAAGGGTTACTTGTTATCTTATTATGGCAAAAATACAGATGCTTTGCAATCCCATTTTTGTATTTTCCGGTTATTTGTTTATGGGAAAGTAATGCACCGAAATCGCGGAAAACAGTAACCAGGCTCGCCACTTTTCCGGCTTCATTCAGGAAAACCAGCTGCTGGTCGGCCTGTCCACGAAGCGGTTTTCAAACTTGGAGTAGGTGATCCGCTGGGTGTGGTAGAGGCTGAAATAGCCGGAGAGCATGTAGCTCGTCGCAATGGCGATGAGGAAATAATAGGCGTCGGAGAAGCCGAACAGCTCAAAGGAGATGAGCAGGGAGGCCACCGGGCAGTTGGTGACGCCGCAGAAAAGGGCGACCATGCCCACGGCGGCGCCGAGAGAGGCGGGCAGTCCGATGAAGGGCGCGAGGAAGCAGCCGAAGGTGGCGCCGATGAAAAGGGAGGGAACGATCTCCCCGCCCTTATAGCCTGCGCCGATGGTCACGGCGGTGAACAGGATCTTCAGCGCGAAGGCCCAGGGAAGGGCCTCCCCTGCAAGAGCGCGCTCGATGATGTCCATGCCGGTTCCCAGATAATCCTGGCTCCTGACAAGGAGGGTGAGCAGGATGATGATGAGGCCTCCTGCTGCGACGCGCAGATAGAGATTTTTGAAAAAGCGCGCCAGGAGCATGTGTACAAGCTGCAGCATGAGGCAGAAAAGGATGCTCACGGCCGCGCAGCAGGCGGCGAGAAGAATCACTCTCAGGCCGGAGGACAGGGAAAGCGGCAGGGAATTGGGCGCGCGGAACACGTCCGTCTGCACACCGAGAAACAGAGCCGTCTGCCTGGCGATCAGGGCCGCGCAGATGCAGGGAACCAGGGCGGCATAGTACATGATGCCCACGCTGGAGACCTCCATGGCAAAAAAGGAGGCGGTCATCGGCGTGCCGAACAGGGCGGAGAAGGCCGCCGCCATGCCGCTCATCAGGATGATCTTTTTATCCTTTTCACTGAGGCGGAACAGATTCCCCACAGAGGCCCCAAGAGAGGCTCCCATCTGAAGCGCCGCGCTTTCCCGGCCTACCGAGCCGCCGAACAGGATGGTGATGACGGTGGAAACGAAGATCAGAAAGGCCATTTTCAGCGGGATCGCCACCTTCGTGTGGATGCTTTCGATGACGGAATCCGTCCCGTGATTGTTTTCATAATGAAATGTCTTATACAGAAAGACGATGACAAGTCCTCCCGCGGGCAGCAGGAGAAAGAGAAAGCGATGGGAGGTACGGAAGGCTGTCGCCAACGTCAGACAATGAGAAAAGGCCGCAGCAACGAGCCCGACCACAAGGCCGGTGACGGCTCCGAGAAACAGCCAGCGCAGATACTGGCCGATGTTATATAATACGGTTTTGCCGTAATGTCTGATCGCTTCCATAATTATTCTGTCCCTCCGCCTCGTTTGTACTTTGATTCGGCCCTGTAAAAAGCAGGTAGACAGTTCACCAGCGCCATTCGCAAAGCCGCGCTTTCGCGCTCTCCGCTGCTTCGCAGCTATGGGAAACCGCCTTCAGCGGTTTCCTGCTCATAAACGGGCGCGGCACGATAGGACAAGTGCCCTTCGTCCACTCAGAATCAGTCATCTGTTCGTGCAAGCACGACATCTGCCTGATTCTGGTGGACGAGTGAACTGTAATCACTTTATCTTATCATAAGGGATTTTTTCGCGCAATCCCTTGACAATGCGGCTTTTCGGGCTTTATAATACCCGCAGATACAGAAAAAAGCCAGGAAGAAGACAGTAGCCATTTCGGAAAGGTCACAGCGAGCCGGCGCGGGTGGAAGGCCGGTGCGAGTAGGGAATGGGGAAGATCACTTCGGAGCTGCGGGCTGAAAGGGGCGACCCGAGTAGGCGGAGCCGGAATTCCTCCGTTACGGGAAGCCATATAATCCGCGGATGCGCGGGATGAGAAGCGCTTTTTTCAAAGGGGTTCTGTCCGGCAGCGGCGGACGTATGATGTAACGGGTGGTACAGCGGGCACAGCCTCGTCCTTTTACAGGGACGGGGCTTTTTTTGACGAAAGCGTCGTTAATCGGCTTGTATGAGCAGCAGACATCGATCATCGAAGAAAGGAAGGAAGAAGATGCCGCTTTACGAAAAAGTAAACGCCGACCTGAATTTTGTGGGCCGGGAAAAGGAAATCGAGAAATTCTGGGAAGAAAACAGGATCTTTGAAAAGAGCATGAAGATCCGTGAGGGCTGCCCCACGTATACCTTCTATGACGGGCCGCCGACCGCCAACGGAAAGCCCCATATCGGCCATGTGGAGACCCGGGCCATCAAGGACATGATCCCCAGATACCGCACCATGAAGGGATATATGGTGCCCAGAAAGGCAGGCTGGGATACCCACGGACTTCCGGTGGAGCTGGAGGTGGAGAAGGCGCTCGGTCTGGACGGTAAGGAGCAGATCGAGGAATACGGCATCGCGCCCTTCATCGAGAAATGTAAGGAGAGCGTGTGGAAATACAAGGGCATGTGGGAGGATTTCTCCAAGAAGGTGGGCTTCTGGGCCGACATGGACGACCCTTACGTGACCTATCATGACGACTATATCGAATCCGAGTGGTGGGCGTTAAAAAAGATCTGGGACAAGGGTCTGCTTTATAAGGGCTTCAAGATCGTGCCCTACTGCCCCCGCTGCGGAACTCCCCTGTCCTCCCACGAGGTTGCGCAGGGCTATAAGGATGTGAAGGAGCGCTCCGCCATCGCCCGTTTTAAGGTGAAGGATGAGGACGCCTATATCCTGGCATGGACCACCACGCCCTGGACGCTGCCCTCCAACGTGGCGCTGTGCGTGCATCCGGAGGAAACCTATGCGAAGGTGAAGGCGGCGGACGGCTTTACCTATTATATGGCGGAGGCCCTTCTGGATACGGTGCTGGGAAGCCTTGCCGACAAAGAGGCGGGAACGCCCGCCTACGAGGTGCTGGAAAGGTATCAGGGTAAGGAGCTGGAGCACAAGGAATATGTGCCGCTGTTTGACTGCGCGGTGGAGACCTGCGAGAAGCAGCATAAACCGGCATTTTATGTGGTCTGCGACACCTATGTGACGCTGACCGACGGTACGGGCGTGGTTCACATCGCTCCCGCCTTCGGTGAGGACGACGCGAACGTGGGCCGCAAATATGATCTTCCCTTTGTTCAGCTTGTGGACGCAAAGGGAGAGATGACGAAGGAAACGCCCTGGGCGGGCATGTTCGTCAAGGATGCGGACCCTGAGGTGCTGAAGGCTCTGGCGGAGAAAAACCTGCTGTTTTCCGCGCCCAAATTTGAGCACAGCTATCCCTTCTGCTGGCGCTGCGATACGCCCCTGATCTACTATGCGAGAGAATCCTGGTTCATCCGCATGACCGGCGTGAAGGAGCATCTGATCGCAAACAACAATACCATCAACTGGATCCCGGAGTCCATCGGAAAGGGCCGCTTCGGAGACTGGCTGGAAAACGTGCAGGACTGGGGCCTTTCCAGAAACCGCTACTGGGGCACGCCTTTGAACATCTGGCAGTGCGAGTGCGGCGAGATGCTTTCCGTGGGAAGCAGACAGGAGCTGGAGGACTTGAGCGGCAATCCGGAGGCGAAGACCGTGGAGCTGCACCGGCCGTATATCGACGCCATCACCATCCCCTGTCCGAAATGCGGAAAGCCGATGAAGCGTGTGCCCGAGGTGATCGACTGCTGGTTTGACTCCGGCGCGATGCCCTTCGCCCAGCATCATTATCCTTTTGAAAATAAGGAAACCTTTGAAAAGCAGTTCCCCGCCCAGTTCATTTCCGAGGCGGTGGACCAGACCAGAGGCTGGTTTTATTCCCTGCTGGCGGAATCCACCCTGCTGTTTGACGCGGCCTGTTTTGAAAACGTGATCGTGCTGGGGCTGGTGCAGGATGAGAACGGCCAGAAGATGAGCAAATCCAAGGGCAACGCCATCGATCCCTTCGACGCTCTGGAGGAATACGGCGCGGACGCCATCCGCTGGTACTTCTATTCCAGCAGCGCGCCCTGGCTGCCCAGCCGCTTCCACGGCAAGGCCGTGATCGAGGGACAGAGAAAGTTCATGGGAACCCTGTGGAACACCTATGCCTTCTTCGTCCTGTATGCGAACATTGACGATTTTGACGCCACAAAATATAAGCTGGAATACGACAGACTCTCCGTGATGGACAGGTGGCTGTTAAGCCGTTTAAATACCCTGATCACCGAGGTGGACACCAGGCTGGACAACTATCAGATCCCGGAGGCGGCGAGAACCCTGCAGGATTTTGTGGACGAGTGCAGCAACTGGTATGTGAGAAGAAGCCGCGAGCGCTTCTGGGCAAAGGGCATGGAGCAGGATAAGATCAACGCCTACATGACCCTGTACACCGCGCTGGTGACGGTTGCCAAGCTTTCCGCACCCATGATCCCCTTCATGGCGGAGGAAATCTATCTGAATCTGGTTAAAGGACTGGATGCAGACGCTCCGGAGAGCGTGCATCTGTGCGACTATCCGTCGGCGGACGAAAGGTTTGTGGATAAGAAGCTGGAGGAGGACATGGAGGAGGTTCTGGATATCGTCGTCATGGGACGGGCCTGCCGGAATACCGCCAACATCAAGAACCGCCAGCCCATCGGAACCATGTTCGTGAAGGCAGAGCATGCCCTTGGCGATTTCTACCGGGAGATCATCGAGGACGAGCTGAACGTGAAAAAAGCGGTGTTCACCGACGACGTGAGAGACTTTACCACCTATACCTTCAAGCCCCAGCTTCGCACTGTGGGACCGAAATACGGCAAGCAGCTCGGCGGCATCCAGAAGACGCTGGCTTCCCTGGACGGAAACGCGGCCATGGACGAGCTGAACGAAACGGGCGCGCTCACCTTTGAGGTGAACGACGTGCAGGTCAGCCTGACGAAGGAAGACCTTCTGATCGAAATGACCCAGAAGCCGGGCTACGTGTCCGAGGCGGATGCCAAATTGACGGTGGTGCTGGATTCCAACCTTTCCGAGGAGCTGATCGAGGAAGGAAATGTGAACGAGATCATCAGCAAGATCCAGACCATGAGAAAGGAAGCGGGCTTTGAGGTAATGGATCACATCCGCGTTTCCTTCTGTGGAAACGACAGGATCGCGCAGGTGGCCCGGGAAAACCAGGACGCCATCGCCGGAAAGGTTCTTGCGGATTCCATCACGGCGGGAGAGACGTTTGGAACCGCGAAGGAATGGAATGTGAACGGTGAAAAGGTGACCATCAGCGTGGAAAAGGCGGAATAACAGCCGGAGGCTGAAGACGTCCGGGGACTGAAAACGCTTGGGGCTGAAAATGACCGGAAGCTGAAGAGAACCGATAAAAATACGCCGTACAGCCTGAATTTCTTCCCGTTTTCGGAAAGAAATCAGGGCTGTGCGGCATTTTTATTGTAAAAAGAAAGGTTTTTTCAAAAAAGGTGTTTCCATATTTGATAAACTGTTGTAAACTATATCCGATATGCGTGAAATCAGAAGGGTGATAACCCGTGCATCCATTACATTTTAAAAGAGAATACGAAAAAAACGGAACGAGGAGGAAATCCATGCTTAAGAAACCGGCAGTTCAGAATTTTGACAAGGAGCTTTTCAAGAGAAGCGTTCTTTACAATATCAAGACGCTTTACCGCAAAACCCTTGAGGAAGCGACGGAGCAGCAGATCTTCCAGGCGGTCGCCTATTCTGTCAAGGATGTGATCGTCGATAACTGGATGGCGACCCAGAAGGAGTATGAGAAAAAGGATCCCAAGACGGTGTATTATCTGTCCATGGAGTTCCTGATGGGACGCGCGCTCGGAAATGATCTGATCAACCTGCAGGCCTACGACGAGGTCGCGGAGGCTCTGGAGGAGCTTGGCGTGGATATCAACGCGATAGAGGATCAGGAGCCCGACGCCGCTCTTGGAAACGGCGGTCTGGGACGGCTTGCCGCCTGCTTCCTGGATTCCCTGGCTACGCTGGGCTATGCGGCCTACGGCTGCGGCATCCGTTACCGCTACGGTATGTTCAAGCAGCAGATCCGCGATGGCTACCAGGTGGAGGTGCCGGACAACTGGCTTGCGGACGGAAATCCCTTTGAGCTGCGCCGTCCGGAGTATGCCAAGGAAGTAAAATTCGGCGGCTATGTGAACGTTTATGTGGATGAAAACGGCCGCAACTGCTTCCGGCAGGAGGGCTATCAGTCCGTGAAGGCCATTCCCTACGACATGCCGATCGTGGGCTATGGAAACGGGATCGTGAATACGCTGCGCATCTGGGACGCGGAGGCAGTGGAATGCTTCAAGCTGGATTCCTTCGATAAGGGCGATTACCAGAAGGCGGTGGAGCAGGAGAACTTGGCGAGAAATATCGTCGAGGTGCTTTACCCCAACGACAACCATTACGCAGGCAAGGAGCTGCGCTTAAAGCAGCAGTATTTCTTCATTTCGGCATCCGTACAGGCTGCGGTCGCCAAATATATGCGTAAGCATGACGATATCCGGAAGTTCCATGAGAAGGTGACCTTCCAGCTCAACGACACCCATCCTACCGTGGCGATCGCGGAGCTGATGCGCATCCTGATGGACGACTATTATCTGACCTGGGAAGAAGCCTGGGAGGTGACCACCAAGACCTGTGCCTATACCAACCATACCATCATGGCCGAGGCGCTGGAAAAATGGCCCATCGAGCTTTTCTCCAGACTGCTTCCCAGAATCTACCAGATTGTGGAAGAGATCAACCGCAGATTCCTGGAGCAGGTGGCGAGACGCTATCCCGGCAACCATCAGAAGATCGCGAAGATGGCGATCATCTATGACGGCCAGGTGAAGATGGCCCACCTCGCCATCGTGGCGGGCTATTCCGTAAACGGAGTGGCAAGGCTTCACACGGAGATCCTGAAGAACCAGGAGCTGAAGGACTTTTACGAGATGATGCCCGAGAAGTTCAACAATAAGACCAACGGCATCACCCAGAGAAGGTTCCTGCTTCACGGAAATCCCCTGCTTGCCTCCTGGGTCAGCAATCATGTTGGCAACGACTGGATCACGGATCTTTCCAAAATCAGCGGCCTGAAGATCTATGCGGACGACGAAAAGGCGCAGCGCGAGTTCATGAACATCAAGTACCAGAACAAGGTGCGCCTTGCCAAATATATCCTGGAGCACAACGGCATCCAGGTGGATCCCCGCTCCATTTTCGACGTGCAGGTGAAGCGTCTGCACGAGTATAAGAGACAGCTTCTGAACATCCTGCACATCATGCACCTGTACAACGTGCTGAAGGATCATCCGGAGACCGATTTCTATCCCAGAACCTTCATCTTCGGCGCGAAGGCGGCGGCAGGCTATGTGAACGCCAAGCTGACCATCAAGCTGATCAACGCGGTGGCGGACGTGGTGAACAATGACCCGGCCATCGGCGGCAGGATCAAGGTGGTGTTCATCGAGGATTACAAGGTGTCCAACGCGGAGTGGATCTTCGCTGCCGCGGATGTGTCCGAGCAGATTTCCACGGCCAGCAAGGAGGCCTCCGGAACCGGAAACATGAAGTTTATGTTAAACGGCGCGATCACCCTTGGAACCATGGACGGAGCCAACGTGGAGATCGTGGAGGAGGTCGGCGCGGAGAACGCCGTGATCTTCGGCCTGTCCTCGGATGAGGTCATCCAGTATGAGAATTACGGCGGCTACAATCCGATGGAGATTTTCAACAACGATCCGGATATCCGCAGAGTGCTGATGCAGCTCATCAACGGAACCTTCGCTCCCTACGATACGGAGCTGTTCCGCCCGCTGTACAACTCCCTGCTGAACACCCAGAGCACCTCCAGGGCGGATATGTATTTCATCCTGAAGGACTTCAAGCCCTACGCGGAGGCCCAGAAGCGGATCGAAGCCTTCTACCGCGATGAGAAGGCCTGGGCGAGAAGCGCGATCCTGAACGTGGCCGGAAGCGGCAAGTTCAGCTCCGACAGAACCATTCAGGAGTATGTGGACGACATCTGGCATCTGGATCAGGTGGTGCTGCCTAAGGCAAAGGATAAGGTGAAGCTGTTTTAAAATAAAATGAGAGCGCCGGGAATTTTACGGCAGGAAGTAAGATTAGATAAAAGAGGTCCTGTGAAAAAGACGGAATTTTTTTCACAGGACCTTTTTGTACGAAGATTTATTTCTTACAGGACATGTCTGCCGGCTGGAAGATCAGGATTCGGATATTTTTTCCTGGAAGAATATCAGCATATTTTCCGGAGTGTGAAAAATGATCAATGGAAGTTTCAGAAATCCTTTTTTCCGCAGCATGAACAATGCAAAGATGCTAAAAGATTTCGGGAGCCGGAGGGCTGTCAGATCATCCAAATGAAAGGGTAGACTACATTATTTTATTAAGCTTCCAAGTTAATAATGGCGAATATTCCGGTGTGGCATGAGCCACCAGTCCAAACTAACGAAGCCGCCGGTTGATAGTTACTCAGCCTGAGCAGGATTCAGGCCATATAGCTCTTTCATGAAAATGACATAAAGTAAATTTGCGGGCCTTTGAGGTTGGAGTTTCTAAATCTTTTATCTAACCCTTGATGGAGCCTACAAAAACACCCTTTACAAAATATTTTTGAAGGAAAGGATATACACATAATATAGGGAGAGTGACAATTACTGTAATGCAGTATTTTACCAGCTCTCGGTAGGCAGTAGCGCCCTGTACGCTGTTTATGGAAACGCCGCCCGCGCTTCCGACAGAAGACATGGAGGAATCATTCATGACCAGAATTTCCTTTAACAGAAGCTGCAGAGGGTATTTATCGCGATCCTCCAACAGAACCATGGCATTAAACCAGGAGTTCCAGTTTCCTACAAGATAGTATAAAAAAATAACAGCGAGAACAGGTTTGGAAAGAGGGAGTATAACGTTTAAAAGGATATTCCCCTGAGAAGCGCCGTCAATAACTGCGGCTTCCTCCAATTCATAAGGAAGAGCCTGGAAGCCTGTACGCATTATAATCATATTCCATGTATTAAGCGCAGTTGGCAGAATCATAGCCCACAGATTATCATACAGACCAAGCTGCCTCATGAAGAGAAACCATGGAATTAATCCGCCGCCAAAAAACATGGTTATTGTGATGATAACCATAATGGCGTTTTTCAGCATTAAATCCCGGCGGGACAGCGTATAAGCGCCCATAATGGTCATAATCATATTGAGAACAGTGCCCAGGCCCACGTAGAGAATGGTATTTTTAAAACCGAGCAGGATGCTGTCGTCCTGAAAAACCAGTTTATATCCGCTCAGCGTAAAACCGAGAGGCTTAAAAAGAAGTCCCTGGTGAGCGATTAGTTCTGTGGGATTGCTTAAAGAAGCAAAAATAACGTGTAGTATCGGATAGAGACAAAGCAGGGTAAGAACGGTCAATACTATATAATTGAAACAATTGAATATCACATTTGCAGGAGCCCATTTTCCTATCTGAGCTTTTTTATTCATATTGGCTTCTCCTTAAAATATGCTAATTTCTGAATATTTTTTAGAAATCTTATTCGTCAGCCACAGAAGCAGGAAATTAATAACTGAGCTGAACAGCCCTACTGCTGTGGCAAAGCTGTAGCTTGCTTCCTGCAAACCACGCCGGTATACATAAGTCGCAATTACATCGGCTGTTTCATAGGTAAGGGGATTATATAATAAAATAATTTTTTCGTGTCCGGAGGCCATAAGACCGCCGACCGCAAAAATAAACAGGATGATAATGGTCGGCCGGATCTGCGGCAAGGTCACATGCCACATTTTTTTAAACCTTCCGGCGCCGTCGATTTCTGCGGCCTCATATAATCCGGGATCAATGGAACTCATGGCTGAAAGATAAATAATAGAATCCCATCCGATATTCTGCCATATACCTGAAAAAGTGTATATCGGTCTGAAAAGGCCGGCATAACCAAGAAGCGACGCATGTTCTGTGCCGGTGATAAAATTTGCAAGCTGCGTTAACACCCCGTTTGACTGAGTAAAAATATGAATCAGCCCACAGATAACCACAAGAGAAATAAAATGAGGCATGTATGTAATCGTTTGAACAATTCGTTTGAAGCGCATTGACTTTACCTCATTTAATAGTAAAGCCAGTAGAATAGGAGCGGTAAAGCCAAAAGCCAGCCCCCAGATATTTAGAAGGAAGGTATTGCGGACAAGGCGGAAAAAATATGGCCCTGTAAGGAAGTCTTTAAAATGCTTAAATCCTACCCATGCGCTTTTGGAAAATCCGAGAAGAGGCTTATAATCCTTGAATGCAATGAGAATTCCCCACATCGGGGCATAGCAAAAAACAAAATACCAGAGCAGGACCGGAAGAATTAAAAGATAAGCAAATGCGTTTTTTTTCAGATCCTTTTTCAGACGCATTCTGAAATTAAGAGGCTGTAAAATATTATTGTTTTTTTGAACAGCTTTCATCATAATCTCCAATCTTAAATGGTACAGGAACCGGTACACAATGGTACAAGAAACGATTGTGTACCGGTTCAGATTCATAAATAGTGAATATTAAGGATGCGGTCTATAGCATAACAGTCCAATTATCTTGCATTGTAGCGGTCGAGAGCCGTTTGATAGAGGGAAACGAGCTCATCTGCTCCCTGCGCCTTTGCCTGTTCAAGAAATTCGTCATAGGCATCCACTGGAAGCTGTCCCATTATAATCTTGGAAAAATATTCATTTCTCATGGTGGATAAAACTGTCCCAAGCTCGCCCTCTCTTGCAGCCTCCTCAGGAGTAAAGGTAACGGGAGGCATTGTTACAGAAGAATCCATGGATTCAGTCCAGTATTCCCGGATATCGCCGGAGTAGCTGCCTTCTGCCACGATCAGCGGATTAGAATTGTGTTCATCCCGGATGTCTGCAAAATCATGGATCCGATATTTCCAGATTAAATTACTTACCGGCTGATTATCCGGATCGTTATACATCAGACTTTCACTGTGATAGTAGGGCAGACCGTTTTCATCAATCAGATGTACATCTCCGTAGGAGCCGTAGTTGTAAATTTCCCATCCCTTTTTGGTATATGCAAAATCCAGAAAGGCGCAGGCGGCTTCAACATTTTCACACTGTGTTGTAATTGCGGCAGTAGAACCACTCTGTTTGAAGTTATGATAGGTCTGGCGGGAAACATCCCCTTTGTTCAGAACTGGGTTCAGGGCGGCTACAAAATCAATCCCGTTATCTTCCTTCCAATATCCCCACATGGTATCGGGAGAGTCCATAATAACAGCACAGTCGTCAGATACAGCCTCAGCCATCCTTTGATTAAAATCGGCCGTTGCCCAGTCGGTGTTAATCAGACCCTCTGCATACCAGTTCTGCATTGTTTCAAGATAGTCTTTCGCTCCTTCTGCGGCAGGCCCCCACGCGGCTTTTCCTTCATCATCCAAATACATCCAATCCCATACGCCAAAAGCTCCATTGATTGCTCCGGTAAAAATCTGACCATAAGTGGAGCCATAGTTCAAAGGCTGGGAATAACCTGCTTCCTTGCAGGCAACTAAAAAATCATGTAATTCATCAACGGTTTCAGGTACAGGAAGTCCTGTTTTATCCAAAGCCTCTTGTTTGATAAGAAGCCCGAACCAACACCATTCATTATAGGGCGCTTCACCATACACAGCTCCGAGCAGCCCTTCATCTGTCATGGAAGTCTTCCTTCTTTCCTCGTCAGAATTGCGCCACGCAGAATAATTTGGCATATATTCATCGACGATATCCGTAAGGTCAAGATAAGCGCCTTCATTTAAACCGGCCGCGATGCCTCCTGTATAGCGGTTGGCATCAACGATAATGTCAGGAAGCTCCCCGCTTGCAATCATTAAATTAAAATCGGTGGACTCTTCACCTAAAGTCGGTACAATGAAATTTAGATTGATGCCAGTCAGTTCCTCAACCTGATTAAAAACTCTCTGATCATTCAGGTCAGAACATACACTGGCCAGAATAGAATTACTGGGCATCCAGATATCCAGAGTGACCTCTTCCTTGAAGGGATAAGCCGAGTAATCATTTGGAATTGTTGTGTCAAAGACATCACCAAGATAGGTATCGTTTAAAGTGGTATTTACCAGTTCCGTTTCTTCGCTGGTTGGAGATGTATTGCCCCGTAGAGAGGTCAGATCCTCTGCATCGGATGAAGGTACGGAATCAGATTCCGAAACAGATTCCTGAACGGTTTCAGCCTCAGAAGCTGCGGGGGGGGTAGAAGCATTACTGGAAGCGTTTCCGCATGCTGATAGCATGGACGCTGCCATGGTAAGAACTAAAAAAGTGCTGACAAATTTTCCTTTCATGTTTACCTCCTTCGGTTGTGCTTTTTCTTACGTGTATTATGATAGTGCCGTAAAAACATAATTTCAATTAGACAAAATACACAAGATGAAACAAAACGGTTTGAACAAAATGCAAAAAATTAGAATGAAATAGAGTATATAAAATACTGAAAAAAAGAAATATGTGCAGCATATACATTAATAATCAAACTAATTTAGAAAAAATGCACATAGATTTTTAACCTTTAGTTTGATATCTTTGAAAACGACATTCTGGATTCTGCAATATATACATTTATTTTTGGTTGTGGATAATGCTTTTTCTTACTTGGACTTTTTGCATGCTCTTAATCCGGAATGCTTTTATAAAAGAATGAAACGGAGGAAATATGAAAAAACGCAAATATATTGCGCTTATTACAGTGACACTGATAATCATGTTTTTTGTGCTTTTGGAGGTAAATAGTTTGAAATTAAAAGAAAAATCAACATTAGAGGACACGGAGTTTGAATTTATTGATTTGCCGGAGGAAGCTGTTTTTCGCAATGACCTTGGAATAAGCGGAATTGGGGATCCTTTTGTGCTGAAGGCAGAAAACGGCGTTTATTACATGTACTGCACTTCCGCGCCGAACGGATTTTATTGCTGGAAGTCTGAGGATTTGGTACATTGGACGGATCGGAAATTGTGTTATGTAAGACAGACAGATTCCTGGTGCGTAGACTGCTTTTGGGCTCCCGAGGTTTATTTTTATGAAGGAAAATATTATATGTTTTATACCGCTAAAAATCGGGGGAAAAGCCTCCGTATAGGGCTGGCGGTATCCGACAGTCCTGATGGAATGTTTGAGGATACGAAAAATGCGCCTTTCTGGGATCCGGGGTATGCAGTCATTGATGCAAATGTGTTATTTGATGAGGATGGGAGCAAATATTTATTTTACTCGCGGGATTGCTCTGAAAACATGGAGGGTGGTATCTGGAAAAGTGAGATTTACGGCATTCGTCTGAGTGATGATCTGCTCTCGGTAAAGGGGGAGGCTGTAAAGCTGATCAGTCCCGAGCAGCAATGGGAAAAGGCTTCCGGAAATACTTGGTGGAACGAGGGACCAGAGGTTATTATCCATCAAAATAAATATTATCTGACGTATTCTGCTAACTGCTTTGCGAGCCCGTCCTACTCAATTGGATATGCCGTCTCTGATATGCCTCTGGGACCATATGTAAAAGCTTCGGAGAATCCGATTCTGACCTCAGGACTTCGTAAGGATGTGTCTGGACCGGGACACCATAGTTTTACAGTATCTCCAGACGGAACGCAGCTATGGGCTGTTTATCATTCTCATACTGATCCGCTGAATCCAAGTGGAGATCGGAAGGTCAATATCGACCGGGCAGGCTTTACAGAGGATGGCAAGCTGTTTATAAATGGCCCGACCAGTGGGCTGCAGCCGGTCCCCTCGCGGAACGGGCTGGCTGATGTGACAGGATTATTTAGTGCGGAGGATGCGCGTTTGACGGATGGATTTGTCACCATCTATAAGAAGCAGAAAGATGGTGAAATTGCATTGGAGAAAGATGAGAATGGGTATTTAAAGGTAGTATTAGAGGCGGAGAACAGTATTCCAATTCATGGGGTAGCTATATACCCGGGAGCAGACAGGATGAAAGATTTCAGAACTGTCAGGCTGTGTTTCGATGGAAGACTATATTCGAAGGAATATCAGTTTAATGATGATGAGGTCTCTCCGCTGATCCTTGGCTTTGATAATAAGAAAGTAAAAAGTATAGAATTGATATTCACTCTGAAAGAAGGGGTTAAGAGTTCCGGCTTATCAGAAATTAGAGTTTTGGCTTTGGGAGATGCTTGATAATAAGCTTTGAAGGATTTCTTTGTTGGATTTCCATATTGGGGTAAAGCCGAATGGCTTTACCCCGGTTGGCAGAAATTCAGAATGGGAGGAAAAATGAATTTAAATTATACGGTTATACGGGGAGTGAGTGGTCTTGCAGAATTATCAGACGCTAAGACGAGATCTGTAAGCCCGGAAAATTTTACGGGGGAAAAAGGAATGGGCGGCCGGGCCGAAACCGGAACAGGAGCGGAATGTGCGAGAGAACTGGGGAAGGGATGGAAGATTTCACCGTCCATCAGTATACCGGCGAAAACAGGTGTAACTCTTGCAAAACTGAAAGGGCCGGGAGAAATCAAGCATATCTGGCTGACTTGCCCCAATCAGGACTGGAGAGATTTGATCTTGCGTTTCTATTGGGATGATGAGGAAAATCCTTCCGTAGAAGTCCCTGTAGGAGACTTTTTCTGTGAGGGATGGTGTGAGAAAGCTAATCTTTCTTCTCTGGCGGTATGTGTCAATCCTTCAGGTGGAATGAACAGCTATTGGGAAATGCCTTTCCGTAAAAACGCGCTTATTACGGTGGAAAACAGATCGGAGCATACCAGTGTGCTATACTATCAGATTACCTATGAACAGAAGGCGGTTTTAGAAAATGCAGGATACTTCCATGCGCAGTTTCACAGAAATAATCCGTTAAAATATATGGAGGATCATGTGATTCTGGACAGAGTCCGGGGAAAAGGCCATTACGTGGGAACTTATCTGGCATGGGGGGTCCACAGCAATAATTGGTGGGGGGAAGGAGAAATTAAATTTTATATGGATGGGGATGGCGAATACCCGACGATCTGTGGAACGGGAACAGAAGACTATATTGGGGGAGCTTGGAATTTTGAATTCCCCAAAGGGGAATACGGCGTCTTTTCGACCCCATACAGCGGTCTGCATCAGGTAATTAAGCCGGATGGATTGTACAGGAGTCAGCAGAGATTTGGAATGTACCGTTGGCATTTGACAGATCCGATTCGTTTTGATACAGATTTGCGTGTTACCATCCAGGCATTAGGCTGGAGGTCAGAGAACCGCTATCTTCCTCTGCAGGATGATATTGCGTCAGTGGGGTTCTGGTATCAGACAGAGCCTCATGCCTCCTTTCCGAAATTACCGGGTAGAGATGAACTGGAAGTTATTTGAGATTAAAAATAATCAAGTTGAAAGATGCTGATTGGAACAGATATATAATATGCAGGATAGATGATTCAAGGATAGTTGCTATAAAAGAAGGAAATGCTCAGGCAACCCCAATTGTCATAACGCTGCCCGAAGGGTATACTGTTGGTGGAGGTTTTGGTTCAGTGCAGAAGTTTGCTGGAGCTGCCTTCGCGGCCAAGGAAAATCAACATAAAAAGTAAAAGGAAAAAATATTAACGTAAGGATGCTGTTTTGAATAATCAGTATTAGCCTAATATGGCTAATACTGATATGCCATGTTTATGGGTATTATGCAAAGGAAAGGAGAAATTTGTATGATATCCAATGCACCGTTTGGGGAAACTTTGAAAAAAGTGGAGTTTCGTAGTATCAGTTGATAAAAAATATAAGGTTTCAGCCGGACAGTTATCCATGATGTGTGCAAACCAGATATATCAACGCATACAATAGGAACCCTTTGTGAAATTCTGGATTGTAGAGTAGGAGATATGATTGTTTATATAAACTCCAAATGCAGACTAAATTTTAAGGTATGAATTTTAATGACTGTTTTGTTTTCCAGTTTTCATTAGGTTTCTTTACAAAGGCATAATCATAAATCACAACAAAAACCGAGCCAACCTACACTAAAACGTCGCTTTTTTCGAGGAAAAGGCGGCGTTTTTTCATGGCCCGGTTTTGGAAAGGAGTGGTGCTGACTTTATACTAAAACGAAAGGGGGAATTTTTTTAGCTGGCCGGGCCGGGAGGTCTGGCCTTTTTTCATCTCACGAAAAAGGAGGTTAGCCAATGGCAGATGAAAAAGTAAACGTGAGCCCGGAGGAAAAGAAAGCCCCGGAAGCTCCGGCCCCGTCCGGGCCGGGCGATCCGCCTGCGCCGAAGCACACCGAGGGGCCCGCTGTCCCTGGTGGAGATCAGACGGCCCCCGCTCATGTGGAGCCCGCCATGCCGGAAAAAACGGAGGGGCCCATCAAGCCAGAGCAGTCTGTTATCCCTGGTATGGGTGAGGACACTCCCGCACCGTCCAGCAAGGTGATCAACCTCTCGGACATCCAGGCCGCTGATAAGGGCGGTAAGGAGGCTTCTACTCCCACTCTGGAAAAGAAAGCGCCGGAGGCGGATAAGCCGCCGAAGCGCCGGGGCCGTCCGCCGAAGGAGCAGGCCGGGCCGACTGTGGAGAAAAAGTCGAAAGCGGCGGAGCCCCGCACAGGCCGCCCGTCTAAGGTTGACAAGGCGGCCCGTGAGGAGGCCCCGCCCGCTGTTCGGGACAAAGTGTCCAGAGGTAAGAAAGCTGA
>DWWS01000017.1 GCA_019119595.1 Candidatus Eisenbergiella merdavium | reverse complement strand
GTCTATCCCGTTGTTGACCGCGATAAAGCGCACATTGTTCCGTCTGAATATCTCCATAGCGTTGCCGACTTGGAGATAGTCGCGCCCCCAGCGGGTCATGTCTTTCATAATACACACGCCGATTTTACCGTTTTCTACGTCCTCTATCATGCGGGAGTAGGCGGAGCGGTCGAAAAATCTGCCGCTTTCATCGTCGTCAATGTAGTGCCGGATATTCGTCAATTTTAGCTGTCTGGCGTAGCTTTCCAAAAACTTCTTCTGGTTCTGTATGGAGTTGCTTTCGCCGCCGTCCCTGTCCTCGTCGCCTACGGAAAGGCGGGAGTAAAGGGCTGTAATTTTGCTATAATCAGTCATGTGCATAACCTCCTGTGCGTCCATGTAGGTGTCCTTTACACTTAAAATTATGCACTCCAGCGGGCCGAACCATATTCCAAACCATGTCGATATTTCTTGGCGTTTTTACTTTTGAGGTACACCGCCAGACGCAGACCAGCACCGCAACACAGCCCCACCAGCAGATCCAACGGGTGAAGGCTGGGCCAGAAACTTTGCAGCGCCCCAGGCAGAACCGCAACCAGCGAAAGAAACTTTTCTGAAGCATCCGCCCCTTGTGCCATTCGCCATGCCTCTCCAAAATTGGTAGCAAACAGCCCCAGCAGGATATACGGCATATTCAGCAAAATGAGCTTTTTGATGTCCAATGTCTTTTTCATCGTTCCAGCTCCTTTCGCTTGGTGCGATCCACCACAGCATTTTTAACCATCTCTTTGAACTGGTTAAGTTTTGCCAGTACGGACGGGCGCTCTGTTTTCGTTGCCTTTTTGACCTTTTTGTTGGTGTACTCTGTAAAAGCTGCTGTCAGAGCATCTGCATCACGGCCTTTGAAAAAAATCAGGTACTTTGGCGGAGAACTGCTGCGGTCCTTTTTCACCGCATAATCCACACCATATTTCCGGGCAATTTTCTCAAACGCCTTGATAGAGGGGTCTGTGATCTCAATATTGGATATTCCCTGATTCTGCCCGACAAGCTGCTTCACAGTCTGTTTCCCATGCGGAACAACCGGCGCATCACGGCTTCTCTGTTTTTCCAGCTTCTTTTCCTTGCGATGTGCCATGTACTTGCTTATGGCAGCCTTAAACATTCTGCCGGTAAACTTTGTTCCACTGACAACCAGCGTCAAAGTTCTGTTTTCCACTTCTTCCTGCATTTTCTCGCCTCCTTTCCACGAAGTTTGCAGGGAATCTCTTTTTTTGCTAAGGCGGAACCACCAGCCGCCGCAGAAGATAACGCTTCATACCGCCCTCCTTAGCGTAACTGGTCAGAACGGTCATAGTGCAGATTGCCCTGACGTACCTTTGCGTGGCTCAAAATCTTAATCTGTCCCTTTTCCTGACTATCCAGTGCTTTTTCATAACCGGTATCCGACAGGAACAGGCGGGTTCGTTCGCCTTTCCAGCCAACAGGGGAATCGTTCGTCAGCACATCAAAAATAATCATGTGCCGGGTGTCCTCCGCAAAACGCTGGAGGTCCATATATCCATGACCGTGATAATTCTGCGCTCCTGCCTTTGCCCGCATTTCTTCCATCAGCTGCCCTATGGTCTTTCCCTCAGACATCATGCTTGCTCCTTTCTCCCGGCAGTTCCGGGCAATAAAAAAGCGACCATTTACCAGCCGCCATACAGATCGTGATTTACTTGTGAGGTGTAATGATTGCTTATCGTGGTCGGTGCATTGAACAGAACGGTCAGAAGATACTGCTTCATGTTGCGAATTTCCGTGGTGTTCTTCTGTAAACAGTCCATGACAAACTCAATGTGCGAGTTATCCAGCTTCAAGAACCTGGAACGAACGATTTCATGCGGAAAATCACTTCCTGCAATACGGGTGGTCTTTCGCTTTGCACAGACCGTTTCCACGATTAGCTCCACAATCTCATCCAAATCCTCCCGATAAGTTTCATACTGCTGACACAGGTATTCATACCCGATATTCTCCTGAATCAATTCCCGATAACTCTCTATCTCTGTGAGTGACATCGCATCCCTTCCTTTCCGTTCCGGCAGACAATCTGCCGCGCAATCCCGGAAGGGAATGGAATCGGTACTTGATCCATAAATATTTTGTTTTTGAGTATTAGATTTCTCTATATTTAATTCTGCGGGCTTTTCCGTATCCGGTTTATCCATATCCGGGTTTTCCGTATCTGGTGAATCCGTATCCGGTTTTCTAAGCTGTGGCTGCTCGTATATGACATACTCTATATCGCTGATGCGTCCCTGCCGGTCACGCAGCTTGTGCCGCACAATGTAACCAGCAGCCTCCAATTCCCGCAACGCAGCGCCTATGGCATCCACGCCCTCCTTACAGATCTTTGCAAGACCACGGGTGGTGTAATTCCAGTCCTCTGGCAAAGATAACATCATGGAAAGCAGTCCCTTGGCTTTTAACGACAGGTTTGCATTTCGTAAATGATGATTGCTCATCACGGTATAATCACGGGTCCGTTCAATGCGAAAAACGGCCATCGACCTCACTCCTTCCGAATTTTGGGTACAAAAAACCGCAATCCTAAATCAAAGAATTGTGGCGTTCAACTTTCTCTATATTTTCTTGTGCATTTCTTTCCCGGCTTAAAGTCGAGAATGTGTCCCTCAACAACACGGGCATACCGCTTGATTTTGATTTTCCGGAGCTGATGATCTTGGAGAGCGTTCTGATAGCTGTCCTCTGCAAGAAACAGACGCATTTCATCACCTCTGCTCCCGTAAGCACTGCACGGATGGAGAACAACAAACTCAATCATCCATCGGGTGCTGTCCTCAAAGCGTTCCACGGCAAGAATGTTATGTCCTTTCAGCTCCCTTGCTGAAATATCTTTCATAGGCGGCTCCTTTCATCGTTCCTGGTCTCTCTGACGCTTTTTCTGCCATGCCTCCAGCAACTTGATGATGGTTTCCTGCATCCGCTGGGGCGTATAGCTTTTAGGGAAATACTTCCGCAAGGTGTCAGAGGTAAATGTCACTCGGTCCAGATCGCTTTTCTTTTCCTCACCCATGATGACACGCATCATATCGAGGGTCAGATGCCCCTCCTGACTGTATTTCTTGAGCCGCTGGGCTTGAGAAAGAGAAGGGGTAGCCTGTTCGCTGTCCATCGCGTCCAACAGGTCTACCTGTTCCTCCTTTTTGAGAAAGGACAGCTCATAGGCGGGATTTAAGGCAATTTTCTTTTCATCCACCATGTCCAGCAGTTCGGGAATCAGCTCAGTCAAGCGAATAAATCTCTGAACCTGCCTTTGACTTTCTCCTGCTTGATTTGCAACCAGCTGAATTGATGTCTGCGACTTCTCGCCAACTTGGCGAGAAGTTAAATCTGAGCGTTCTCCTTGATGTTTTATAGCCTCCAACTTCATTTTATAGGCAAAGGCCCTCTCACTTGGAAGCAGGCTTTCTCGTTGCAGGTTGCTGTCAACCATAATGATCGTGGCGGCATCATCATCCAAATCCCGAACAATGACCGGCATGGTCTCCTTTTCTGCCAGCTCACTGGCCCTGTGCCGTCTGTGTCCGGCTACCAGCTCATAACCGCCCTCCGGGTCCGGTCGAGCAATCGCCGGAACCAGAACGCCATACTGCTTGATACTGTCAGCGGTCTCCATCATGGCTTCGTCATCCTTGACTTTGAATGGGTGGTTCTTAAAGGGATGCAGTTCAGACAGCGGAATCTCCTGAATCTTTTCCAGCTTTGCATCCTGCCGACCTTCTTCGGTGGAGAACAGATCATCTACCGAGGCCAGCTCTATTTTTTTCGCGCTGCTTTTCAAGTTTCAACACCTCCTTCGTCAGATTTCGATACCCCTCTGCCACCTTGCCGCCAGGGTCATGGGCGAAAATACTTTTTCCCTCTGCACTGATTTCCTTTGCCCGGACAGAATGGGGGATCTCTGTGCCGAATACTTTGATCTTGCTGCCATAGGTCTCCCGCAGGAGCGCGGAAATCTCTTTGGCAAAGTTGGTTCGGCTGTCCACCATCGTCAGCAGGATACCGTCAATCTGGAGCTTGGGGTTGATTTGCCTCTTTACCTTGTTTACCGTGGAGAGCAGCTGTTCCAGCCCTTTAGCGGGCAGATACTCTGCCTGAACGGGAATGATGATCCTGTTCGCAGCCGCCAGCGCATTGACTGTGAGCATACCAAGGGAGGGCTGGCAGTCGATGAGGATATGGGAGTATTGCCCCTTCAGTGTGTTCAGATATTGCCGCAAGATAGTCTCACGACTCATAGCATTTACCAAGGATACTTCCATACCGGAAAGTTGAATGTCGGCGGGCATCAGGTCAACGCCTTCTGCATGATGCAGAATACCTTCTCCGGGGCGTATAGGCTGATCCATCAGAATTTTGCCCATTGCATCCGACAGTGTAAATGGCAGCTTGTCCGGTTGCGGATTTCCCAAGCTGATTGTCAGGCTTCCTTGCGGGTCCCCGTCGATCAGAAGCACTTTCTTTCCGGCCTGTGCCAGACCTATTCCCAAGTTCGCACAGGTTGTTGTTTTGCCAACGCCGCCTTTCTGGTTGGCGATGGCGATGATTTGCGTGTTCATTGACTTCACCTCATTTCTAATTATCGCTGTTGCTTCTGGAAATAGAAAAAGCCGCCACTTCAAAATCATAAAGTGACGGCCCTTTCTAATGCCGGAATCTCTGAAACAAAAAAGCACCCAGTTATTTGTTACTGAATGCCTGCATTAGAATCGTATTTAATTGTTCAGATTTGGTCAGATTATGCCAAACCCTCCAGAGAAAAATCCGGTGTCTGAGAGTGCCAAAATCACCCTCAAAAATACCCCCGAAATTGCTCTCTGGTTGTCCTATTTTTTAACCACTAAGGCCGTTTTTTGACCCCATTTTTGCCGGTTGTCCTATATTTAACCACTAAAAATTGGGTGAAAACGGCTCTCGTTTTGCCAAATTTGGTCAAACCATATCAGCCCGTTTAGATATAGCAAAAGCCCGGAAAACCTTGATTTTCCGGGCTTTTTGAACCATTTTGATATAGTCTGAGCAGTCGATTATCGCTTGCTGAACTGCGGAGCGCGACGAGCCGCTTTGAGGCCGTATTTCTTTCTTTCCTTCATACGAGGGTCGCGGGTCAGATAGCCTGCCTTCTTCAGCGTAGCTCTGAACTCCGGATCAGCCTCGAGTAGCGCTCTTGCGATGCCGTGTCTGATAGCTCCTGCCTGTCCGGTGTAGCCGCCGCCCTTTACGTTTACCAGGATATCGAACTTGCCGTCGGTATCGGTAGCAGCCAGAGGCTGACGAACGATCACCTTCAGGGTCTCAAGTCCGAAATACTCGTCGATGGGTCTCTTATTTACGGTAATGGTTCCGTTTCCGGGGGTCAGATAAACTCTTGCGATAGATTTTTTTCTTCTTCCGGTTCCATAATATCTTGCTGCGTTAGCCATTTTCTAATTTCCTCCTTTTATTGCCGCCGTGGGCGGCATCCAACGCGGGGAAGAATGGCTTCAGCCATTCTTCGGCAGGAACCGCAGGTTCCTGCTTCCTCCTTATTAGAATCCCTGGATTAAAATGTCAGCACTTCGGGCTTCTGGGCCTGATGCTTATGCTCGCTTCCCGCATATACATGAAGCTTGGTGTACATCTGTCTTCCAAGGGGTCCCTTCGGAAGCATGCCCTTTACTGCAAGCTCAATCACCTGCTCAGGCTTCTTCGCCATCTTCTCCTTCAGGGTAACCTCCTTCATGCCGCCTACATAGTCGGAATGATGATGATAGATCTTCTGATCCATCTTCTTGCCGGTAACCTTCACCTTCTCGGCGTTGATCACGATCACGTAATCTCCGGTATCCACGTGAGGGGTGAACTCGGGCTTATTCTTTCCCCTGAGCACCTTGGCAACCTCAGACGCAAGACGGCCGAGGGTCTGGCCTTCCGCATCCACAACATACCATTTTCTATCAATCTTAGCCGGATTAGCCATAAATGTTTTCATTGCGTACCTCCATCGAATTGAACGTTTCTGGAACACTGTTACTTTTACGAAAGCCCTGGGAAGTGAGCCTCCGCCTGATTATGTCAAAATGCCTTTCCGGGGCTTTGGTAAGGCATTTCCCTGCATTGTCGCACTGAATTATTATAGGCCACGCCTCCGCGTGTGTCAACCATTTTTTCATCATTTTTTTCATCAAAATTTAAGATTTTCCGGTCCGTTGATACCGGCGCTCTCCGCCGCTTCGCAGCCATCTTTGCTCATAAACGCGCGCTCCAGCTCGGGGAACCGGTAGGAAACCAGCACCAGCCCTCTGGCCGGTGCGGTGGGGCCCGCGGCCCGTCTATCAGCGGCAAGGAGAATGTCGCGCACATGCTCCGGCGGGTACTTCCCCTTCCCTGCTTCCATCAGGGTTCCGGCGATGATGCGCACCATATTATAAAGGAAGCCGTTTCCCTGGATCCGGATGGTCAGCTTCGTCTCCTCCCGGCGCACCGTGCAGGAATACAGGGTGCGCACCGTGCTTTCCACCTGCGCGCCCGCGCTGCAGAAGCTCTGAAAATCATGCTCGCCCACCAGGAAATCCGCAGCCCGCTGCATCAGTCCCTCGTCCAGAGGGACATAGCAGAAATAGCTGTACAGCCGCTCCACCGGGTTGGCAAATTCCTCATTCAGGATGTGGTATTCATAGGTTTTTATGCTTTCCGTCTTTCTGGGGTGAAAATCCGCCGGAACCTCCCTGGAGGCGCGGATGCGGATGTCCTCCGGCAGGCGCTGGTTCAGGGCGTAGGAGAACTTGTCCGCCCCCATGCGGGCCTGTGTGTCAAAAACGGCCACGTTTCCCAAAGCATGGACTCCGGCGTCCGTCCGGCTCGCGCCGATCACCCGCACCGGCTCCCTCGTCAGGTCCGAAAGGCACTGATCCAGCACATCCTCGATACTGTTTTTATCCGGCTGTCTCTGCCAGCCGTGGTAGCGGGTGCCGTCGTAGGCCACCGTCAGCATGATCCGTCTCATAAAAAACCTTTCTCAAAAAACCTTATTAAAGGCTGCGGCAGGCTAAAACAGGATCCGTCCCGCCACGACCGCGATGACAAGATAGAGAAACAGCACGGCAAACGCGATATGATCCCGCCTCTTATAGATCAGCGGCTTCATCTTCGTCCTTCCCGCGCCTCCCCGGTAGCAGCGCGCCTCCATTGCCATGGCCAGGTCGCTCGCCCGGCGGAACGCCGAAATGAACAGGGGCACCAGAAGAGGCACCAGGCTTTTGGCCTTCTGGATCAGGTTCCCGCTGTCAAAATCCGCTCCCCTCGCCATCTGCGCCTTCATGATCTTATCCGTCTCCTCCAGAAGGATGGGGATAAAGCGCAGGGCGATGGACATCATCATTGCGATCTCATGCACCGGCACGCGGAAACGGCGAAGCGGCTTCATCAGGCTTTCCATGCCGTCCGTCAGGTTGTTCGGCGTGGTGGTCAGCGTCATCACAGAGGAGCCGATGATCAGAAAGGAAAGGCGGATCGCCATTTTCACCGCGGTTGCCAGCCCCTCCCGGGTGATGGTCAGCCGCCAGACGGAAATGAGGGGCTGTCCCGGCGTGAGAAACAGGTTGAATATCACGGTAAAAATAAGAAGGAACAGGATCGCTTTCATGCCCTTTACCATGAATTTAAAGGGCACGCGGGACAGCCGGATGGAAAGCGCCAGAAAAAGACCGGCGATCAGATAGCCCGGAAAGCTGTCCACCAGAAACAGGGAAATGATGAACACGATGGTTGCGATCAGCTTCACTCTGGGATCCAGCCTGTGTATCACCGATTCCGTCTGATAATATTGTCCTAAGGTAATGTCTCTCAGCATCTGTCCGTTTCCTTTTCTGCCCCGGTATTTCCGGCTCCGCGTTTCTTTCTTCCGAATGCTTCACAGATCGCGTCCACAGCCTCCGAAAGGGTGGTCGCATTCCCGTCCGGCACCAGCCCTTCCTCCTTCAGCGTGTGCATGATATAGGTAACCTGCGGCGCCGCAAGCCCCACCGCCTCCAGCTCCTTCACGTGGCCGAACACCTCGCGCGGCTTTCCGTCCAGCATGACGCTTCCGTGGTTCATCACGATGATGCGGCTCACATAGTTGGCCACATCCTCCATGCTGTGGGAGATCAGAACAACGGTCATTCCCGTCTTTTCCCGAAGCTGTGCGATCTCTCCCAGAATCTCATCCCGGCCCCTGGGATCCAGCCCTGCCGTAGGCTCGTCCAGGATCAGCACCTCCGGATTCATGGCGAGCACGCCGGCGATGGCGACCCTTCTTTTCTGTCCGCCGGATAAATCAAAGGGGGACTGGGCGTAGTATTCTTCTCCGATCCCCACCAGCTTCAGCGCCCTTCTGGCCCGCTCCTCCACCTCTTCCCTGGGAAGGCCCAGGTTCTTCGGGCCGAAGCAGACGTCCGTAAACACGTCGATCTCAAAAAGCTGATGCTCCGGATACTGAAAAACAAGGCCGACCCTGCTCCTCAGCTCCTTCATATCGTAGCCCTTTTCATAAATATTGCTTCCATTATAGGATATCGTGCCTTCCGTCGCCCTCAGAAGGCCGTTCAGATGCTGCACCAGTGTGGATTTTCCCGAACCGGTATGTCCGATGAGGCCGATGAATTCTCCGTCCTCGATGGTCAGGCAGACATCCTTCAGCGCGGCTACGGAAAGCTCCGTATCCGCCCCGTAAACATGACTTACATGCTCCAGTCTGATCGACATCTTTTCCGCTCCTCCTTTAAGGCTTCCTTCAGCTCCTGGATGGTGAGGATTCCGTCCGGCAGCGAAAAGCCCTTTTTCTTAAGCTCCCATGCGAGCAGCGTAACCTGCGGCACATCCAGCCTCAGCTCCTTCAGCCGTTCCACCCGGGAAAAAACCTCACGCGGCGTGCCGGAAAGCACCACTTTTCCCTCGTCCATCACGAAGACCCGGTCCGCATGAACGACCTCCTCCATGTAGTGGGTGATCAGGATGACCGTCACGTTTTCCACCTGGTTTAAGGCCCTCGCCGCCCGGATCACCTCTTTTCGTCCGTTCGGGTCCAGCATGGCCGTTGGCTCGTCCAGCACGATGCATTTCGGATGCATGGCGAGCACGCCGGCGATGGAAACCCTCTGCTTCTGCCCGCCGGACAGCTTGTTGGGAGAAAAACGGCGGTATTCGTACATGCCGACCGCCTTCAGACTCTCCTCCACCCGCTCCCATATCTCCTTCGTCGGGACGCCCATGTTTTCCGGGCCAAAGCCCACGTCCTCCTCCACCACCTGACCGATGATCTGGTTGTCCGGATTCTGGAATACCATCCCCGCGGTCTGACGGATGTCCCAGACGTTTTTTTCTTCTTTCGTATCCATCCCGTCCACCCAGACGGTACCCTCCGTGGGACACAGGAGCGCGTTGATATGCTTTGCCAGCGTGCTTTTTCCGGAACCGTTATGACCGAGGATGGCGATGAACTCCCCCTGCTCCACCTGCAGGCTCACGCCGTCCACCGCCCGGGTGGAGCCAGTCTCGTTCCCTTCCTCATCGTGCCTTACATAATCATAAGAAACCCCGGATGCCTCTATAATTTTCATTCTGTTTGTTATCCTGTTTTACCTTTTGGTTTACAATCACTGTTACTTTCCTATTGTACTGGATATCCTTTGGAAATACAAGAAAAATACCTGTTGATTTTCTGCGTATACAGGAGTACGATAGTCTGGCGTTTCGCGGCAAAAGATTTTTTAAGGAGAGCAAGCTCATGTCCGTACAAAAGAAAGCACACGTCAATGACTTCGGAAAGGACAGCGTCCCTTCCCTGGTCCTGCGGGTCTCCATCCCGTTCATGTTCGCTCAGTTTGTCAACGTGCTCTACAGCATCGTGGACCGGATCTACGTGGGAAACATCCCTGAGGTCGGCGCCATTTCCCTGGCCGGAGCCGGAGTCTGCGCTCCCATCATCACGCTGCTTTCCTCCTTCGCCACGCTGGTCGGGATCGGAGGCTCCATCCTGTTTTCCATGCGGCTGGGACAGGACGATAAAAAGGATGCGGAGCGCATTCTGGGGAACTGCTTCAGTCTGCTGATCCTCCTTTCCGCCGCCCTGACCATCCTCTTTCTGCTGACAAAGGGGCTTCTGCTGCGCTGGTTCGGGGCGAGCGACGCGTCCTTTCCCTATGCGGACACCTATCTGACCATCTATACCTGCGGCACCTTTTTTGCCCTGCTTTCCATGGGGATGAACTATTTCATCACCGCACAGGGCCATCCCATGCTGGGAATGGTGACCACCCTCATCGGTGCTGTCGTCAATATCATCCTGGATCCGGTGTTCATTTTTCTGTTTCATATGGACATTGCCGGAGCCGCCGCCGCCACTGTTCTGGCACAGCTTTCCTCCTGCATCTTCGTGCTCTGTGTGCTTCGCAGCAAAAAAATGGAGATCCCGCTCCATTTGAAGAAGCCGGAACGAAAGCTGTCAGGCCGGATCTTCGCGCTTGGCTTCTCGCCCTTTCTCATCCTCGCCACGGACAGCGTCATCATCATCGCCATGAACGCGGTCCTGCAGTACCACGGCGGACCGGGCTACGGAGACACCCTGATCACCTGCGCTACCATCGTCCAGAGCTATATGCTCCTGATCACCTCCCCCATGCTCGGCATTACGGGAGGCTCCCAGCCGCTGATCAGCTACAATTACGGCGCGGGAAACCAGGCGCGCATCCGCAGGATCATCCTCTGCGTGCTGCTGCTGTGCATCGGCTTCACCTCCGTCATGTTCCTGATCTCCCGCATCCTTCCCTCCGCCTTCGCGGGAATTTTTACGGGCGATCCGGAATATATCGAGCTTTCCGTCTGGGGCATCCGGGCGTTCACGCTGATGATCATTCCCTTAAGCTTCCAGTATACCTTCGTGGACTCCCTGACCGCGCTTGGCCTGACCAGGCTTTCGCTGTCTTTGTCCCTTTTCCGCAAGTCGCTGTATTTTGCCTCCACCTGTCTGATCCCCTTCGCCTTCGGCGCGGCAAGCGCCTTCTTTGCGGAGCCGGTGGCGGACGGCGTCAGCTTCCTGGTCTCCACAACCGCTTACCTGGCGGTGTATCACAGGTATCTGAAAAGGCCGGGCGACCTGTCAAAAATCGCCATGGGAAGGAAGGACGCGGCGGCTCTCTGATGCCGTTTTCTGATCATGCCCTCCGCTGCGCTCCTATGACAATGCGCTCCTCAGGTAACGCCTTTTCCAGCACTTTCTGCGGCGCTCCCCAAAACTAAAACGGCCCGCAGGCGCCGTCACCGGTTTTCATGCCGGCGGTGCCTGCGGGCCGCTTTTTTATGCCTCTGCTCATGAATGCCTCAACGAAAGAAGGCCTCGACTGTTTATTGTCCCCGTCCTTTTATGCTTCGTTCCACAGCTTCTGGATGTATTCCCTTGCCGCGACCGCGTTTTCCGGAACCGTGTTCTCCAGGGTGGCGTGGATGTAGGGCTTGTCGTATTTCATAAAACGGACCAGCTCGTCATACTCCATCTGTCCCTGTCCGACCGCAAGCTCCTCCACCTCGCCGTTTGTAATGGCAAAGTCCTTCAGATGCATCACGGCCACGTCCTCTCCCAGAACGTCGATCGCCTCCTTGATCACGTCATGATAACGGTCAATGTTCGTTTTGTCCAGCAGATTGACCGGATCTAGGATGATCTGAAGATTGGGGGACTGAATGTCGTCCAACACCTTTCTCGCCCGGTGCACGTCGTAGACGATATGGCGGATCACCGGCTCGATGGCCACGATCACGCCCATGTGCTCCGCGTACTCCACCACCCGATCCAGATTTCTGGTAAAGGTGGTCAGCGCTTCCTCCGTCCGGCTGGCAGGATCGGGCGCATACTGCTCGTTGGGCGTTCCCGTCTCCGTTCCCACCACGCCGGCTCCCAGCATGGAGGCAAAGCGGATCTGCGCCCTATAGGTTTCGATCGTTTTTTCCAGCTGCGCCCGGTTGGGATCCGCCAGGTTCAGGTAACAGCCGAGCACCGCAACGTCCAGATCGTTTGCCGCAAACAGCTTTCTCAAATACATGGCAAAGCCCGGCGTGAGCGTCCCGTTGGTGATGGGAAAATCCTCGATCACCTTTCCCAGGGCCACGTGCGCGCAGGTAAAGCCCTGCGCTCTCGTTTCTGCCAGCCGCTGCGGAAGCGGCTGTACCTTCGTATCATGTAACCGAATTCCTACCTGCATATTTTTCCTCCATTCTGAAAAAAGAAGGACATTCTCCTGTTTTCCTTTCAGCCTTCCACCGCAAGCATTTTGGTGGCATACGGCTCAAGGGAGATCTCCACTCTGCCGTTCTTCGTCTGCACGCCGGTGGTCTGCGGCTGATCGCTGTTGTTGATCACGACAAGCTGTCCGCTTCCCGGATAGTAGGCGCATTCCGTATAGATATTATCGGTCAGATACAGCTCATCCTCCAGCTCCCCGCCTGCCATGCGGATCAGGTTCAGAAGCAGCCTGGTGTTTTCGATGGTCTTTTCAAAGGAGGCAAGGTAAACGCCATAGCCCTTTCCGAAGCGGTTCACCGTAAAGGTGGGAACGTTTCCGTCCGCGGCAAGAACCCTTGCCTTTCCGTCCGTCAGGCAGGGGATGCCCTTGCGATAGTCGCCCGTCTTTTTCACGAAGCTTCCCTCCGGCATCAGCTTTTCATCCCGCTGTACCTCAAAGGACCATTTTCCGTGGCAGAGCTTCGCTCCCGTGTCCTCGTCCACGCCGAGTACATTCGCCATACGGAAGAAGCTGTCATAGCCTTCCACGGCGGAGGGTTCGTTCACGCCGATGAAGGTGCCGCCCTCATAAACGAAGCGGGTGAGCTTCTCCACGATCCTGGCGTCCTTCCAGACGTCTCCGCCGCTCCAGGCGCTTCCCGCGAAGCCGGCGTTGATCACCACGTCCACATCGGCAAGCGCGCCGTTCTTCACATCCTCAAAGCTGATGAAGCGCACGTCCACCGGAAGTCCGGACAGAGCCTCGTTGATGTGGATCAGGTCGTTCATGTAGGTTTCATGGAAATGTCCGGACAGGGTCCAGGAGCGCAGCTTTCCCCAGTAATGCAGAACCGCCACCTTCGCGCGGATACTGTAGGGCGCTCCCTCTCCGTGGAAGCCCAGGATGGTGCGGAACTCATCCGCCACCTGCTCAATGTAGTCGCAGAAATCCGGGAAATCCTGCACCAGATGCAGGTATCCGCCCAGACCGATCCGCTGAACGGGCTCGCGCAGCAGCGCGCGGCGCACGCTGTTCCAGTATTTCTTCGCTTCAAGAGTGGGATCTCCGCCCTCCATGAAGGTGGGCGCTCCGCCAAGGCCGACCGGAAACAGGTAAGGATGCAGGCGCAGCTCATGGGTATCCACCTTCACCCCGGCGCACAGCCTTGCCTCGTAGCCGGAGAACACGCACTTGATCAGGCCGTCAAAGCCGAATTCCTGGAACCGTCCGTTGTAGGGCTCGATCCCCACCCAGCTGTCGTCATAGAACACATACGCCTTCTTCCCGTAGGCATGAACCATGTCAACGAGCTGCTTTCCGAAGGAGATGACGAAATCGTTGATGAATTCCATCCAGTCCGCCTTCCGCTTATTGCCCGGCATGTGGGTCACGTGCAGCTTGCCCTGATTGATAAAATCCTCCGCCGTCATGCAGTAGCCGTATTTCTTTTCAAACTCCGCAAGCGCCCGCTCGCTCACGGTGAAGTCATAGGAACCCCAGTCCGTAAACAGGTTGCGGCAGTTCTCGTCGCTTCCCCAGATCCAGACAAAATTGTAGAACATGGAGGTGAAACGCACCACCGTGGTGGCAGGATGGGTCTCGCACCAGTTCTTCATCCAGCCAAGGAGGTATTCCCTGGTTTCCGGATACATGGGATCGATCTGCATCAGATGCTCCTTATCCCAGTTGTTAGTGGTGTGATTGTACATGGAGATCTCTTCCCAGATCCGGTAAGCCATGAAGCTGACCGTATAGCTGTGGAAGGGCGTCGGAGAAGCAATGGAAACGCTTCCGCTTTCCGCGTCATAGCTCCAGTCTTTCGCATCCAGAGGCGTATCCGTGGTACGGTCATACACCTGCCAGTAGGCTTTTGCCGCCTCGCTGTCGTTCACGCGGAACTGCTCCTCAAAAAAGCCGTCCATCAGCCGGATGGAAAGCGGCCCTTCCGCCGCAGTACAGGGCGCCGTCATCAGGAAGCACTGCTGCAGCTTATCCTGATTCTTCTTCGCCCATTCGTTATGATCCCGGATGATGCAGATGGTGGAATAAATCCCATAGCCCGCATCCAGGATCTCATCGGAGAGAACGGTTCCGTCGCTGTCACGGATCACGTCCGCTCCCCATTTTTCTGCCATTTCCAGAGTCAGCTTCTCATAACCGGCCTCTCCCGGCAGAGTAAAGCAGCCCTTTTTCTTTTCTTCGCCTGTCTTCTCGCTCATTTTTTTCCTCCATACCGGAGCGCTTTGGCTCCGGCCGCGCCCCAAAAACGCGCATACGGTTTTATTTCTCTGTCTCCGGCTTCCTTTCTCAAAGCGCCAGCCTGCGGATCAGCTCCGCGGCTGCGCCCCGCTTCACAGGGCCGTTCAGGGTTGTGCTTTCATCGATCAGCCCCAGAGCCGCGCTTTCCCGCACGGCCTTTCCGGCGAAATCCGGCACCTGCTCCCGGGTGGAAATATCCTTTTCCTGTGTGTGCATCCTTCCGCGGAAGCCGTTCATCAGCATGGCAAGAAACTCCGCCATCGTAATTTCCTTTTCCGGCAGGAATTTCCTCTCCGCCGTCATTTCCGGCGGGATCAGCCCGTTCTGCCAGGCGCATTCCACCGCGCCGGCATACCACTCGTGGCCGATCACATCCTCAAACATATCGTTATAAACATTTGTCGGGAAAAATTTCAGCGCCTGGATCATCATGGGAAGCGCCTCCGCCCGTTTCAGATTCTCGTCAGGGCGTTCCAGGTCCGCAAAAAGCACCTCTGCCGCCGGTTCGGCCTTTCCCTTCATTTCCTCCGGAGGCTGCGGCAGCCTGCAGTCATTTCCCGGCTCCCAGTATCCAAAGCCGCCCTTTTGCACAAAGGCCGCCAGTCCGGTATAGGCTGCTTCGCTGCTCTCCTCGAACACCTCCGCCTCTCCGTCCAGCCCTGTTTTTCCTACGAATCCGGCCAGTCCCTGAGCCACCCATCCGGCCGCCTGGTAGGCGCCGTAATCATTGCTGTGGGTAAAATCATTGGGGAAAAACCACTGCTTCGCTCCTTCCAGCCCCTTTACCAGCACAAAGGCCTTCGACGCCGCATGCAGATCAATGACCGGCACCTTCCGTTCTGATCCAAGCCGTTTCACCGCCTCCGCGTATTCCGCGAGCAGGTCGTTGTAGCTTCCGTCCAGCCCTTTCCAGGTATTCCTTGCGATGGGCGTTACCAGAATGGGGTACGCGCCCTTTTTTCGAATCTCGGAAATGTAGCGGTCCAGGTTTTCCCGGTAGCCCTCCTCCGCCTTCAGGTGATCCAGCTTCTGATCGTTGTGCGCGAACTGAAGCAGCACGTAATCGCCCGGCTTCAGTCTCTCATACAGGATCGAGTAATGCCCCTCCTCCCGGAAGCTTTCCGTGGTCAGGCCGGAATGGGCGTGATTGGATACCGCGATCCTCTCATCCAGGTAAGCGGAGAGCATCTGCCCCCAGCCGCTGTAGCTTACGCCCGGCGCATACGGATAATCCGCGCTCTGATCCGTCACCGTGGAATCCCCTCCGATATAGATCGTGGGACAGGAAACCGGCTCTATCCGGACCTCCAGAAGCGCCGCGCCCCTTCCCACAAGGGCGATATCTACGGCAGTATCCGGATAGCCCTCCGTTTTTCCTCTGGGCACGATGGCGCAGACGTTCACGATCCCTTCCACCGTCTGCCGCTGTCCGCATTTCAGAGTACCCTTCCAGGCAAGGTGCCTCCTCCCCAGGAAGAGAAGGGCCTCCTCCCCGCTTTCCGCACAGCCGGTCAGCTCAATCCGGATCCGGTAGTTTCCCTCCGCTTTCCTGTCCGCTTTGAAAAGAAGGGGGATCCGCCGCCCTGCTCTGTCCCATTCCCTTCCGGTGCAGTCCGCGATCAGGCAGCCTTCCTCTCTCATTTCCACCTGCGTGATATCCTCGTCCTGATACCACCAGACCGGCTCAAAGCCGGAGTTCAGCTCCGGAAGGCGCAGAAGCTCCTGCTCCCTCCGGGCCTCTTCCGTCACAAAGCCCCAGCCCCGTTCCTCTGTATACGGGACGGCCTCCCTTACGGGGACGATCTGCATTTCGGAAACAGTCCGCGTATGGGTAATGGTCTGCATTTCAGGGACGGTCTGCGTACTGCTGACAATCTGTCCCATTTTCGCATCCAAAAACCGCTCCGGCTGCCCCGCCAGGCCGGTGCCGAATCGAAAGCATATTCCGCTCATTTACAGCGCACCGTCCTTCTCGATCTGATCAGCCACCAGAAGCTTGGAGAAGAACGCCAGCGCGAGTCCCTGTCCCCAGCCCTGGATCCAGTCTCTGCTGATGTTGCGGTAGCCCTCGATATCCTTCATCACGGCGGTTCCGCCGGAAACATTCATCACCTTACCGTCCTCGCTGACGTTGGCAAGCAGTCCGTTAATCGCTTTATTGATATATTTGGAATGCAGCGGATTGCCTCTCTCCAGCATGGCGGCCGCGATCCCTGCGGAAGCGGAGATCTCTTCGTAGGACTCCGGATCATTCAGAACCGTTCTCCACAGGCCGTTCTCCGTCTGCAGCACCTTAAGCGCGGAAAGCTGCTCGTTCAGGGATCCCGCCACATCCATGTACTTGGGATACAGGTAGCACTCCGGAAGCCTTCCTCCCACCTGAGACATGGTATAAGCGGCCCAGGCGTTGGCTCTTCCCCAGTAGATGCCGGACATATGATCCTTCGTGATGTTGTTGTAGCCGTGATAATACAGACCGCTTCCGGGATTCTGCAGATATTTGATGTGCCAGTACCACTGGTTCAGCGCATCGTTGATCATGTCCTCATCCTTCAGCTTCACGCCCACGCGCAGCAGGACGAAGGCCGCCATGAACAGAGTATCCGCCCAGGCCTGCTCCGGGAAATCGTTGTTGGCGGATACCGTATGCTGCAGCACGTGGTCGCCGAAGCGGAGCGCCTCGTTGCGGATATAGTCCACCTTGCTCATCAGGATATCCCAGTAGCGCTGCTCTCCCGTCGCCTCATAAAGCGTGATCAGGCAGTGTCCCATTGCGCAGGCGTTCACCGTCCACACCTTCGGAAGCCCCAGGTCGATCAGCTCGTCCACCCTGTCCTTCAAAAGGTTCAGGTATTCTTCCTTTCCCGTCTTTTCATACGCCTCGCTGACGCCGTAATAGGCGACGCCGCAGGGCCAGTCCCAGGTCAGATCCATATTCATGGTCTTATGTACGATGCGGTCGATCACGTCCTCGATCTGTTTTTTGTCATACTCCAGCTTCAGCATACTTCCTCCATTCCGCCCTCCTGCGTCCGAACAGGGCAGGGCTTGTCTTTTTTTCCATCATACCTTTCCGGTATCCATCCTGCAATAATCATTTTCATGCCGGGATAATCTGTTCTTTTCCCGCCTGTCTGCCACAGGTCCGTTATCCTTTACCAGACCGAAAGCAGCACGTCAAAATTCTCCTGCAGTCCGTTTTTGCCTTTTAGAAAAGCCCTCCAGCCAGGGCCGGGGGGCTTTCCTTATCATCTTTGCTTACTGTTATCCAATCTCAGGCAGCTTGGTGCTGTAGCCGTTGTTATAGGCTTCCGTTCTCTCATCGATCACTTCCTGGAAGCCCGCATCCAGATACTGCTGTGACAGCTGGTCGTACAGAGCGTCAAACTCTTCCGGAGCGCACATGGTAAGCTGATCGCGGTACTCCTTGTAAAGCTCAACCAGAGAGGTGCTGTATTCCGTTTCAGCATCGATAACAACGGAATAGAACGGATCGTTAACCGCATAGCCCTTCTGAGAAAGCTCCACGCGTTCATTGTAGAAATCAATGATATCCTGCGTAAAGTTCTGAGGCAGATCCTGAGGAACATTGTTTCTTACATCGGCCTCGAAATCGCCGGTGGATCTTGCTTCAATGGTAACGCACCAGTAGTCCTTGCTGTTGTTGTAGCCCTGGGTATAGTCTCCGGAATAGTCGCTGACAGATACCGGAAGTCCATCTTCGCCAACCGTGTAGTTCTCGCCTTCCACGCCCCACTGCATGGTGAACAGAACGTCTTCCTGGGTCATCCATTCCATGTACATCCAGGCAGCCTTGAGCTCATCCTCAGTAGCGGAGGAGGAGAATCCGACGATCATACCGAACGGGTTGTCTGCACGCCATGCAGGAACCGTTCCGTAATCAGGATCTTCGATACCGGCAGGTACGATGGCAAGCTTTCCATCCGGATTCTGCTCATAGAATGCGGTCAGGAAATCCATGTTAGCAGAGATATATCCGCCAAACTGATAGGAATTTCCGTTTACAAATGCAGCCTTATCCGTCTCGGTATCCGTAATGTAATACTCGGGATTCGTGAAGCCAAGGTTATAATCCTCATTTTCCTTCTTGAGCAGCTTGCGGTTTGCTTCGGAGCCAAGCGCAGGGATGTTCACATCGCCAACCGTCGCCCACTCCAGCTCATCCTGAGGATAGGTTCTGAAGCCGTAGTTCTGATCGGATCCAACGCCCGTAACCATAGCGCCTCCCTTCGGGTGGTCGCAGAGTCCGGCCTCCTGGATCTTGGTCATGGCGTCCACATACTCCTCACGGGTAAGCGGCACATGATCATAACCAACCTCCTCCAGCCAGTCCATACGAACGAAGGTCTGGAAGGTATAACCGCAGTTATAATAAGGACGATATGCAAGAGCGAAATAGGTTTCGCCGTTCATCACGGTGTAATCGATCTGGCCTTCTTCTACCATTCTGTTATAGTAGGTAGGAGCCACAGCGGCAAACTCATTCATATCGAAGGTGGTCAGATAACCGTCGTTTGCCCACTGAGCAAGCTTGGGATAATCATACTCCATCAGGATGGTCGGAAGATCATCCGCTGCTGCAAGAAGCGCATAGGAGGTCATAACATCGGAACGGGTGATCGGCTCAAATTCAACGGTGATGTTGTACTTATCGCCAAATTCCGTCTGGATCCACTGGGTCCAGTAGTTGTCGGATACGTTCGGAACGCCCTCTACACCTCTGTCATAAACAGGTACGGTAAGGGTAACGTTCTCTGCGAAGGGCTCCCATCCATCTATTCCGGCGCTTTCAGATGCCGCCGCCTCCGTGGTCTCTGCCGCATCCGTGCTTTCAGCATCTGCAGCCGCTTCGCTCTCTGCAGGCGCCGCAGCGCTCTCAGATGTAGCCGTCTCTCCGCTTCCGCATCCGGCAAGCGTTCCCAGTGACATAACCACTGCTACCGCCATAGCGAGAGCCTTCTGAAGAGTTTTCTTCTTCATAATAAATCCTCCTTTTAAGATTGTTTGATATAGTTTTATCTCATCGGGTCCCGGCAAGCGGTTTTCCCGAAAAACTACCATAGTCTTGAAATCCCTGAGAGTCTTTAGCCCTTTACGGCTCCGATCATAACGCCTTTCACAAAATACTTCTGCAGGAAAGGATATACGCAGATGATCGGTATCGTAACGAACATGATCGCCGCCGCCTGAAGCACCTCCGGCGTACTCGTTACCGCCGCCGCCTCTGACAGCGTGGTGGTCTGCGCTTCCATGGCCGACGCCACCATCTGATACAGCTTATACTGGATCATCTTCAGGTTATCCGATTTTATGTAGTACATGTTGTCCGCGTACGCATTCCAGCGGCCCACTGCATAGAACAGGGACAGCGTTGCCAGGATGGGTTTGGACAGAGGCATAACGATCTTGAACAGGATCTGGAAGTTGCTCGCCCCGTCCAGAAATGCGGATTCCTCAAGGCTGTCCGGAATGCTGGACTGCAGGTAAGTCTTCATGATCAGCATGTTGTAGGGCGAATAGATCAGCGGCAGGATAAGAACCCACATATTATCCAGAAGATGAAGATCCTTCATCAGCAGGTAAGCGGGGATCAGGCCGGCGCTGAAGTACATGGGGAACATCAGGATGAAAGTGAGAAAGCCTCTCCCCTTCAGCCGCTTTTTGGACAGCGGGTATGCCGCACACGTACAGGAGATCATTCCGAACAGAGTGAATATCAGTGTTACGACCACGCTGTAGCCCATGGAATAAACCATTCCGCCGTCTTTGAACAGAGAAACATAAGCGTCAAAGGTAATGTCCTTCGGCAGTAAGTAAACGGATTTTGCAAGCACCGCCGTATTGCTCGATATGGATTTTGACGCCAGGTTAATGAACGGGAAAATACAGGTCAGGCACAGGATGACGATGATCGCCATCATGACCGCGTCGCCGATCCTGAATTTGTTTATCGCACGATTGCCGTCGGATGCGACTTCCGCACCGCGAATCACTTCTTCTTTTTTCTTAGCCATTCGTCACACCCTCCTATATTAATCCTTCTTCGCCAAGAGCCTTTGCCACCTTATCAGCCGCGAGCACCAGGATCAGTCCCACCAGCGACTGGAAAAGACCAACCGCAGTAGCTTCGCTGAATTTACCGCTGTTCAGACCCTTTTCATAAATGAATACAGCGAGCTGATACTGGAAATCTCTTACCTGTGTATTGGCGAATGCCTGCAGACGCTCCAGGTTGGAGTTCATCACACGGCCCAGGTTCATGATCAGCAGGGTCACAGCCGTACCCTTGATCCCCGGGATCGTGATATACCACATTCTCTTCCATCTTCCCGCGCCGTCGATCATGGCCGCCTCATAGAGCTCGCCGCTGATTCCCGTAATCGCCGCCAGGTAGATGATGGTGCCCCAGCCCATTCCCTGCCATACGCCGATGAGCAGATAGGACACCGCCCAGTGCCATTTCTCCGTCAGGAAGGGAATTCCCTGCTCGATCCATCCCATGTTCATGAGGACGATATTGACAAGTCCGGATTCCGGCTTGAAGATCTGGTACGCAACGCTTCCCACGATAACCCAAGAAAGGAAATGAGGCAGATACAGGATGGTCTGCGTCACCTTCTTAAACCGGGGGAACCTCAGCTCATTCAGCATCAGGGCAAGAATGATCGGAACGGGGAACCCGACAAGCAGATCCAGGAAGTTAAAAACAAGGGAGTTTCTTAATGCACGGGCAAAATCTCTGTCGCCGAAGATCTTCTGGAAGATCTCAAGGCCGACCCACTCGCTTCCGTCATAACCCTTGGCAGGCTTGTAGTCCATGAATACCATCCGCAGACCGGGATAGGCCGCATAGCTGAAGACGCACACCAGGATGACCGGGACCAGAACGAGCAGATACAGCTGCCAGTCCCTCCTGATGGCCTTTTTCCAGGTGGTATGTACCTGCACCTGTGGCGCGCCGGATTTACTTTTCGCCATAATTTTTCCCTCCTAAAATTTGTACATGAATGAAAACTGTTTGAATTGTTTTTTTGTCACTATGTACATTTCCATGATTCTCATGGTATTATTATCATATATACAGAAGTTTTTTTCTAATCAAAAGGCACTGTAATCTGCGCAAAAACAACCATTTATATAAACAGGCAGGAAATAGCACTGGATTATTTGCCCAAATCATTGTTTTGATTTTAAAAATACATGGGTAAAAAATGTTCGCATCAGAAAATTTTTCAGAAATTTTTTGAGCACTTTTTTCAAAGTTTGAACGATTTGTGAATTGTTCATGAATGTTTTAAAAGGCGGATGGTCATTTTTTTGTATTTCTGACGGCCGAAAGCCCGGATCCATGCCCTGCCGGAAAGGAACCTCCTATGTCCAAGCCCAAAAAGATCATAACAGAATACCGGAATTATTATCTTCCGGTTGACTTCCCGGTCCTGCTGCTTACGGGCGAGCACTGGAAGATATCAGACATTCCAAGCCCCAGACTTCATTTTCACAACTGCCTTGAGATCGGCGTCTGCCACTCCTGGGGCGGGACCATGAAATTCTACAGCGATCCCCTCCGCTTTCAGGCGGGTGACGTGACCTGCGTGCCGCGCAACATTCCCCATACCACGTGGTCGGACAAGGGCTCGGAAAGCCACTGGTCGTACCTTTTCTTCGACCCCAACGAGCTGTTCCGGGACATGCTCCTCCCGTCCGATACCGGCCTGGATCTTTCTCTTTTCTCCTACCAGAATTTCCGGCACATTCTGCCAAAGGAGGAATTTCCCCAGATCTATACGCTCACTATGTCGGCCATCGACGAGCTTGTGGCGATGCGCCCGAATTACAGGCTCAGCGTCAAGGGGCTCCTTCTTGCTCTTTCCATTGAGCTGAACCGGATTCAGGAGCAGGAGAATACAGGTTTTCAGGAAGTGCCCCCCCCAACTGATATTTCCGTGCCTGAAAATGCGCTCGTCATTTCGCCCGCCCTGAATTATATCGAGGATAATTACGGCACGCAGTTTCCCGTGGAAAAGCTGGCCGAGGTCTGCCACTTAAGCCCCACCCACTTCCGCCGGGTCTTCCATTCCATCATGCATACCAGCCCGCTGAATTATCTGAACAGCATCCGCATCATGAAGGCCTGCAACCTGCTGCGAAGCACGGAGGAATCCATTCTGACGATCTCGGAGCTGTCCGGCTTTGCCTCCGTTTCCAGCTTCAACCGGCATTTTCAGGAGGTGATCCATCAAACGCCGCGGGAATACCGAACCCATTCCAAGCCGTTTACCGATGCCTCCGCAGATGACCCCCGCACCACCATCATCGAATTTTCAGGATGGATGGAGCCGGAGAGCGATCCCTACTGAAAACGGTTCCCGGTGAAAGCGGTTCCTGGCGAAAGCAGTTCCCTGCTGCGTCAGCCATTGACGACCGGGGCAGAATGGGACCGACGCGGCAGACAAGCTGCCAAAAAAGCGTTCCGCGCAGGAGACAGCTTCTCCTGAACGGAACGCTTTTTTATGATAAAGTTTTTTATTTCTGAAAGTTTTCCCAAAGGCTTCCGGGCCGGTTTATACCAGCTCCAGAACGACCTCCATCGCGCCGTCGCCCTTTCTCTGGCCGATCTTGATGATGCGGGTGTAGCCGCCCTTGCGGTCCACATACTTGGGAGCGATCTCGTCGAATACCTTCGCAGGCATATCAACCTTCTTCGTTCCTCTCTTGCGGCCTGCGGGAGTGGAAGGAACCTCGGTCACAGGATAAAATACCTTGAGCATCTGCCTTCTTGCGTGCAGTCTGCTGGGCATATCCTTTTTGATCTCCTTCTCCACCTCATCGTATACGGTCACCTTCTTGCCGTCAACGACTTCCTTGACTCTCTTGCCGTCCTTGTCCTTGCGGGGAACCTTGGCGGTAACCTTCACGGTCTCAAAGTTATCCTTTTCCTTCACGCCCATGGCGATGATGCCTTCAGCGATCTTGCGAACTTCCTTGGCTCTCGCCTCGGTGGTAACGATCTTTCCATGATAGAGCAGGTTGGTCACCTGGGCTCTTAACAGAGCCTTTCTCTGACTGGAGGTTCTTCCTAATTTTCTGTACTTTGCCATTTTTGTGTTCTCACTTTCATTTCAGGCGTATCCGACGGCGCCCTTTGGTCTTATCCGCCGAACACAGATTCTATCCTGTTTCTATGAACAGAGGCCACGCCCTTCGGTCTTACCGGCTCTGCCTGGCTGTTGTGCGATGCCGCCGCATTATGAAGCTTCGGCTTTCATATCGGCTGCGGTCCGTCCAAAAAAGATGCTCCGGACAGCCGTTACACATTCACCTCTTCGCTGGGATTCAGCTGAAGACCCAGCTCCTTTAACTTCGCAAGCACCTCTTCCAGGGATTTGCGGCCCAGATTGCGGACCTTCATCATATCCTCGGGGGTCTTGTTCGTCAGCTCTTCCACTGTATTGATGCCCGCGCGCTTCAGGCAGTTGTAGGAACGAACGGAAAGCTCCAGCTCGTCGATGCTCATCTCCAGCACCTTTTCCTTCTCATCGTCCTCCTTCTCCACCATAACCTCAGCGGTTCTGGCATTCTCAGACAGGTCAATAAAGAGGCTCAGATGCTCGCTGAGCACCTTTGCCGCGAGGCTGACAGCCTCGTCAGGGGCGAGCGTTCCGTTGGTATACACATCCAGAGTCAGCTTGTCATAGTCCGTCACCTGGCCGACACGGGTATTGTTGACGGTCATATTCACCCTCTCAACAGGGGTGTAAATGGAATCCACCGCGATCACGCCGATCGGAAGATCCTCACTCTTGTTTTTCTCAGCGCTGACATAGCCGCGTCCCTTGGTAATGGTAAGCTCCATGTACAGCTTGCTTTCCTTGCCGCCGTTCAGCGTGGCGATCACAAGGTCGGGATTGAGGATCTCAATATCCTGGTCCGCCTGAATGTCAGAGGCTCTGACTACGCCTTCCCCTTCGAATTCAATATAAGCGGTCTTGGGTTCGTTGGTCTCGCTGTTGTTCTTGATCGCCAGGCTCTTGATGTTCATGATGATCTCAGTCACATCCTCCTTTACGCCGGGGATGGAGCTGAACTCATGCAGCACGCCCTCAATCTTAACCTGGCTGACAGCAGCGCCCGGCAGTGAAGAAAGCATGATCCTTCTCAGCGAGTTGCCAAGCGTAATGCCGTAGCCTCTTTCCAGCGGCTCAACGACAAATCTTCCGTACTTCTTATCCTCGGAGATCTCAGCAACCTCAATATTGGGTCTTTCAAAATCAAACACTGCAAATACCCTCCTTTACGAACGAAAAGTTTCTGTGAAGAAACATTCACGCCAGCCGCTTGAAATTACTTGGAATACAACTCGACGATAAGCATCTCGTCAACCGGTACGTCAATCATTTCCCTGGTCGGAAGTTCCTTGATCGTTCCCTTGAAGTTCTCAAGATCCACATCCATCCACTCCGGAACCAGTCTTCCTGCCGTAACTTCAACGATCTCTTTATATCTCTGCAGGCCCTTCGCCTTCTCGGTAAGCTCGATCACATCTCCGGCCTTTACCAGGTAGGAGGGGATGTTTACCTTCTTGCCGTTTACGAGCAGATGCTTGTGGCCTACGATCTGTCTCGCTTCTCTTCTGGTTCTCGCAAAGCCCATGCGGAACGCGACGTTGTCCAGTCTGCTCTCCAGAAGCTGCATCAGGTTTTCACCGGTCATGCCCTTCATTCTGTCAGCCTTCTTGTAGTAGTTGCGGAAAGGCTTCTCAAGCACGCCGTAGATGAATTTTGCTTTCTGCTTCTCGCGAAGCTGCAGGCCGTACTCGCTTACCTTCTTGCCCGCTCTCGCGTTCGTTCTGTTGGACTTCTTATCATATCCGAGATACATGGGCTCAAGGCCGAGCGCTCTGCATCTCTTTAATACTGGTGTTCTGTTGACTGCCATGTCAGGCTCCTTTCTTAAAAGGAGTCACGCCGTCTTTTGGCGCTTCTCCAAAATATTGTTTACAGCGGGCCGGCTCCCTGCCATCCGAAGGCTTCCGGCTCTGCAGCCGTGCCTTACGAACCGGGAAAGCCCGCTTTCTTCCAACCGTTTTGAATGTGCCGCACTGGTGCGGCATATAAAGCAGATAAATCACATATATTTCGCAGGCGCAGGGCCCGCAAGCAGAAGAATTATACTCTGCGGCGCTTGGGAGGACGGCATCCGTTATGAGGAACGGGAGTCACATCCTTGATGCTGGTCACATCCAGACCGCAGGCAGACAGTGCGCGGATCGCAGCTTCACGTCCTGAGCCGGGTCCCTTCACGAATACGTCTACGCTCTTTAAGCCGTGAGGAAGCGCTGCCTTCGCAGCCGTTTCCGCAGCCATCTGTGCTGCATAAGGAGTAGATTTCCTTGAACCTCTGAATCCCAGACCGCCGGCGCTTGCCCAGCTGATGGCATTTCCTTCAGTATCCGTCAGGGTAACGATCGTGTTATTGAAGGAAGACTGGATATGTGCCTGTCCGCGTTCAACGTTTTTTCTGACACGCTTCTTTGTTACTTTTTTCGCAACTTTCTTCGCCATTTAAACTAACCTACTTTCCTTTCAACAATTCCTTTGCTGATTATTTCTTCTTGTTTGCAACGGTTCTCTTCGGACCCTTTCTGGTTCTCGCGTTGTTCTTGGTGTTCTGTCCGCGGACCGGAAGTCCCTTTCTGTGACGGATTCCTCTGTAGCAGCCGATCTCCTGGAGACGCTTGATGTTCAGAGCGATCTCTCTTCTCAGGTCACCTTCCACTACCATGGTCTCATCGATCACCGCGCTGAGCCTTCTCACCTCATCGTCGGTCAGCTCTCTGACGCGGGTATCGGGATTTACGTTCGCCTGCGCGCAGATCTTCGTCGCGCTGGGTCTGCCGATACCATAGATATAGGTAAGTCCGATTTCCACACGTTTCTCTCTGGGTAAGTCAATACCTGCAATACGAGCCATTTACGTCTTTCCTCCGTTTTCTTTCTTTGCCGTGCAGGCGTCCGGTCTTTTAAAAACGCCTCCGCAGCCGGATTCGGCCGCAGTACGCACAGCGGGCACAGAAGCGTCTACCCCGGTCGGCGTTACCACGCTTCCTGGCGTATCCATCGTCTGTGCATGCTACATACAGTTACTAATTGACTGGGAAAAACAGCCTCTCTCACGCATACGGAACGCACACGCAACACACTGTGAAGGTATGTGTGTATGCGTCGTTTCAGCTATGTTTCAGCTATTTTTCCAGCCGGATATCGATCCGGCCTTTCCGATACTTCGGTGTCCCGGACATTCCGGACGTCTTTGACGTCCCGCGCCCGCGGCACCGAGGATGCACCAAAGCATTCATCCTGATTTTCGGTATCAAAAAGTAATCTCCCGTAAATCCTGACGGAGGCGTTTTGGGCCCTTCCGCAGGCATCCGCTCTTAACGAGCCGTCTTACGTTCAATTATCTGTAAGCACCGTTTCCTTCAACGGTGCTGATGCCGCCTGAATGAAGTCGATTATCCGGGGATCATCCTTACGATCATCCCGGGAATCCTCTCTGAAATTATCCCTGACGCTGCTTGTGCTTGGGATTCTCGCAGATGATCCTGATGCTTCCTTTTCTCTTGATGACTTTGCACTTTTCGCAAATCGGTTTTACTGATGATCTAACCTTCATGTCAAACCTCCTTTCAAAAAAGACCGTTTTACATTATAGCATGCGGCCCCGGCGCTTGCAAGGATTTTTTCAGGAAAATTTAATCAGATTGTAACAGTTCAGCCCGAAATACCTTTTCCGGAATATTTATTCCTGCCGGCCGGGAAGGCTTTATTTATCTCTCCAGATAATGCGTCCCTTGGACAGATCGTAGGGGGACAGCTCCAGGGTCACCCTGTCTCCGGGGAGGATACGGATGAAATTCTGTCTCAGCTTTCCGCTGATATGGGCCAGAACCCTGTGCCCGTTCTCCAGCTCCACCTGAAACATGGTATTGGGCAGCTTTTCCACAACAGTTCCTTCGATTTCGATCACATCTGCTTTTGACATACTCTGCTTCCTTTCTTTATGGCTGTTTTTGTTCCGTCCGGCTCTCCTGCTCTTTTTTGCTTTGGAGGAAACCGTCTATCGTTTCTCTGATCCGGTTATCCGCCCAGGCAGGCTTTTCATAAAAAAGAGCGAGCTCTTCTTCTGAAAACACCTGTCCGGCAGGCTGTATGTGCTTCCTGTTCTTTTTCTTGGGATCGAGCATGCCCCGCGTCCTTCCGTCCGCGAGCCATACCCGTTCGCCCTCTTCCCGTATGACGAGGTACAGCTTTCCTTTGTCATGCCCTGCCTTTGAAAATGCCAGTCTTCCCTTCATCGCTACCTCCATTCAGAGCACTGTGAGGATCTCCGGCTCTCCGTCCGTGACGAGGATCGTGTTTTCATAATGCGCGGACAGGGAATGGTCTCTGGTCACAACCGTCCATCCGTCGTCCATAAAATCAACCTGCCAGCCTCCGGCGTTGATCATGGGCTCCACCGCCAGCGTCATGCCGGCCTGAAGCCTGACGCCTTTGCGCTTCTGGCGGAAGTTGGGGATCTGAGGATCCTCGTGAAGGTGGGTTCCGATCCCGTGGCCCACAAGGTCATGGACGATTCCGTAGCCGAAGCCGCTCACATAATCGTCGATGGCGGCGGAAATATCATGCAGATGGCCGCCCTCTCTTGCCGCCCTGATCCCTTCAAAAAAGCTCTGCCTGGTCACTTCGATCAGCTTTTTCGCATCCTCGCTGATGCTTCCTACCGCATGGGTCCTCGCGGCGTCGGAATGATAGCCTTTATAAATAAGGCCGGCATCCAGGCTCACGATATCCCCTTCCTTCAGGATCCGGTTCGCGCTCGGGATCCCATGGACCACCTCATCGTTGACAGAGACACAGATGGAAGCCGGATATCCGTTATAGTTCAGGAAATTGGGCACACAGCCGCGGCTGCGGATCAGTTTTTCGCCCAGCATGTCGATATCCAGCGTGGAAATGCCGGGACGGATGAACGCGCCGAGCTCCTCATGAACCTCGGCGAGCAGCCGTCCGGCCTCCCGCATATATTCGATTTCTCTTGCAGATTTAATGGTTACTGCCATAGCTTTCCCATCCTTAACCGAGAATCTTCGTGATGGCGCCGAACACCTCTTCCATGGGAAGGGTTCCGTCCACGCTTCTCAGCACGCCCTTTTTCTCGTAAAAATCGATCAGCGGCTGTGTCTGCTCATGATAAACCTTCAGTCTGTTCTGCACGGTCTCCGGCCTGTCGTCGTCGCGCAGCACCAGCTCGCTTCCGCAGACGTCGCAGACGCCTTCCTTTTTGGGAGGGATGCTCACGATGTGATAGGTCGCTCCGCAGCTTAAGCAGGCGCGGCGTCCGGACATACGGTTCACGATGTTCTCATCCGGCACATCCACGTTGACGGCGTAATCCACCTTTTCACCCAGCTTCTCAAGCTCCGCATCCAGCACCTCTGCCTGAGGAATGGTTCTCGGAAAGCCGTCCAGCACGTAGCCGTTTTTGCAGTCCTCCTTCGCCACCCGGTCCAGGAGCAGACGCACCGTCAGCTCATCCGGAACAAGCAGTCCCTTATCCATGTACTCCTTCGCTTCTTTTCCAAGCTCCGTTCCGTTCTTGATGTTCGCCCGGAAGATATCTCCCGTGGAGATGTGGGGAAGTCCGTACTTCTCTGCGATCATTTTGGCCTGGGTTCCCTTACCGGCTCCCGGCGCGCCAAGCATAATTATTTTCATTTCTACCTGTTACCTCCGTGTCGAAGCGTTTTTAGCTGAAGCACGCATGCCGAAAGCTGATCCGGCGCTGCGCTACAGGCCTCAGCGCATGTACAGCGCATGTATAGCGCATAAAAAATTAGCACATTGGGACAAAACTTGCGTTCTGTCCCAATTCTCGTGAGTTCTTATAAAAGCTGCCTCAATGAAAAGCTGCTTTAATCATTCAGGAAGCCCTTGTAATTGCGCACCAGCATCAGAGACTCGATCTGTTTGATGGTCTCAAGCACCACGCTGACGATAATGATCAGACTCGTTCCGCCGAAGGAAACGCTGGCGCCGAAAACACCGTTGAAGATGAAGGGAATGACGCAGATAATGGTCAGTCCGCAGGCTCCGATGAAGATGACATAGTTCAGAATCTTGTTCAGATAATCACTGGTGGGCTTTCCGGGACGGATACCCGGGATGAAGCCGCCCTGCTTCTTCATGTTATTCGCGATCTCCAACGGATTAAAGGTAATCGAGGTATAGAAATACGCGAAGAAGATCACCAGTACAATATATACCACAAGTCCGATGGAATACACAGGCTGGCTGGGATTGCACCAGTTGTTTGAGCTTAAGCCGTTCAGGATATGTCTCCATACGCCTGTTCCGCTGTACCCGAGCAGGGAACAGATGATAACGGGGAACTGCATGATGGAAGAAGCGAAGATAACAGGGATAACGCCTGCGGTATTAACCTTAAGAGGAATGTTGGTGGACTGTCCGCCAACCATCTTTCGGCCCTGAACCTTTTTCGCATACTGAACGGGGATTTTTCTCGTCGCATCATTCAGGATAATGACCAGGATAACCATGGCAAGAACAACCGCAAGAATGATGATCACGGCAAGAACCGCTGTTGCGACAGGCTTTCCGAAAACAAACTGATTGAACAGGCTGGTAAAATCCTGCGGGATCCTGGAAATGATGTTGATCACCAGAACGATGGAGATACCGTTTCCAACGCCGTTTTCCGTGATCCGCTCACCGATCCACATCAGGAAAGCGCTTCCTGCGGTAAGAGCGGCGATAACTGTGATCACATTAAGGGCATTGTACTCTTCCAGAAGGCCGCTTCCGCCAAAGCCGATGGCCATGGCCGCAGACTGAATCAAAGCAAGGCCGACCGTTACGTATCTCGTAATCGCAGTCAGCTTCTTTCTTCCTTCCTCACCGTCCTTCTGCATCTCCTCCAGCTTCGGGATCGCAATGGTCAGAAGCTGAATGATGATGGAGGATGTGATGTAGGGAGTGATATTCAGCGCGAACAGGGACATGTTTTCAAAAGAGCCGCCCGTGAAGGCGTCAAAAAAATTGAAGGCGTCCCCTGTCTGAGCGGCAAACCAGTTTGCGAAGTAGCTCCTGTCAACGCCCGGCACAGGCAGTTGTGATCCAAGACGGATCACAACCAGCATAGCCAGGGTAAAGAGGATCTTCTTCCGAAGTTCCCCCATTTTAAAGGCATTTTTAAGTGTTGTAAGCATTACATCACCTCTGCAGTTCCACCAAGTGCCTCGATCTTCTCCTTTGCGGATGCGCTGAATGCATCAGCCTTCACATCGAGTTTTTTGGTAAGTTCTCCATTTCCGAGGATCTTTACCCCATCTTTCGGATTTTTTACGATACCCTTTTCAAGCAGGGTCTCGACGGTAACGGTCGTTCCGTTCTCGAACACCTCGAGGGCGCTGATGTTAATGCCTACGATTTCCTTTGTATTCCTGTTGGTGAAGCCTCTCTTGGGAATACGTCTGTACAGCGGCATCTGGCCGCCTTCAAAACCGGGTCTGGGAGCACCGGAACGGGCCTTCTGACCCTTGTGTCCCTTGCCGGCAGTCTTTCCGTTTCCTGAACCATGTCCACGGCCTCTTCTGAAGTTATCGCTGTGCTTGGAACCGGCTGCAGGCTGCAAATTTGATAATTCCATTCCTGACACCTCCTGCCTTACGCTTCTTCTACTTTGAGCATGTATCCGACCTGGGCAATCATGCCTCTCGTGGATGCGTTGTCGGGCAGCTCAACTGTCTTATGCATTTTGGTAAGTCCCATTGCCGTTACGGTAGCCTTGTGCTTGGGAACCGCACCGATCGGGGATTTGACCAGCGTGATCTTCAACATTTTCTCTGCCATTTCTCCTCCTTTTGCCGCCGCTGGCGGCACACTCTCTGTTTCTCCTTAAGCCATAACCTCGTCAACAGACTTCCCGCGGTTAGCCGCTACTTCTTCAGGAGTCTTAAGCTGGCTCAGGCCCTCGATGGTCGCAAGAACAACATTCTGCTTGTTGTTGGAACCAAGGGACTTGGTACGGATATTCTTGATGCCTGCCAGCTCGCATACGATACGAACCGGACCGCCGGCGATAATACCCGTTCCTTCGGGAGCCTTCTTGAGAAGAACGGTTGAGGAACCAAACTTTCCAAGGAATTCATGGGTGATACTGTTGTTTTCATCCAGCGCAACGCTGATCAGGTTCTTGGCGGCGTCCTCTTTTCCCTTGCGGATCGCTTCCGGGATTTCTGCAGCCTTACCCAGTCCAACGCCTACGTGGCCTGCTCCGTCACCGACTACCACCAGAGCCGTAAAGCGCATGTTGCGTCCGCCCTTTACAACCTTGGTTACACGTTTGATGGTAACTACTTTTTCAGTAAGCTCCAGATTGCTTGTGTCAATGATTGTATGTCTCATTTACGACGTTTTCTCCCTTCCTTAGAATTCAAGGCCGGCTTCTCTTGCCGCCTCAGCCAATGCAGCGATCTTGCCCTGGTAAATGAAGCCTCCTCTGTCGAAGACAACGGTATTGATTCCCTTTTCCAGAGCTCTCTTGGCGATTACGGTTCCCAGATATGCTGCAGCGTCAACGTCATTGGTCTTCTCCAGCTCAGCCTTCACCGCCTTTTCAACGGTGGAAGCAGCAACCAGGGTGTTTCCAACGGTATCGTCGATAATTTGAGCATACATATGATTATTGCTTCTGAACACAGACAGACGGGGCCTTTCGGCCGTGCCGCTGAAACGGTTACGCAGTCTTCTGTGCTTGTTCAAACGAACTTCTTGTCTCGATTTCTTACTAACCATTTTCACACTCTCCTTATCTCTTATTTCTTACCGGTCTTACCAACTTTGCGTCTGATGGTCTCATCCGCATACTTGATACCCTTGCCCTTATAAGGCTCCGGTCTTCTCTTGTCTCTGATCTCGGCGGCAAACTGTCCGACCTTTTCCTTATCGATACCCTTTACGATAATCACGTTCTGGCCTTCCAGAACCGTCTCGATGCCTTCCGGATCTTCCATTTCAACGGGATGGGAGTATCCCAGAGATAAGGTTAATTTCTTACCGGCTTTTGCAGCCCTGTAGCCCACGCCGTTTACCTCAAGCTTCTTCTCGTAGCCAGCGGTAACGCCAACGACCATGTTGTTGATCAGGGTTCTGGTCAGGCCGTGCAGGGACTTCATTTTCTTCAGATCGTTGGGTCTGGAAACGATGACCTCGTTACCCTCCAGCTTGATCTCCATCTCGGAAGGGAGAACTCTCTCCAGAGTACCCTTCGGACCTTTTACCGTCACTTTATTATTTTCTGCAATCTCCACAGTCACACCTGCGGGAACCGCGATTGGCATTCTTCCTATACGTGACATGCCCGTACCTCCTTTATATGATTGCTGCCCGTCTCGCCTCTGTCCGGCCTGTCGTAGCAGGCGGCGAACCAGGGCGACTGCTGCAGCGTGTTTCGTTCCATGTTTTCAGTTTTGTCTTACCAGACATGTTTGTCTTACCAGACAAACGCCAGAACCTCGCCGCCTACCTGAAGCTCTCTTGCCTTCTTATCGGTAACTACGCCCTGGTTGGTGGAAATGATGGCGATGCCGAGTCCGCCAAGCACTCTGGGAAGCTCTTCCTTGCCGGCATACACACGAAGGCCGGGCTTGGAGATTCTCTTCAGGCCGGTGATGATCTTGTGGTTCTTATCCTCACCGTACTTCAGGGTGATGTGGATGGTCTTGAAAGGACCGTCATCCAGAATATCGTACTTCTTAATATATCCCTCCTCCAGAAGAATCTGTGCAATCGCCAGCTTCATTTTGGATGAAGGTACATCTACTGTATCATGTTTTGCAGTATTGGCATTACGGATTCTTGTAAGCATATCTGCAATCGGATCGCTCATTGTCATTAGAATTGCCTCCTTGTTCTTTCTATACCAAAATTCTGCCTTCCCGATCCCGGCCGCAGGAACGCCTTTTTCCATAAGCGCTTTCGCTCAGGCGTCTCCCGCTCTCCGTATCCGGGCGGCTCTTACCAGCTTGCCTTCTTGACTCCGGGGATCTGTCCCTTGTACGCAAGTTCACGGAAGCAGATTCTGCAGATTCCGTATTTTCTCAAAACAGCATGCGGGCGTCCGCAAATCTTGCAGCGGGTGTACGCTCTGGTGGAGAATTTGGGTGTGCGCTGCTGTTTAATCTTCATTGCTGTCTTAGCCATGAATGAACCTCCTTATTTTTCGAAAGGCATGTTGAACAGTTTCAGTAATTCGCGTGCCTCTTCGTCCGTCTTTGCAGTAGTAACGATGATAACGTCCATACCTCTCACCTTATCCACCTTATCGTACTCGATCTCGGGGAAGATGAGCTGCTCCTTAATGCCCAGCGCGTAATTTCCTCTTCCGTCGAACGCGTCGGGATTTACGCCCCTGAAGTCACGTACACGGGGAAGAGCCAGGTTCACCAGACGATCCAGGAAATCGTACATCTTCTCGCCGCGCAGAGTGGTCTTGCAGCCGATGGCCATTCCCTCTCTGATCTTGAAGTTTGCAACGGACTTCTTCGCCTTGGTAAGAACTGCGTGCTGACCGGAAATGATTTCAAGGTCCTTCACAGCGGATTCCAGAGCCTTCGCATTATCCTTTGCCTCGCCAACACCCATGTTGATGACGATCTTATCCAGCTTCGGAACTTCCATAATATTTTTATAACCAAATTTCTTGGTCATCGCTTCTACAATCTGATCATTGTATAAGTCTTTCAGTCTGCTCACGTTTACGGCCTCCTTCCTTCGAATTGTTCAATCACTTTGCAGCCTTATCGGAGATCACTTCTCCGGTTGCTTTCGCGTAGCGCACCTTTTTGCCGTCTTCCATCTTAAATCCGATTCTGGTAGGCTTGCCGTTATGCACATACATTACGTTGGATGCGTCAAGCGCGGCTTCCTTCTGAACAATTCCGCCGTCCTGGTTCGCAGCGGAGGGCTTTACATGCTTGGTCACCATGTTCACGCCTTCCACAACAACCCTGCCGTTCTTTTTATCTACGGAAAGGACTTTTCCTTCCTTGTCCTTATCCTTGCCGGCGATCACCTTAACGGTATCGCCCTTCTTAATTTTCATCGTTGACATAAGGCACCTCCTATAATACTTCGGGAGCCAGAGATACAATTCTCATAAACTGTTTCTCACGAAGCTCTCTTGCTACTGGTCCAAAGATACGGGTTCCTCTGGGGGTCTTGTCGTCCTTGATGATCACAGCAGCGTTCTCGTCGAATTTGATATAAGAACCGTCTTTACGACGGGCGCCTTTTACCGTGCGGACAACCACAGCCTTAACAACATCGCCTTTTTTTACAACGCCGCCTGGTGTTGCATCTTTAACGGTGGCAACGATAATGTCGCCGATATTGGCATACCTTCTCGTGGAGCCTCCCATAACTCTGATGCACAGGAGCTCTTTCGCACCGGTATTATCCGCAACCTTCAATCTGCTTTCCTGTTGAATCATGCTAATTTCTCCTTCCGCCGATCCCTTCCCTCCACCGGCACGGCAGCCGGACGGATGTCGGGAACCGCAATTCCAATCCTGCTAAGATTATTTTGCTCTTTCGATGATTTCCACAAGGCGCCATCTCTTATCCTTGGAGAGCGGTCTTGTTTCCATAACTTTTACGGTATCGCCGATATTGCAGTCGTTGTTCTCGTCATGCGCCTTCAGCTTGTAGGTCCTCTTTACGATCTTGCCGTAGAGGGGATGCTTTACATGATCCTCAACAGCCACAACGATGGTTTTCTGCATCTTATTGCTCACGACTTTACCAGTACGTGTTTTTCTCAGATTTCTTTCTTCCACGTCAATGTGCTCCTTTCTGGAATTTACTGAGCGGCCTTGGCCTTCTCAGTAATGAGGGTCTGGATCCTTGCGATGTTCTTCCTTACCTCTTTAATTCTTGCCGTATTATCAAGCTGATTGGTTGCGTTCTGGAATCTCAAATTGAAAAGTTCTTTTTTGGCGTTTACCAGCTCCTGCGCCAGATCAGCGTCGGATTTTTTCTTTAAATCTTCAACATACTGCTTAGTTTTCATTTGATACACCGCCTTCCAAATCTGCTTTCGAAACAATTTTACATTTACATGGAAGCTTATGCATAGCAAGACGTAATGCTTCTTTTGCGGCCTCCTCCGGAACGCCTGCGATCTCGAACATAACGCGTCCGGGCTTTACGACCGCAACCCAGTATTCCAGAGTACCCTTACCGGAACCCATACGGGTCTCGGCGGGCTTCGCCGTTACAGGCTTATCAGGGAAGATCTTGATCCACACCTTACCGGTACGCTTGGTGTAACGGGTCAGAGCGATACGGGCAGCTTCGATCTGATTGGACTTGATCCAGCAGGGCTCGGTGGCCACAAGACCGTACTCGCCATAGGTGATGGTGTTGCCGCGGGTCGCTTTTCCAGCCATGGAACCGCGGAACTGTTTACGACGTTTTACTCTCTTCGGCATTAACATTATTTATCGCTCCCTTCCGGTGAAGTCTTCTTTCCTTCACTGTTTCCCTTCGCAGGAAGAACTTCTCCCTTATAAATCCAAACCTTGACGCCCAGCTTTCCGTAGGTGGTGTCAGCTTCTGCAAATCCGTAGTCGATGTCGGCTCTCAGAGTCTGAAGCGGGATGGTTCCCTCGCTGTAGAACTCGGTACGCGCGATATCGGCTCCGCCCAGACGGCCTGCCACGGCGGTCTTGATGCCGAGCGCTCCGGCCTTCATGGTTCTTCCCATGCAGGACTTCATCGCTCTTCTGAAGGAAACGCGGTTCTCAAGCTGCTGCGCGATGTTCTCCGCAACCAGCTGCGCATCTCTGTCGGGTCTCTTGATCTCCTTGATGTCGATCAGGACCTTCTTGTCGGTGAGCTTGGAAAGCTCTTTCCTGGTCACCTCGATTTCAGCGCCGCCCTTGCCGATCACAACGCCGGGCTTTGCCGTATAAAGGATCACCTTCACTCTGTCGGACGCCCTTTCGATCTCGATCTTGGAAACGCCGGCATTGTAAAGCTTTTTCTTTAAGAATTTTCTGATATTGTAATCTTCTACTAAGAAGTCTGAAAACTCAGCATCCGCGTACCATCTGGAATCCCAGTCTTTGATAACGCCGACTCTCAGGCCATGAGGATTAACTTTCTGTCCCATATTTTCTCCTTTCATTTCTGCCCCGCGGTGTCCGAAGGAATCCGGCCGACAGCCTGTTTGCTTCCCATCCCGGTTCATTCCGGGCAGCCACCGCGAAAAGGCATTTCCCTCCTCAGATTATTTCTCGTCCAGCACCAGAGTGATGTGGCTCATTCTCTTTTCGATCCTGTAAGCCCTTCCCTGTGCTCTGGGATGAATTCTCTTCATCGTGGGTCCCTTGTTTGCGAAGCATTCGGCGATGTAAAGGTTATCCCTGTTCATGCCGTTGTTGTTTTCCGCATTCGCAATCGCGGACTCAAGAAGCTTCTTGATCAGGCTGGAAGCATATCTGGGATTGTATTCCAGGATAGCCAGTGCCGTCGTAACGTCCTTGCCTCTGATGGCGTCCAGTACGAAGCATGCTTTCTGTACAGAAACCCTTGCGTAGGATAACTTTGCAGAAGGTCTTGTATCTTTCTGTGCATTTCTTTCTCTCTTAATCTGGGTTCTATGTCCCTTAGCCATGGATAAAACCTCCTTTCAATTACCTCACCTTGGATTTCTTTTCGTCTTTTCCATGTCCTCTGTAGGTTCTGGTGGCCACGAACTCGCCCAGCTTGTGTCCAACCATATCCTCGGTCACATATACAGGCACATGTTTTCTTCCGTCATGGACAGCGATGGTGTGTCCTACAAAGGACGGAAAGATTGTGGAACGGCGGGACCAGGTCTTGATAACCTGCTTCTGTCCGGCCGCATTCATTGCATCTACTTTCTTGAGAAGGCTTGCATCCGCAAACGGTCCCTTTTTCAGTGATCTAGCCATTTGATTCGTCCTCCTTATTTAATCGCCTTACCGTCTCTTCTTCTGACAATCAGCTTGTTGGATTTGTTTTTCTTCTTACGCGTCTTCAAGCCGAGTGCAGGCTTACCCCAAGGAGTGCTCGGGCCCGGACGTCCGATGCCGGTCTTGCCTTCACCACCGCCGTGCGGGTGATCGTTGGGGTTCATGACGGAACCGCGGACAGTGGGACGGATGCCCATGTGACGCTTACGTCCGGCCTTACCGATGTTGATCAGGTTGTGATCCGCATTTCCGACAACGCCTACGGTTGCGCGGCAAACAAGAGGAACCATTCTCATTTCTCCGGAAGGAAGTCTCAGGGTCGCATACTTGCCTTCCTTAGCCATAAGCTGCGCGCTGTTTCCGGCGGAACGAACCAGCTGGCCGCCTCTTCCGGGATACAGCTCGATGTTGTGTACCTGGGTACCAACAGGGATTTCAGACAGAGGCAGGCAGTTGCCGACTCTCACTTCAGCGTGAGGGCCGTTCATGATCTTCATGCCGTCAGTCAGTCCCACAGGAGCAAGGATATATGCCTTCTCACCGTCTGCATAGCTGATCAGAGCGATGTTTGCCGTTCTGTTGGGATCGTACTCGATGCCGATAACGGTAGCGGGCACATCATCCTTATATCTCTTAAAATCGATCACTCTGTATTTTCTTCTGTTTCCGCCGCCGCGATGTCTCACGGTGATCTTACCCTGGTTGTTGCGTCCGGCATTCTTCTTCAGGGAAACGCACAGGCTCTTTTCAGGAGTCGTCTTCGTGATCTCAGCGAAATCGGAGCCAGTCATGTTTCTTCTGGAAGGTGTATATGGGTTATAAGTCTTAATTCCCATGATGTTTTCTCCTTTTCTCTATCATTTATTGTCGTGCTTGATCTGCACTTAATCCGGAAACCGGAACCGTTAAACTGTTCCGTGTGTTTCCTGCTTATGAAAATGCAGAAAGGAATGTCAGCCGCATCTCCTTTGCATCTTCACAGCCGCCGGGGCGCTGTTTACAGGCCGGCGAAAATTTCGATTTCTTTGCTGTCCTCAGTCAGGGCAACGATGGCCTTCTTGGTCTTTGCAGTCTTTCCAACGACCATGCCGCGTCTTCTGTTCTTGCCTTCGCAGTTCATCGTATTTACGCTCTTGACCCTGGTTCCCTCGAACATCTTTTCTACCGCTTCCTTGATCTGATTCTTGGTCGCATCGGGATGAACAAGGAACGTATATTTCTTATCGCCCATACCTGCCATGCTCTTCTCAGTGATGACGGGTTTGAGGATGACATCATAATATTTAATATCAGCCATTATGCGTACACCTCCTCGATCGTCTTAACAGCATCCTTCGTCAGGACAACCGTGCCGGCCTTCATCACGTCGTACACGTTCAGCGTGCTGGTCAGCGTCGTGTTGATCGTGGGAAGGTTTCTGGCGCTCATTACCACATTTGCATCGTTCTCGTTAATGACCACAAGACCCTTTTCCACCTTCAGGTTATCCATTACCTGCTTGAAGCTCTTGGTCTTGATTCCGTCAAACTTCAGCTCGTCAACAACGATGAGCTTGTTCGCCTGTACCCTGCTGGTCAGCGCGGACTTGAGGGCAGCCCTCTTTTCCTTCTTATTCAGCTTGAAGGAATAGTCTCTCGGAACAGGAGCGAAAACCATGCCGCCGCCGGTCCACTGGGGAGCTCTGGTTGATCCCTGTCTCGCATGACCGGTCCCCTTCTGTCTCCAGGGCTTTCTTCCGCCGCCGGATACCTCGGAACGGGTCTTGGCTTTCTGCGTTCCCTGGCGCTTGTTGGCAAGCTGCTGAACAACCGCCATGTGAACCAGGTGTTCGTTCACTTCTACGCCGAATACTGCATCGTTTAACTCGATGGTTCCGACTTCATTGCCTTCCATATTGTAAACAACTACGTTAGCCATTGTTGTTAGTTCCTCCTTTCTTCCCTAATTTAAGCATCCATTCTGGTGGTCTCTTTGATGGTTACCAGTGCTTTCTTAGGGCCGGGCACCGCACCTTTTACCAGAAGCAGATTCTGTTCAGCGTCAACTCTTACCACTTCCAGATTCTGCACGGTAACTCTTACGCAGCCCATGTGTCCAGGCATTCCCTTTCCCTTGAACACGCGGCTCGGAGAGGAGCATGCTCCGTTGGAACCCTGATGACGATGGAATTTGGAGCCGTGAGCCATGGGACCTCTGTGCTGTCCATGTCTCTTGATGGCGCCCTGGAATCCTTTACCTTTGGAGATCGCGGTCGCGTCCACCTTGTCGCCTGCGGCGAAGATGTCAGCCTTGATCTCCTGCGCCAGCGCATACTCGGATGCGTTGTCAAACCTGAACTCTCTTACATATCTCTTGCAGGAAACGCCAGCCTTATCGAAATGGCCCTTCTGCGCCTTATTTACGCCGTGTCTGTGAATGACCTCTTTCTTTCCGCCCTTGTCTCTGTTGACGATTCTTTCCTTCTTATCAACGAAGCCTACCTGAACTGCGCTGTAGCCGTCGTTCTCCTCGGTCTTGATCTGCGTCACCACGCAGGGACCAGCCTGAAGAACGGTAACCGGAACCAGCGTTCCATCCTCATTGAAAATCTGGGTCATTCCGACCTTCGTAGCCAAAATTGCCTTGTTCATGAATGTTTACCTCCTTGTGTTCTACATAGCGGAACAGCTTATCTTTTCGGGCTGCCAGGAAAAAGTGGGAAGAACGCGGAGCATTCTTCCGCAAATCGCTTCCGCCAAGGAAAAGCGGGAAGAACGCGGCAACGCGTTCTTTCGCAGCTCGCGAAGCGAGATGCTGTTCATACGTCTTTGTAGAGGTTTTATTTGTTCTTCATCTTGATGTCGATGTAAACGCCGGCAGGCATTTCCAGCCTCTGCAGCGCATCAACCGTCTTGTTGGTGGGAGCGATGATGTCGATCAGTCTCTTGTGGGTTCTCTGCTCGAACTGCTCTCTGGAGTCCTTGTACTTGTGTACCGCTCTCAGAATGGTAACCACTTCCTTCTTGGTGGGAAGCGGCACGGGCCCGCTCACCTGTGCTCCGTTCTTCTTTACCGTTTCGATGATTTTTTTGGCAGATGCATCAACAAGCTGATGGTCATAAGCTTTTAATGTAATTCTCATCACCTGATTTGCCATAAAAAAAGTCGCCTCCTTTTCGCACTTTTCTTTGTAAGTACGACAAGCGGTGACTGTACACTCTCCCGTGTGTGTCCTGTATATAAACGCTTCTCACGTTTGCGACTTCGGGGCTCATCATTCCCCAGCGGACCTTTCACAACGGTTGTTTCTGTATGATTACAGACTTCCATGTTTGTACAGTGACTTGTCGTCAGGTTTCTCAGCCGGGCAACGTTCCGGCCTCTTGACATTCGCTCCACGGAAAAACCTGCCTTGCGGCAGCAACCTCACGCTTCACAGCTATCATGTCACAGCATTAGGTATTATACCGGGTGTTACTGGAAAAAGCAAGAGAAATTTTTGAATTTTTTTCGAAAGTAGAGCCATGCAGAAAATTTTGTGAAATCAGGGCGTGGGAGCTTGCTCACTAAGCCCTGTTTTCGCAAAATTTTCTATAGGGCGAAGCCCGTAAGCGAAAGGCCGTGCAACGGCCTTGAGCAGGCATGGCGGCTTTGGCGTGGACGACACCGAAACGGGGCGTTCGGGAGCTTGCTCACGAAACACTGTTTGGACAAGGATTTCCATAGGGCGAAGCCCGTAAGCGAAAGGCCGCGCAACGGCCTTGAGCAGGCATGGCGGCTTTGGCGTGGAGACCTCCCGTCACCCTGCAGCAGTCAAACCGCCGACGCTAAAAACCGGGCACAAAGAATCTACCTGAAACAGACTCAGCAGGAAAGCTTAATTTTCGTTATCTTCAGAAATTCTTCCACAGAAACAGCGTCGGCAGCTATTCTCATCCAGCTTTCCAGAAGGCCAGAATCCTTTTCTTCAAGGATCCGTTCCTTCAGCCACTCCGGAACTGTACCGCGAAGGTTCAATACAAGTAGCAAAAACTGGGCCTTTCCTTCGCCGATGCCTTCCGTCCTGCCTTCCCTGCGGCCTTCCTCGAGACCTTCCTTGAGACCTTCCTCGTGGGCCTTCTCATGTTCCTCGGCCCTCAGGGTTTCCCGGAGCTCTGCCTCCAGTTTCTTCATTTCCACTTCGTGATCATATTCAAAGATTGACATGGCTACTACCTCCGCTCTCTGCATGCGAAGGAATTCCTCCAGAATCCCTTCCCGAATACATTCGGTCACAGCCTGTTCCACCGCTTCTCTGGTGGATGTTTCTTTCCCGACATATTTTCTGATCCGCGCCACAAACTCACTGTACTCGCGCAGCGTTCTGCATCTGGCCATCAGCCCCGGATTGGAACCGGGATTGATATTGATCAGGCGGACCTTTAACTCCAGGGCGGGATCCGCCTCCGTCTTTTCAAAAGCATCCGACAGCTTCAGCGTGATATCTTCCCCCGCAGCTTTCTGCCCATTATAAAAAACCACAAAATGCGGCGCCGGAATCCGGATCAGAGAGGATGAATATATCGATCTTTTCCCGACGTTCACATGCTTTTCCAGAAGTCTTGCGATATAAAACAGATCCCGCAGAGGGATATTCGGGTTCCAGGTGGACTGGTGTTCATATAGCGTCATTCTGGCATCCAGCAGAAATGACACATCATTTTTCATGCCAAGGTAAATGGCGTTTTCCAGCGTGGTGACGATCAGCTCATCCGGATCCTTATGACCGGTTCCGTTCAGCGCGTTGTACAACTGAAGGAGATTCCCCTTCTCTCTGTACAGCATTCTGAAAACAGAGTCTTTATACTCCCGGTTGACATATACCTGTTCTTCCATAGGCGGCTCCTTTCTTTTGGAAAAAGCGTACAAAAACGCTTCGCACAGTGCGGGAGCCGTATTTTCAGAGGCTCCTGCCGATCTTTGTAAGTTACTGTTTGGATTTTTTGAGATTCAGCATAGAGTTTCTGAAATCGTGAAAACCAGAATGGACAGATCAGAATCGTCCTGACTGAAAGCCGAATGGCTTCTGAAAATTTATGCTTGACTGTATTGTAACATCTTCAAACAGGGCAGGCAAGAAAAATTTTCTCGAAAATTTTTCCTTGAAGATTTTGAGAATCTTTTCTTAATTTTTCCGCCTCTTCATCTGCTGTCCGCCGGTCTGCCTATGTACCGTGTCTTTCCTACGGCTTTGTACGCCGCCGATGCATTTTCGTACGATCTGCGCAGTAAATGCACATACCTGGCTGAATAGTTACCTTTGTACAGCCTGACTGTCGGAAGGACATTGTTTCCCTGCGTGTCCAATGATAAAATACATGTATATAATAAGGAAAAAGCGCGGCGTCCCATTGCGGACGCAGAAAGGATGGCCAGACAATATGATTTCTCAGAAAATCCAGATTCCCCACCATGGCAGGACGGTAAACGGAACCTTTTACAGACCGGAGGGTTCTCAGAAATTTCCCGTAGTCATTTTCAGCCACGGCTATAACGGCTGCGAAACGGATTTTTCCGTTTCCGCCGAATATTTTGCGCAGAACGGGATCGGGGCCGTCTGCTATACCTTCTGCGGAGGGAGCACCAGAGACCGGAGCGGTTTCCCCACCACGAAGATGACGCTGTTTACAGAAAAAGAAGATCTGTGTGCGGTTCTGGATGCGATAAGGGAAAGGGACTGCACAGACAGGGAGCACATTTTTCTTTTCGGCGCAAGCCAGGGCGGCATGGTGTCATCTCTGGCGACCGAGGAACGGGCCGCCCATATCGAGGGGCTTATCCTTCTGTATCCCGCGTTCTGTATCGCGGACGACTGGAACAGTCGTTTTCCCCGGCCGGAGGACATTCCGGATACCCAGGAGCTGTGGGGAATGACGATGGGACGCGTATTCTTTGAAACCATCCGCGGGTTTGATATCAGGGAGCAGATCGGAACATTCCCAAAGAAGGTTCTGATCATGCACGGGGCAAAGGATGAGGTGGTGCCTCTCTCCTACAGCCAACGGGCCGCGTCAGGATATCCGGACGCAAGGCTTGAGATTTTTCAAAAGGAGGGCCATGGCTTTTCAGAATACGGCGACAGACGGATGGAAGCGATGGCGATGTACTTTATTCACGCATGCATGAGAAAAGCATGAGGGAACACAAAAAAACGTCATGAGAAGGAGGCGCGCCGCATGGAGCTTTTGAGGCTTCAAAACAATGCGGAAGCGGGTGCTTCATATACCAGTCCCTCCGTTTATACGGACAGTCCGCTGTTAAAATGGCTGGAGACCGAAGAGCTTGCAGGGAGGATCGAATCCGGGAACGGGAAGCCGGTCATTGTGATAGGCAGGAAGCAGGATATCGAAAAGCTTTAAAGAGAGCAGGCTTCCCGGCACGCCGCACCGGCTCCCGGGAAGCCTTTTTTCAGCCCTGCCAATTCTGTCGTTCTGCCATCATGCTGTAGCGGCCCCACCGTTCGCCGCCGTACGCAAACGCCTTTTCCACCACGCTTTGTACCTGAAATCCACACTGCTCATAACAGCTTATGGCACGACTGTTTTCCGCAAACACGTTTAACCGCACAGCTTCCACATCCGTGATCTCAAAGGCATAACGCAATGCCGTCTGCATCATCTTTTTCCCATATCCCAGGCCCCGTTTGCCCGCATCCACAATGACGAACCGGAAAAATCCCGTATTGTTTTCCACATTCACGGAGTAGCAGAAAAAACCGACCGCCTCTCCATCGTCCTCCGTCGCTACGTACGCACTTTCTTCCCGGTCCGTCCCGCTCTCCTCCAGCAAATGCCGAAGGCCAGACTGGGTCAGGGGACAGGGGAGCAAATTTGCGCACCACAGGGCATGTGTTCTGCTGCTGTCGATCCATTTCTCCAGAGCTTCATAGTCCCTGCTTTCGATATACGGTCTGATTCTCATAATATTATCCTCAATATCAAAGAAAAATCTCAGGCGCAGTTCCCGTTTTCTTCTGTTTCCCCCGCATCCGTCCGGCGATCAGACGATACAGCAGCGCTCAAAATAAATCGGAAGATGAAAATTGGGCGTCGGATTTTCGATCAGATGGAAGCTTCCGTAATGCTCGATTTCCGGCGTTTCGGAAATCTTATAGAAATTGCAGTACAGCTCCGTGTTTTCATCCAGCGTCTTCACGCCGCATTCCTTCTTCAGATAGGCTTCCGGAATCAGGAATGACAGGCTCCAGCTTTCCTGTCCCACCTCTGTCCGCACGTCGCAGATTGGAAGATAAGACTCCGGCATGCGGCTCCTGCCCTTTCTTCCTTTTCCATAGGCAGCGTAGAGCGCGCCGTTGGAATTCGCTTCAAAATTCAGGTACATCACGTTATTGCTGAGACGTTCCCCTTCCTCCGGGAATGCCAGAAACACCTCCATTGCACTGTCGTTACAGACCGGATCCATATAATCCGTATAGGTCGTCAACGGATTTTCTTCCATGCAGGTCATGGTGACACAGAATCCCTCTCCCGGCAGATACCCCATTCTGCCGGAAACCTCCGGTCTTTTTTTGCTGTCCCACATATAATGGTTGATATGGAACAGCTCGCAGGAATCCATTTCCTGCCTGGATCGTATTGTTCTGATCTGATACATGGCCTCCTCCTTTTTTGATCTTCTGTTGGCGCAGCCGAAAGCAACCGCTTTTTCCTTTGCTTTTATTTTATCAGAGATTTTCAATAAGGCAAGCCGTTTGTCCGATGCAGCCTGTCTTATGCTGTTGCATCATGCAGACAGCATTGACGCTCTCCCTGCGGAGAAGTAAAATAAAGCTGAATTTAACCGCAGTCATCCGGTCAGGAAGGAGGTAAAAGGGCATGGAGCTTCAATACAGGGAAAACAGCCTGAGCGCGGAGGATTTTATCCGGCTCCGGGTCGAGGTGGGGCGGGTTTGCATCCCTCTGCCGCAGGCGGAGGCGGCGCTTCGGCGCGGCCTTTATAATGTGACCGCCTTCTTCGGAGAAAAAGCAGTGGGTATGGGACGGCTCGTGGGAGACGGCGCCATGTACTGGTACATTCAGGATATGGCGGTTCTGCCCGAATTTCAGGGGCAGGGAATCGGGAAGCACATTGTGGAAATGCTGCTTTTCCACGCTTATGAACATACTCCCAGCGGCTGCTTCAGCACGGTAGGGCTCATGGCGGCAAAAGGGAAAGAGGGCTTCTATGAAAAGCTGGGTTTCAAAGGGCGGCCCGACAGCGGCTGCGGCGCGGGCATGATATTCTATGCTGAAAAGCCTCAAACGGAAGGAGATCAGGCTTGAAACGTATGAAAATTGACAGTGTGATCCGCTATCTCGCAGAGTTAGTGTATAATTATCATTGGCAAAACCAGGAATGATTCCCAGATAAAAAGGGAAGCAGAAAAAATTCCTGCTTCCCGATCATACAGTTTTCCTTTATGATGTTAGTTACCACACAAACAAGCAAAGGG
>DWWS01000016.1 GCA_019119595.1 Candidatus Eisenbergiella merdavium | reverse complement strand
CAATAATCTGTCGAATCTGTTCCTTGGCTACCGGCATAAAAATACTCCTTTTCGATAAGAATTTTCATATCATAATTCTTACCAAAAAGAAGTTATTTTCTTCCAAAGACACAAACTTTTTTACACTACCTTTGCTATTTATATCTCATAACCTTGTAGTTAGTTTGCTAATTCGCTTACTGGTTTTTGGCTGAAAAGGACAGTGATGGCATATACATATTCGTAATCATATTTTTCGTATTCCTCTGGTTGGAAAAAATAATCAACTACATAGGAATGTACTTCGTTTTTAGAAGTTATTATCTGTATCACTAACGGAATTTCTTGGTCATAAACAATTTCCTGTTTATCACTCAAAACAGAAGTGGCATAGCCCATACCAGTAATATCATTTTTGCTTTCTTTGAAATATGATGTAGAACCATTGTTATTTTCACTTTGTACGGCAATTCTCAATCCGTCTGCGACATTATCAAAGCCGAGAGCAAGCCGCCCTTCTGAATCCTCAAATGCTTGTCCACCACCTCCTGCGACTATATGCCATTCTCCATCAATTAGTTCGTAGGTGTTTATTTGCATACTTTTAACAGTATCATCTAAGGAAAAATCATACAGACGATATTCTTGATTTAACCCCAATAGTTCAGCAATATTTTTTTCTTCTTCTGTTAACTGTGCTTCTTCAATATACATTTGGTCTAAGCTATTTTCTGCACAGGCACTCAATGAAACACTTAATACTACACCCAGTAACAATGCCCATATTCGTTTCATCATAAAACCTCCTCATCTTATTTCTTCCCTCGCTGTGGGTTTGGATTTTTCAGCAAGTCCGACTTCTCCGCAATCTTTTTCAGCCACTTCTTTTCGTCCTCAGACAGCTTCTTCAAATTCAATTTCAACCGTTTACAGATAAACGCCAAAGACGCTTGTGCTGTCATCGTCAATATGAGCTGTGATTAACTGCCTTAACTGTGGGTCGGTCAAGCCGGGGGAAATCCGGGTGCGACGCCAGCTCACACAAGAGGGAATTATCCACCAGTCCACTTTTCAATAATTCAATCATTTTATCACTCAAATGCAGGTCTGCAAGATCGGCGTTTGAGTGATTTCTTATTTCGGACAGTCCCAGCAGATAGTCAGCGGTCACACCGTAAAACTTCGCCAGTTTGATAAGAGCGTAGTGGCTGATGTCCTTAAACTCGTCCGCTTCATAACTACCCAGCGCAGTTTTCATCATTTCTTGGTGGACGAACATGACATAGCATTTCTTTTTCACAAGCACCAAATTGTAGGAAATTAGATTTTGCCTCTTTTAGTGTCATTCCATGATTAGAGTCACTTGATTCACTATCAGAAATAATGAACGGGTCATTCTCCCAAAAACAAACAGGGCAGATATACCCGCAATCTTCGCTCGCTGGAACATCATAGGTAAAATATCCACAACAAGGACATTGATATTTTTTCATTTTAAGCATTTCACTCCCCTATAATCTCATGGTTGTTCTTCAAACAATTCCATTCTCTCAATATCCGCAATTCTAATCACTTCGCAACTGACCAAAATAGAATTATCTTCATAAAATTCATCGTTAAGTAAGCCAATACGCACAGAACCATCTGTAAAGTAAATTCTTACAATCTTATCATACAAATCCGCATATTGCTTATGGAACGTTTCGCCAATTTCATACATATTCGTACCTCACAACTTTATGTTTGTCGTTCCATTCGTATGAGTCAAACTGTTATTGTCCATTCTTAGGACCTCCTGTGCTTTTTATTTGTGGTTTTGCAGACCCACTTTTATTCTAGCACAGGAGCTCATACTTATATCTAAAGATCTGTCCTCCCCCTGCATAGCAGGGGGGGTATTTTTACTGTGACACAAAAAAGTGTGCATGATGCCGAAGCATCATGCACATACACAGAGGAACAGCTTTTAAAGAACAATGCAAAAGAAACTAAAATATGTTTGATCAGAAGACATCGTAATCTCTGATTTCCCGCCTGCGCTCCGTTTTGTTCCCTACCTGTCGGACTGCAGCCCGACGTAAAAGGCTTTTTGGATTTTTCGGCGACGGAGTGTATTTTGTGCAGAGCGTTCACAGCTTCTCGCTGAAAATGTTCTTATAGCCCTCCCCGTAGATCTCCGTGGCGCTGGAAATGATCATGAAGGCCAGCGGATCCTCCTGCTTCACGATCTCCTCCGCCCTGGGCGCGACCGTATTGCGCATGACGCACAGGATCACCTGCTTGGGACTGCTGCTGTACGCTCCCTTCCCCTCCAGAAAGGTCACGCCCGCATCCAGCTCGTCCATGATACGCCTGGCGATGCTTTCCGCTTTGTCACTGATGATATAAACAAGCTTCGCCTCATCAAAGCCGTAAAGCACCGCGTCAAATACAATGCTTGTCACTACCACGGCCAGCAGGGCATAGAGGATGGTATCTATGTCGTCAAAAACAAGAAGAGAAGCAGCTACGATCAGCACATCCAGAAGGAAAAACAGCCTTCCGGTCTTTAAATGGCGGTATTTCTGCCGCAGAAATTTGACGATGATATCCGTGCCCCCGGTGGTGGCTCCCGCCCGAAATACCAACGCAAGCCCGATCGCCATCACCGCTCCGCCGGCGAGGGACGCCAGCACAGGGTCTGTGGTCAGGGCTCCGAAGCCTGCAAAAAAATTGGTAAAAACGGAGCATAAAAAGGTGGCATAAAGCGTGGAAACCAGAAAGCGGAAGCCGAACCGCCACAGCCCGGCCGCAAGGATCGGGATGTTGATGAGAAGGATTCCCGTTCCGGTGGGAAGGCCGGAAAGACGGTTTATGATCATGGCGATACCGGTCACGCCGCCGGGAGCCAGATTGTTGGGATCCAGAAACAGACTGACGCCGACGCCGTATATGACGGTTCCTGCCGTAATGAGCAGATAATCCAGGATCTGCCGCTTTATCGTCTTTTTCTCCATTTCCGAATCCTCCTCTCTCTGTTTCATTCTGCGGCAAAACGCCGGAAATTATTCCGGAACGGTTTTTATATGATCGTCCGAACCAGCTTGGGCTTATAGCCCTCTCTTTCCAAAGCCGAAAGGATCTGCTGCTTATGCTCCGTTCCGAATGCCTCCAGCGTGATGCGCAGCTCCACGGCGGCGTTCCTGTTGATGGAAACGAACTGGTTGTGCTCCAGCTTGATGACGTTTCCGCTTTCTTCCGCTATCACATGCGACACCCTGGAAAGCTCTCCCGGCTTGTCCGGAAGGAGTACGGAAACGGTGAAGATCCGGTCGCGTGAGATCAGGCCGTTCTGCACCACGGAGGACATGGTGATCACGTCCATGTTTCCTCCGCTCAGAATGGAAACCACCTTTTTGCCCTTCACGTCCAGATGCTTCAGAGCGGCGACGGTGAGAAGCCCGGAATTTTCAACGACCATCTTATGGTTTTCCACCATATCCAGGAAGGCCGTCACCAGCTCCTCATCCTTTACAGTGATGATGTCGTCGATGTTCTCCTGTATGTAGGGGAAGATCACGGAGCCCGGCGTCTTTACCGCAGTACCGTCCGCGATGGTGTTCACCGTATCCAGGGTGACCACCTTTCCGGCCTTCAGGGATTCCTGCATGCAGTTCGCGCCCGCAGGCTCCACGCCGATCACATGGATCTTTGGATTTAAGAGCTTTGCCAGGGTGGAAACGCCCGTCGCCAGACCGCCGCCGCCGATGGGAACCAGTACATAGTCCACCAGAGGAAGCTCCTTGAAGATCTCCATCATGATGGTTCCCTGCCCGGTCGCCACCGCAGGGTCGTCAAAGGGGTGGATGAAGGTATAGCCGTTTTCCTCCGCGAGCTCATAGGCCTTTGCGCAGGCCTCATCGTACACATCTCCCCACAGCACCACCTCTGCCCCGTAGCCCTTGGTGCGGTTCACCTTCATGAGAGGGGTGGTGGTGGGCATGACGATCACCGCCTTGCAGCCGTAAGCCTTCGCCGCATAGGCCACGCCCTGGGCGTGATTTCCCGCAGAGGCCGTGATCAGTCCCCTGCTCCTTTCCTCCTCGGAAAGGGTGCTGATCTTATAGTAAGCGCCCCGCAGCTTGTACGCTCCGGTGAGCTGCATGTTTTCCGGTTTAAAATAAACCCTGTTTCCCGACTGCGCGCTGAAATATTCGCTGTAAACCAGCTTGGTTTCCTGCGTGACACGCTTCACTGTTTCAGCGGCCTCCTCAAACTTTTCCAGGGTAAGCATCCTTTCGTCCTCCATCATCCGTTACCTTTCCTTTCCCGTATCCTCTGTCATTTCTTCTCAGTCACTCCTGCTCTGTCATTCCTTCTCTGGTCATTCTTTCTCTGTCCTTACGTCAAACAGCGCGTTCACAAACTGGTCGGGATCGAATTTCTGCAGATCCTCCATGTCCTCTCCCACGCCGATATATTTCACCGGAACGTTCAGCTCCGACTGGATGGCCACCGCGATGCCGCCCTTGGCCGTTCCGTCCATCTTGGTCAGGATGATGCCCGTCAGGTCGGCCACCTCGCCGAATTCCCTGGCCTGCTGCAGCGCGTTCTGGCCGGTGGTGCCGTCAAGAACCACCAGATTCTCCCGGTGCGCGTCCGGAAATTCCCGGTCGATGATGCGGTTCATCTTCCGAAGCTCCTCCATCAGGTTTTTCTTGTTATGCAGCCTTCCCGCCGTGTCGCAGAGCAGCACGTCCACGTGTCTTGCCTTCGCCGCGCTCACCGCATCGAACAGCACGCTCGCCGGATCGGAGCCCTCTGCCCCGCCGATCATGTCCACGCCCGCCCGGCTGGCCCAGCCCGCAAGCTGTTCCCCGGCGGCCGCGCGGAAGGTATCCGCGGCGGCGATGAGCACCTTCCTGCCCTCCGCCTTCAGCATGCCGGCAAGCTTCCCTACAGAGGTGGTCTTTCCTACTCCGTTCACGCCGATCACCAGAATGACGGACTGCTTCCGTTCAAATTCATAGGCGGTCTCCCCCACCTGCATCTGCTCCCGGATGCTGTCGATCAGAAGCTGTCTGCAGTCGGAGGGCTCCTTGATATGCCTCTCCTTCACCTGCTTCTTTAAACGCTCCAGGATATCGGAGGTGGCGTTCACGCCGATATCCCCCATGATCAGGGTTTCCTCCAGCTCCTCGTAAAACTCGTCGTCGATGGCGGAAAATCCGCTGAACACGGAATCGATCCCGCTTACGATGTTATTTCTCGTTTTGTTCAGGCCTTCCTTCAGCCTGGCAAAAAAGCCTTTTTTTCCTTCACCCATACTCTTCTCCCTTCCAAAGCCTCATTGTCGGCAAAGCCTCGTTTCCGGGTTCCTCCGGAGCTGACCTCAGTTTGTCAGCTCCTTGTCGATCAGGCTCACGCTGACCAGCGTGGAAACGCCCTTTTCCTGCATGGTGATCCCGTACAGCCGGTCCGCCTTTTCCATGGTTCCTCTTCTGTGCGTGATGACGATGAACTGGGTGTGCTTCGTCAGCTTGTGCAGGTATCCGGCGAACCGTCCCACATTGCTGTCGTCCAGCGCCGCCTCGATCTCATCCAGCAGACAGAAGGGGGAGGGCTTCAGGTTCTGGATGGCGAACAGCAGGGCGATGGCCGTAAGCGCCTTTTCTCCGCCGGAAAGCTGCATCATGTTCTGCAGCTTCTTTCCGGGCGGCTGGGCGATGATGCGGATGCCCGCCTCCAGGATGTCCTCATCCTCCAAAAGCTCCAGGGTTCCCTTTCCTCCGCCGAACAGCTCCCGGAACACCTTGTCAAATTCCTCCGCGATCTGCGCGAACTTTTCCTTAAACTGCCTACGCATGGCCTCGTCCAGCTGCAGGATGATGCCCCGCAGCGTTTCCTCCGCCTGCACCAGATCGTCGTGCTGGCCCTTCAGGAAGGTATAGCGTTCCATGAGATTTTTATAATCCTCTATGGCGTTCACGTTCACGTCGCCCAGCCTTCTGATCTCATCCTTCAGGGATGCGATCTCCTTTTTCATGGCTCCCAGGTCGTCCAGTGCCTCATCCCGCATGGCGGAGGCGCTTCCCAGCGTCAGCTCATATTCGTCCCACATATAGTTGATCTGGTTCTCGATGGCCTCCTCCGTCTTTTCCCGCTGGGCGTTCAGACGATAGACCTCCCGGTCCAGACCGGCCACCGTTTCGGACAGGCTTTCTCTTTCCGTAAAAAAGCGTTTTTGTCTGGCGGCAAGCTCGTCCTTTCTCTGAAGGTCTGCCTCCAGCTTCAGCTGTCCTTCGCTTCCCGCCACGCCGGAGGCGGACAGGCTTTCCGTCAGGGAGCGGATCTGCTGCTCCTTCTCCTGCATCTGCCGTTCGTTGTCCTCCATTCCGGCGAGCACCTCCGCGCGCTCTTTCTCAAAGCGGGAAAGCTCGCCGCAGACACGGTCCAGATTTTCTCCGGCAAAGCCCTGCGCCTGACGGATCTTCTCCATCTCCATTTCGATGGAGGATACCTCGGCCGCCTGTCCGCTCTGTTCCTTTCGGATCTCCTCCAGCTGCTCCTGGGTTGTCCTGATCTGCTCCTCCTGCTCTTTTTCCAGCTGCAGGGAAGCGGCAAGCTCCCGTTCGGTCTGCTCCCTGCTCTCCTTCAGCTCCAGCAGCTGACCGGCGATCTCCTCCTGCTCCTTTTTCAGGCCATCGTAGCCCGCCTGGGTCTGCTCCTTTTTCTCCCTCGCGGCCGCCACGTTCATCCGCGCCGTATTCTGCCGGATGAATTCCTGCTGAAGCTGTTCCTTTGTCTGATCCAGCCTGACCCGAAGGGCTGCGCGCCGCTTCCGGATCTCTTCCGTTTCCTCCAGAAGCGCGTCCACCTGTCTCAGCGTCTGTCTGACCTTTTCCTGGAGCTGTTCGATCTCCCTTCTGCGTCCCAGCAGGTTGCTGCTGTTCTTAAAGGCGCCGCCGCTGATCGCTCCGCCCGGTGAAAAAAGCTCGCCCTCCAGCGTGACCATGCGCAGGCTGTAGCCTGTTTTTCTGGCAAGACGCACCGCATTGTCCACATGGTCGATCACCAGGATCCTTCCCAGCAGGGAAGCGGCCACATCCCGATATTTTTCTTCCGTTTTCACCAGAGAATCCGCGAGGCCGATGACGCCCGGCTCACTCAAAAGCTGCCTCTGCCGGAATTCCTGGCGGCTTTTTACACTGGTCAGGGGCAGGAAGGTGGCCCTTCCGCCTCTCACCTCCTTCAGGAAGGCGATCATCGCCTTCGCGGTGTCCTCGTTGTCCGTCACGATGTTCTGAATGCTTCCGCCAAGCGCCGTTTCGATGGCGGTTTCATATTTTTTCTCCACCTTCAGAAGATCCGCCACCACGCCAAGGATGCCGGGGTGTCTTTCCTTCTGCTCCATGACCCGCTTCACGCTTCCGCCGTAGCCCTCATAACGCTCCGTCAGGTTGACTAACGCATCCAGCCTGGATTTTTCCTGGTGATAGACCACCTGGGTATCGCGCACCGCCTGATCCTTTTTCGCCAGCTCGTCCCGGATCTCATTCAGCTTCTCCTCCTGCGCGCTGATGGAGTCGTTGAGGGCCGTGATCCCTTCATTGATCCGGTCAAATTCCTCTTCCAGCTCCTGGATGCCCGCATCCTGCTGCTCCTCGTCCGATTTGGCACGAAGCAGTCTGGAATTCAGCTCCGCCCTTCGGATCTGTATCTGCTCCAGCATGGTCTCAAAGCGTCCCATCCGAGTCTTGATGGCCGCCCGTTCGTTCAGCTCCCCGATGATCCGGTTACGGCCGGCCTCAATAAGGGCCTCGGCCTCCTGCTCTCTTGCCTGAACGGCCGCAAGGAAGGCAGCGGCCTGCGCATGCTTTTCCTCCATTTCCGAAAGACTGCGATCCGTCTCCTGCTTTCCGGCCGTCAGCCTTTCGCGTTCCCGGGTTCGCTCCTCGATCTGACTGTCCAAGGTCTCCTTCCGGCCCGCCAGATGGCGGCCGTTGGAATGCGCGGAGTTGATCTGTTCCTTTAAGACGTTGATCTCTCCCTCCAGGCGGCCCTTGAGCAGGGCGGCGTCGGAAAGCTCTGTCCTGGTCTGCTCGATGCGCTTGTCCAGCTCATCCATTTCCGCCTGAACACTTTCATATTCTTCCCTGATCCGGCTGTATTTTTCCGTGTTTTCGGCAAGCTCTCCGGAAGCGGTCTCATATTTTTCATTCAGCTCGGAAAGCTGCCCGGACAGCCTGCGGTTTTCCAGCAGAAAAACGTTCACGTCCAGCCGTTTCTGATCTTCCTTTTTTTTCAGGTAGATCCGCGCCTTTTCCGCCTGCTTTTCCAGCGGCCCGGTCTGCTTCTCCAGCTCGGAAAGGATGTCCGAAACACGCAGCAGGTTGTTCTTTTCGTCCTCCAGCTTCTTCTGCGCAGCGGCTTTTCTGCGCTTAAACTTCACGATTCCGGCGGCCTCGTCGAACAGCTCCCTTCTTTCCTCCGGCCTGCCGGAAAGGATCCGGTCGATCTGGCCCTGGCCGATGATGGAATAGCCCTCCTTGCCGATCCCGGTATCGTAGAAAAGCTCGTTCACATCCTTCAGCCTGCAGGGCGTGCCATTCATCAGATATTCGCTCTCACCGGAACGGTAGATCCGTCTCGCCACCGTGACCTCGTCGTATTCCACCGCAAGCTGGTGATCCGAATTGTCCAGAGTGATCGCCACGTAGGCGTAGCCCATGGGCTTTCTCACCTCGGTTCCGGAAAAAATGACGTCCTGCATGGAGGAGCCGCGAAGCTGCTTCACCCGCTGCTCTCCCAGCACCCAGCGCACCGCGTCGGCCACATTGCTCTTTCCGCTGCCGTTGGGGCCCACGATTCCCGTGATCCCGTTATGAAATTCAAAGGTGATCTTATTGGCAAAGGATTTAAACCCGTGTACCTCAATGCTCTTTAAATACATGCCTGTCCGTCCCGTTTTCTCCCGTCTGCTTTCTCAGGGCGAGTATGGCCTGATAGGCCGCCTGCTGCTCCGCCGCCTTCTTGCTCCGGCCCTTTCCGCATCCCACCGTCTGTCCATCCAGCCTGGCCTCCACAAGAAACTGCTTATCGTGCTCCGGCCCCTCTTCGCCCACCAGCGCATAGGAAAGCTGCACACCGCCGGACATGCCCTGGATCATCTCCTGCAGCACCGATTTGCTGTCGTAAAAAAGGATCTTGTTTTCCAGATCGGAAAGCACGAAGCGGTGGATGAAGCGGTGCGCCGCCTGAAAGCCGCCGTCCAGATACAGCGCTCCGATCACGGCCTCCATCACGTCTGATATGATGGAATCCCGGTTTCTTCCTCCCGTACCTTCCTCTCCTTTTCCCAGCAGGATGTACTTTTCCAGCTCCAGATCCCTGGCGCAGTAGGCCAGCGCAGGCTCGCAGACCATGGAGGAGCGCAGCCTGGTAAGCTGCCCTTCCGGCATCTGCGGGTTTTCATGGAACAGAAAATCGCTGGAAACGAGCTCCAGCACCGCGTCTCCCAGGAATTCCAGCCGCTCATAGCTCCCGATCCGGTTGATCCTCTGCTCGTTGGCAAAGGAGCTGTGGGTGAGCGCCTGCTTCAGAAGCGTCCTGTTCTGAAAAATATATCCGATCCTTTTTTCCAGTTCTTCCAGTTTGTAAACCACGTCTTAATCCTTTCGTCCGTTTTTGCCGCCCGCACGCACGCCGGGAGCGGTAGCTGCAGAGGCTGCGCAGCCGGGCAGACGCACAACGAACGACGCGCCCAGCGCGCCGTTCCCGATATACAGGCGTCAGCCCCTTGCTGTCTCATTTGCCGTTTTCCACGCTGCCCCTGATCAGCCGGACGGCTTCTCCCACCGTCCTGATCTTTTCCGCGTCCGTCTGCGATATTTCGATGGAAAATTCCTCCTCGATCCCCATCACGATCTGGTAAAGGTCCAGGGAATCCGCGCACAGATCGTCCACAAAGGTGGTCTCCTCCGTAATTTCCTTTGTGTCCACGCACAGAACCTCCGCAATGATCCTTCTCAGCTTGTCCAGCTCCATATCCTTCGTCCTTCCTTAACCGGCGGTTCCCGAAATCGCTTTCTGAATCTTGCCGTTAATATCCTGCTCACGGAAAGTCAGGCACTGCAGGATCGTGTTCCTGATCTCAACGGCCTTTGAGCTTCCATGGGTCTTGACCACAAGCCCCTTTAAGCCCAGAAGCGGCGCTCCGCCGTACTGCTCCAGATCAAAGGCCTTCAGCGTTTCCTTCAGAGCGGGCTTGACAAGGAGCGCGCCGACCTTGCTCCTCGTGCTGGTCATCATCCCGGCCTTCACCATCTTGATCAGCGTTCCGCCCACGCCCTCATACAGCTTCAGGATCACGTTTCCTACGAAGGCCTCGCACACGATCACGTCCGCCACGCCGGAGGGAATGTCCCTTGCCTCCACACTTCCGATGAAATTGATGTCGGGACAGGACTTCAGCAGAGGGAAGGTCTCCTTTACCAGCGCGTTTCCCTTCTCCTCCTCGGCTCCGTTGTTGACGATGCCGACTTTCGGGTTCCTGATCCCCAGCACATTCTCCATGTAGATGGAGCCCATCCGCGCAAACTGCACCAGATTGGAGGGCTTCGCGTCCACGTTCGCCCCGCAGTCCACCAGCAGGGAGGCTCCCTTCTCCGTGGGGATCAGCGGCGCAAGCGGAGGCCGCTCCACGCCCTTCGCCCGGCCCACGATCACCTGTCCGCCCACCAGCACCGCTCCCGTGCTTCCTGCGGATACGAAGGCGTCGCAGGTTCCTTCGCGAACCAGCTGCAGGCCCTTCACGATGGAGGAATCCTTTTTTCCCTTGATCGCCGCCACCGGAGGCTCCGCCATTTCGATCTTCTGCGTGGCGTTCACCACCTCCACCTGATCTTTGGGATACTCATATTTTGCCAGCTCGGCTTCCACCTGTTCCTGCTTTCCCACCAGGTACACCCTGATCTTCTTTTCCGCCTGAACCGCTTCCACCGCGCCCTTCACGATCTCTCCCGGCGCGTTGTCACCGCCCATGGCATCCACCGCCACCTTTACATATTCTGCCATAGCTTCCGTTTTCCTCGATTCCGCGGCCTTTCTGCCGCCTTTCTCAATAAAAAAGCACAAAAATACGCATCCTCAGCGGAGCGTTTTTTGAACGACGGGAAACCGGTCCTCCCACCGTACAAAAACGCCTGCGCGGACCGCGCAGGCGGTATATGATTAATATACTAAACATGGAGGTAAAAGTCAAATATCGGCTGTGAAAAGTCAGCACCGCTGGCGATCAGTCCAGCTCATAAATGATACTCAATGCAGCTTTTGGGATAGAATCGGAATCATTTTGATCTTCTCCCATGATCGCGAATCGGTATTCGTTATATTCCCACGTTGCAAGCACCGCTTTTTCATCATCCTTTTTATGTTGTACTTTCACTGTAATGAGCTGATCACTGACCGTTTTACCTTCCCAGGATTCATGTAATGTTTCATCATATTCGTTTGACGGCAGATTTATATCTTCGTTTTTTGCCACCAACAAGGTACAATCCGAATCCGCAATGGAATCATGGTATGTTATGGTCAGATTGTTTTCATCTGCAAAAGAATATTCAACCTCCGTGATCCAGTTTGCATTTTCGGGTAATGAGATCAAAATACCAAATGTATCCATATCAGGAGTTTCTGTTTGGTTCTCGCTTTCTTCAGCATCGGAAATCCTGCTCTGGATCGAAGATTCTTCATTTGCCGCTGCGTCGTCCTGTTTACTGCCACATCCGAAAAGAGTGAAACATAAACAAATGATCAAAACCACTGAATAAATTACTTTTTTCATTTTCTCCTCTCATAACCTCACGATCGTATTTCTGTTTTAGGGTACTGTGCTCTGTATTGAAAAATTATACAATGCCGACTTGCTGAAAGCAACAGGCATCTTGCCGGCTTCAGCCTCCGCGCATAATCTTTTTCATTTGTAAGACACTATATCCGAAATGGAGAAAAGCTTTTCGTGAAGCACATAAGGAGGACGACAATGGGATCGTTATGGGAACAGACGTGGGAGGCTCCGCATTTTGAAGCTCTCAAAAAGGATATGAAAACAGACGTCCTGATCATCGGCGGCGGCATGACGGGGATCCTGTGCGCCCTTCTGCTGCACCGGGCCGGCGTCCCCTATGCGCTTGTGGAGGCGGAAACGGTATGCAGCGGCGTCACCAAAAACACCACCGCCAAGATCACCAGCCAGCACGGGCTGATCTATGACAGGCTGATTCGGACTTTTGGTGTTGAACGTGCAAAGGGATATCTTTCCGCAAACGAAGCGGCGCTTCAGAAATACCGGGAGCTCTGCCGCGGCATCGACTGCGATTTTGAAGAAAAAAGCTCTTATGTCTATTCCAGAAGCGATAGACGGAAGCTGGAGCAGGAGCTGGCCGCCCTGGAAAAGCTGGGCTTTCCGGCGGAATACACGGAGCACCTTCCCCTGCCCTTCGCCACGGCCGGTGCGGTGTGTTTTCCCCGCCAGGCTCAGTTTCACCCTTTGAAATTCACCGCCGCCATTTCCAGGGGTCTGCACATCTATGAGCACACCGCGGTGCGGGAATTGATCGGGACAACGACGGTCACGGATTCCGGCAGAATCGCAGCCGAAAAGATCATCGTTGCCACCCATTTTCCTTTTCTCAACAAGCACGGAAGCTATTTTCTCAAGCTGTACCAGCACCGTTCCTATGTGCTCGCCCTGGAACGCGCTGCGGACGTGGACGGCATGTATGTGGACGAGGCGCAGGACGGCCTGTCCTTCCGGAATCACAAAAACCTGCTGCTGCTCGGCGGTGCGGGACGGCGTACCGGAAAACAGGGCGGCGCAGAAGCCCTTCTTCCCTGGCAGAGGCTGCGGGATTTTGCCGGGCGGCACTATCCGGACTCCATGGAAAAATATCACTGGGCTGCTCAGGACTGCATGAGTCTGGACGGCGTTCCCTACATCGGACCCTACTCCGCCTCCACCTCAGGGCTGTATACAGCCACAGGCTTCAACAAATGGGGGATGACCTCCGCCATGGTCTCCGCCATGATATTAAGCGACCTGGTTCAGGGAAAAAAGAATCCCTTTTCCGACGTATTTTCCCCTTCCCGCTCCATTCTTCATCCCCAGCTTGCCCTTAACGGCCTGGAAGCCGCAGCCGGCCTGCTCTCTCCCACCGTAAAGCGCTGTCCTCACCTTGGCTGCGCGCTGAAATGGAACCCGCAGGAACAAAGCTGGGACTGCCCCTGCCACGGCTCCCGCTTCACGGAGGACGGGAAACGCATTGACGGTCCCGCGACAGGGGATCTGAGGCAATAACGGCCGCCTCCGCCTTCCGGCTATTCCTTCACCGACCCCAGCGTAATTCCCGTCACGAAATATTTCTGCATAAACGGGTAAATGAGCAGGATGGGAATGGTTGCAACCACGATCTTGGAGGAATTGAAGGTTCTCTGCGACATCAGGTTGATCATCTGCTCCGTGGACATCTGAGACGTATTGGACATATTGATCACCAGCGACTGAATATAGGTCTGCAGCGGAACCTTAGAGGGTGTATTGATGAGCAGCATTCCATCGAAGAAATTGTTCCAGTGTCCCACAATGGAAAACAGTGTCACCGTTGCAATAGCCGGTTTAGCCAGGGGGACGCAGATCAAAAGCATCATCTGCACCTGATTGATCCCGTCGATCTGCGCCGATTCCTTAATGGCCTTTGGCTGCCCGCGGAAGAAATTCATCAGCAGGATCACGTTGTAGACCGGGACGGCCGACGGAACCACCAGCGCCCAGATGCTGTTCAGCAGCCCGGTTTCCTTGATGACGAAATACCAGGGAACCACGCTGGCCCCGAACAGCATGCAGAAAATGGTGAACCACATATAGCGGTCGCGGGAAGGAAATTCCTCCTTTTCCAGCGACAGCGGATAAGCCATTAGCACCGTGCAGATCAGATTCAGCCCTCCGCCCAGGATCACTCTTTTGACAGAGACCAGGAAGGCGTCAAGAAAGCGGGAATCCTGCAGCAGATATTCATAGGAGGCGAGCGTGAACTGTACCGGCCAGAAGCTGACCTGTCCCGACACGGCCGCATTTTTGCTGCTTAAGGAAAGCGCGAGCACGTGAAGAAGGGGAAGCAGGCAGAAAAGGCCGAGCAGCACCAGGAGCACGGTCACCACCAGATCGAAGATCCTGTTTTCCATTGTTTTGTATTTTATCATGCCGCACCTCCTAGAATATCCTGTAATTTGCGAATTTTTTCGCAAGGAAGTTGGACGAAACGATCAGCAGGAAGCTGACCACGGATTTTAAGAGTCCGACAGCGGTCGCAAGAGAATACTGCGCGCTTTCAAAGCTCATCCGGTAAACATAGGTGTCGATGATGTCTCCCGTTTCATATACGATCGGGGAATACATGTTATAAACCTGGTCAAAGCCCGCGTTCAGCACGTTCGCCACATTCAGAGTCGCCACAAGCACCACCGTCACCTTGATCCCCGGCAGGGTAATATTCCAGATCTTCTGCAGCCTGCTCGCGCCGTCTATGGACGCAGCCTCATACAGCTCCTGGTTGATCCCGGCCAGCGCGGCGATGAAGATGATGGCGCCGTAGCCGAATTCCTTCCACACATCCGTCGCGATCATGATTCCCTGGAACAGCCTGTTGCTTCCCAGGAATACGATTGGCTCCTGAATGATGCCAAGCCCCATCAGCGCCGTATTGATGATCCCGCTTCCGTCCAGAATGTCGCGGAAGATCATCGCAAGGATGACCCAGGAGAGGAAATGCGGCAAAAAGCAGATGGTCTGAACCATTTTCTTGAAACGCTTTCCTCCCATTTCATAAAGAAGGATCGCGAAGAAAACCGACATGACCAGGTTGAACACAATCTTTCCGACCGCTATGACCAGCGTATTTCGGAAAATATTGAAGGTATCGGGAAGCATGAACATATATTTGAAATTATCCAGCCCCACCCACGGGGATTTGAAGAAGCCCAGGATCGGCTGGAAATTCTGAAAGGCCATGATATTCCCGAAAAAGGGAAGGATCGTATAAATAAACAGAATCAGAATTCCAGGCAGCAGCATCAGATGCAGCGGCCAGGTTCGTTTCAGGGAAACCTTTTTCTTTTTTATTTTTTTCAAGCGTCTGCCCTCCTGCTTCAGAAACGGGGAGATGCGTTCCTGCTCTCCCCGTTTTCCCGACAAGTCATGAAAATTTTCGGCGTTTTGGCCTTACTGCTCCAGAGCCTCAAGCTCTGCCAGAATATCGGTTCCTCCAAGCGCGTTCCACTGCTCCACGTAATCGTCGAAGGCTTCGATCCCGGCTTCGCCGTTCAGGATTTTCAGGAAGGTTTCATCCTCCAGCTTCTCAAGAGTGGCCCACTTGCTGTCCATAGATTCCGTCTGGGAATAAGACGCATCGAATACCTGGTTCATATTTTCCGCTTCCTCTCCCAGAAGGCCTGCCGCTCTCACATAAGCCCAGCCTGCCACATTGTTCGCTGCATTGGCGGCTGCAACGTCCTCTTCTGCCGCCATATAGGACTCGTACCACTGAAGCGCTTCTCCGCTCAAGGAGGACTCCTCCGCCTCTCCGTTGATCACCGCAAGCGCTGCCAGCGCCTTCGCTTCCTTATCGTCATATCTGGAAAGCAGAAGGGAAAAGGGCATCATGGTCCAGCTATAAGGATCGGAGGGATCCGCCTTCAGGCTCACACCCTGATCCTGGTCAATGTCAAACTGATAGTTCATGGTTTTAATGACCGCTTCCTTTACGGCGTCTGAGGAGCCCGCCTTAACTACAAGATAGCTGCTGGAGGGAGAGATCATCGACGTATTATAAACGCCGTCCTCCGTCAGAGGCGCAAGGTAGCAGTTCCAATATACAGAAGGATCATCTGCCAGCATGTTGTTTAACGGCCAGTTCATATTCCACCAGGCGCCGAAGAAAATACCGGCCTGACCGCTGGTCACGATTTCCTCGCAGGTGGTGCTGTCTCTGACCACGAAGGAGGAATCGATGACGCCTGCTTCCACCAGCTTGCGGATCTCTTCCAGAGCCGTTCTTGTCTCCGCCGTATTGGAGCCGTACACGATATTTCCGTCCGCATCAGTCACAAAATGTTTAGGATAGGAATCATACATAGCAAACAGCGCGTCAATGCCGTAGGCATTGTTTCCGCCGTCAGACACGATATTGGAAGATACCACCAGTCCGTTCGTGGCCCCCTTTTCCTCTTTGAAGGCATTCACAATGGCAACGATGTCGTCCACTGTTTCCGGCGCTTCCAGTCCCAGCTCCTCCATCCAGTCTCCGCGCACGAACAGCATGGGAATCCCGTCCGCTCCCGGGCTGATGCTGGGCATCGCCATGACCCTTCCGCCAAAGGTCACATTGCCGAAGCTGATTCCGCTCGTGGTATCGTATGCCGCCTTCAGGTTGTCGGAAGCGTATGTATTATAAGCATCCGTCATATCCTCTACGGCCCCTGCCGCCACCAGCTGACGAAGCTGGGATTCATTCACCGTCATCACATCCGGCATTTCTCCCGAGGTGATCGCCATGCTCACCTTGGTCTCATAAGTGTCGTTCGCCACAGAGAAATCATAGACAAACTCAACGCCGAGCTGCTCGCTGATATGGTTCACCAGATAATTGTTGGAGGAATCCTGACCGTCCAGATAGGTGACCCCCGTATCCTCGCTCCTGCCGATATGCAAAGTTACCGGCTCTGAAACCGGTCCGTAAGGATCCACCTCCGCGCTTTCCGCTGCCTGTGTTGCTCCCGCCTCTTCCGAAGCGGCCGCTTCCTCCTGCACATCACCGGCAGGCGCCTCCGCCGTCTGAGAAGAGCCTTCCCCGCCTCCGCATGCCGCGAGGGATACGGTCAGCGCAAACGCAAGAATGGCCGATACCCCCCCCCTGAGAATTTTCCTTTTCACCATCTTCCTCTCCTTTCTCAAAGCAGCAATTTTCAGAGATTTTCCCCTTCGCTGCTTTGTGCTATCTGTATATTTTTTCTTTGTATAGTCATTATAAATAATAATTTTGACGATTTATATATGAAATATCTGACATTTACTTCACTTTGTTGTACTTTTTATACAATCCCCTCTATTTCTTCTTATTCTATGTTAAAATAGCAGGGAACAGCAAAAGAAAGGAGAAACAGGGAATGATCCATACACTCATAGCAGACGACTCGAAAACAGAACTCGATGTGCTCCTTTTCCTGATCGAAAAGAACAGTCTTCCGCTTAATGCGGTTACCGCCTCCAACGGGGAAGAGGCGCTGGCAGCGCTGAAAAAAGAAAGCTTTGATCTGCTGATCACAGATATCCGGATGCCCTTTCTGGATGGCCTGACGCTGGCAAAGGAAGCCCTCCGGCTCTGTCCTCATATCAAAATCGTGATCAGCAGCGGCTATCAGGATTTCTCCTATGCCAAAACCGCCATTTCCCTCGGCGTCAAGGAATATCTTCTCAAGCCCGTTAATCCTGAGGAATTTACCGAGCTGATCCTCCAGCTTGTCAAACAGATCGAGAAGGAGCAGCTTCTGCGCATCCCCCTGCAGGCTGCCGTCACGGATGACGCTTCTCCCCGTTCCCTTCACGCCCTTGTGGAATACATGACCTCCGAGCTTTCCGGATCAAGACAGGCCGGGCATTCTGACAACGCCGCGGCCGCTCCGGGCATTTCCGGTCTGGATTCCTCCAACGGAAAAGTCCGCTTCATCTGCGACTATATTTCCGCCCATTACAGCGAAGATCTGAGCCTGGAGAGCCTGGCGGATATGGTCTACATTCATCCCGACTATCTTTCCCGCATGTTCAAAAAGGAGACGGGAATGAATCTGAACCGCTACATCAAGAACATCCGCATGAACATGGCATGTCATCTTCTGGAAAACAGCCAGCAGAAGATCACCGCGATCAGCGCAGCCGTCGGTTACCAGAACTGCGCCTATTTCATCCGCACCTTTACCGGTACCTTTGGGATCAGCCCGGAAAAATACCGGCAGAAAAACAGCCGGAAGCAGGGAGGGCCGAATACATGAGCCTGTTTGATCCTGTTTTCGACCTGTTCCGCAACCTGAAGCTGAAAACCAAGCTCAAGCTCATCTATTTTTTCGCTTCAGCCGTTGCCTTTTTTCTTCTCATATTCGTCCTTAACGCAGCCATCGGCCGGCAGCTGTTCGAGCATGAGCGTTCCTCCCTGGGAAATGCCCTGCAGCAGAGCATCTCCCAACTGGAAATTTATATTAACGATACCATCAATCTGTCCAATTTCATCTATAATAACGACGATATGCTGAGCGCGTGCAACCAGGCCTACGGTTCGGACTATTTTCGCATGTATACCGCCTACAGCAACGACATCCTTCCGGATATTTATGTCTATCAATGTCTGATTCCGGAGGTGACTGATATCAAAATCTATTCCTCCTGCGGGCTCATTCCCTACATGGGCGCGGTGGACGATCTGGCGCTTCTTAAAGACATGCCCTGGTTTGATTCCTCTCCCGGGATCTCCCAGCAGTGGGTCGCCTTTACCGAGGGAGGGAAAGAACGGCTTGCCTACATGAGAAGGCTTCCGCAGAACTCCGTATATCCGTATGAGAATTATCTTTATCTGGAAGCTGACTACAGCTACCTGTTTTCCAGCATGACATCCGTCACCCAGGATTCCTATGGACTTGTCATCACCGACGCGGAGCATTCCCTGCTCTATCAGCATACCTCCTTCCCCGGAGGTGCGTCTCCCATAGATGCCGGAACGCTGGGCGGAGACTATGAAGGGATTTCCTCCCGCCTCTCCGGACAGTATCTTTTCCTGAGCGCCAGGATCGAGCCTGTCGGATGGAACGTCTACTATTACAGTCCCATTCAGACCATCAGAGAAACAGTGACCCAGACCGTTCTTACCACTTTTTTTATGATTGCCGTCTGCTTCGCGCTGCTCTATTTCCTGACCTTTTTCACGGTAAATTCCATCCTGTCCCCCCTGGCGCAGCTCACAAGGGTCATCGAAAAAATTTCTCTGGAAAACATCGGAGACCACGAGCTTCTCATCATTCCGGGCAGACGGGATGAGATCGGGACCCTGATCCAGACCTTTAACGCAATGCTGAAACGGATGCGCATTCTCATAGACGAGGCCTATGTGCAGAAGCTGAAGGCGAAGGAATATCACTTCAACGCCTTAAGAGCGCAGATCAATCCCCATTTTCTGTACAATACGCTTTCCCAGATCAGCGCGAAAGCCATCATGTCCGGTCAGAACGATATCAGCCGGACAGTCCAGCTTCTCGCCCTCTTTTACCGGACCTCTCTGAATAATGGAAACGATATCACCACGATCGGAAATGAGCTTGACAACATACGGGCTTACCTTTCCATCCAGCTTACGCTCACGGATCACTCCTTTCAGGTGAAATATGAACTGGACAAATCCCTGCTTTCGCTCCCCATTCCCTGCCTGATCCTTCAGCCGCTGGTGGAAAACGCCATCGAACACGGCCTGCGCGACAGCAGGCGGCCGGACAAGCAGATCCACATCCTGCTCATCCGCGAGGAGGGGCAGAACGTCTGCTCTGTCAAAATCCGGGATAATGGCGTCGGTATCCAGGAAAACCGGATAAAAGAGCTTTTCAGCCTGGAAACCGACCACATCGGAATCCGAAATGTCAATGAACGTCTGAAGCTGTTTTTCGGGGAAGACTATGGACTCACCCTCACAAGCTTGCCGGAATGCGGCACGGAGGTTGCCGTGCGGATTCCCCTGTCTGCCTGTCCGCCCGGATAACGCTGCCTTCCGCAGCCGTTATCCGATAAAAAAAGGAGAAAACCTTTCGGTTTTCTCCCGTTTTACTTCATTTACGTATTATTATGCCTCGGTGTTGATGATCTCTCTCTTATTGTAAGAGCCGCAGGCCTTGCAGACTCTGTGAGGCATCATCAGCGCGCCGCACTTACTGCACTTTACCAGGGTCGGAGCGCTCATTTTCCAGTTCGCTCTTCTCTTGTCTCTTCTGGATTTGGAAGATTTATTCTTAGGGCAGATAGACATTACTTACACCTCCTTGTTCTCACGAAATATATCCATGATTGCCGCCATTCTGGGGTCTGGAACGAAGGTATCGCAGCCGCACTCCCCTTCGTTTAGATCTTTCCCGCAGACTCTGCACAGTCCCTTGCAGTCCTCTCTGCACAGAACCTTTAAAGGCCAGCAGGTAAAGATTTCATTGCTGATCAGGCTGTCCACGTCAAGCTGATAACCATCCATGAATCCGCTCTGCTCCTCCGCTTCGTCCTCGTTCGCCCTTTCGGGGGAAATCACCTCTGCGGAGATATGCAGATCAAATTTCTTCGCAACGTCCTTCAGGCATCTGTCGCACTTCATGGCAACGCTCACTTCGGCATCCGCCTCCACAAGGGCCTTTCCTGCACCTGAGCCGGAAAGCCTGAGCTTCACCGGGCTCTTGTCCAGAATCTTGAAGCGCTCCCCCTGAAAATCAACCTCAGTCAATTCCAGCGGAACCTCTCTGACAACAGATTTTCCTTCTTCTGTAAAGACATCTGTCAGATTAATCAGCATAGTAAACTCCTAATTCGCACTTTGTTAATTATACATAACCGGATTCGGTTTGTCAACAATAAAACATCTCAGTTTTTCAGAATTCCGTGGGCAAACAGATAGTCCTTCCAAAGCTGATAATATTTGGCCTTCAGATGGATCTGGTCAAAGGTATAATCAGAAATCAGATTTCCGTTCTCATCGCAGACCGCATCGTTGACCTCCAGATAAAATATGGTCCGGTTATCCGCCATCAGGGACAGCGCCTGGTTCCGCTCGTTGATGTTCGCATTGTTGAAAATCTGATCCGTATTACTCTTTTCCTCTCCCACACGCATGATTCCCTGGATGAAGATCAGCGCGTCCGGCTGAAGCATGCGGATCCGGTTCACGGCCTGCGCATAGACGGTGAAGAAGCTCTCCGTGGTTCCCCGGCCAAGCTCGTTGATCCCGAGCATGATATAGATCTTCCCGAATTTCCTCTCTGTCAGCGCCTCCTCCAGCGTCGCCTTTTTCCCATTCGTAAGCCGGGCAAATTTCTCCGGCTCCTCAAACAGATCATAGATCGTCAGCGAGGTTTTGGCAAAAAAGACAGTGCTTTCCTGAAAACCTCCGTATTCCTCCATTCCCACCGTCCGGGAATCTCCAATGAAGAGCGCGTCGTCAAAATAGCTTTCCTGCACCTGCGTGAAGGCGCACGGTTTCCCGCCAGCCTCCTGCGGCTGCTCTCCGGACGTCTCATCCGCACCAGCGGCTGGCCTTTCTCCCTGCTGCGCGCTTTCCTGTCCGGACGAAGTCCCTCCGTTTTCCTTTGCCGCGCCTTCCTGTCCGGCTTTCTCTGCCCCGTCTACAGGCTGCTCTGTGTCTGTCTGCGCTTCCACTGGCTGCTCCGTTTTCGCATCCCCCGTTTGCTCCGATTCCGGACGTTCGGCTTCCGGCTGTCCCGTCTCCGTCTTTCCCGATCCGATCAGCTGTCCGAACCGGTCGTACTGCTTCCCGTCGGATGCGGTAAACGCCGCTTCGGAAGACGCCGGCTCCTCTTGTGAGCCCGTATATTCTGAGCCGGTCTCTCCCGGAGCATTCCCGGAAACGATATTCCCGGAAATGATATTTCCGGAAATAATATTTCCTGAAATCGTGTTTTCAGAAACGGTATTATCGGAGACTTTTCCGGAGACATTATTTCCTGAGACGGTATTTTCCGATACGGCATTTCCAGATATTCCGTTCTCCGAAACGCCGCCTGCGGTTCCATTTTCTCCGGCCGCGCTCCCAGGACCTCCGCCTTGTCCGTCGGTATCACCGCCATTCTCCGGAGCCAAAGGGCCTCCTTCCTCAGCCGGGACAGCCTCTCCGTCAGGGCCGACGCTTTCCGCCTCTGCAGGCCCGGCGGCTGCTTCAGGCCCGACGGCTGCTTCAGACTTCCCGCCGTCCGCCGCGCTTCCCGCCCCATCCGCTTCCGCTCCGGTCCGCGCCGCTCCGGAAAACAGCTCCCAGGGGCCGACGCCGTCCTTCAGGCCCTGAAACACCAGAGAGACGGCAGGCGTCATCCAGCCGTTCTGTCTGGAATAATCCGCATATATGCTGTGCTCTCCCGCAAATCCCGCTCCCGTCAGCACAAGAGCGCTGGCAAACAGGAGGAAAAGCAGGGAATGCTGCTTCCATTTATTCATAATCGCCTTCCTTTTCCGATCCTCTTTTCGTCTAAAAGCTGAAATACAAAAACGGATTCCCGGCCGAAATGGAAAGCCGGTATACCGCCGCCCAGAACAAAAGAAAGAGCAGGATCGTGACAAACCATTTATTTTTCCATTTTTCATAAATACGGGCCAGCGCCGGAATACAGCACAGCACGCCTGTCAGAAGGTACGGCCAGTACATGGACAGATATTTTCCGATATCCCCCGCGTTCAGCGTTTCTCCAATGCCGAAGAACGGAAACAGCCTGGCAAAATACACGCCAAGCTCCCGCAGGCCGTTGATGGCAAAGATCATCCAGGTGAGAGGAACGAGCGTCAGCACGTAAATATGAGAAAGCACTCTCCTCTTTTTCAGCCACGCCCCATAGATCAGCTTCTCCAGGATGATGATGCCGCCCACCGCAAGTCCCCAGACTATGAAATTCAAGCCGTTTCCGTGCCAGATCCCGGTAAGCAGCCATACGACAGCCAGATTGACGATCAGACGCTTCGTTCCCCGCCTGTTTCCGCCCATCGGGATATAAACATAATCCCGAAACCAGCTTCCCAGCGTCATATGCCAGCGCCGCCAGAAATCGCTCACGCTGGAAGCGCTGTAGGGCTGATTGAAATTCCGCACATAGGGAAAGCCCAGCATGATCCCGATCCCCACCGCCATCAGCGAGTAGCCCTCAAAATCAAAATAGAGCTGGAGAGAGTACGCGAAGGCTCCAAGCCAGGCCAGCGGCGTGGAGATGCTCTCAAAGCCGATGGTCTGGATATCGTTCCACAAAATCCCCAATCTGTCCGCAAGAAGCACCTTCGCGGCGAGCCCAAGGACAAGAAGGCGAAGCCCCTCTTCAAACTGCTCCGGACTGATCCGCTCTCCCATCAGCCCCTCCCGCGCATCCTCATACCGCATGATCGGCCCGCTGGTGATCTGAGGAAACATGCAGATATAGGCGCCGAACCGCCAGAAGGAATGCTCCGCCTCCGTCACGCCGCGGAAGAGATCCGCCTGCCAGGACACCAGCTTAAAGGTGTAGAAGCTGAGCCCAAGGGGCAGCAGCAGGTTTCCTGTGGCCGCTCCCGCGATCTTGAAAAAGGCGAGGATCCCGATATCCGTCGCGCCTGCCAGAAGCAGCCATTTGGACATTGCGACCCGTCTTCGCCTTCGGTGATGAATTCGGGACGCATCCTCCATTCTGAGCCCCACCAGATAATTCAGCGCGGTCACAGCAAGCAGAAGAAGCACGTACCGCGGCTGCGCGCAGGCATACAGCAGAACGCTTCCTATGAACAGCGTCGCATTCCTGTATCTGCGAGGGGTTACATAAAAGGCAAATAAAAAAACAGGCAGGAATCGAAACAGGAATTCCAGACTGCAAAACACCAGACTATTTTCTCCAAGCAACCTTCCCAATTCAAAACCTGCCACGCCGTTCACTCCACTTTCCCGCAAAATATCTTTTGTCTCTTTTCATGCGCTTAATAAGCATAATACATTTTCAGCGGAAAAAAAAGAGCGTCCGGCCATATTTCTTCAACTTCATATTTTCTTAATATTATTGTAAAAATGCGTTTTCTTTTCCCTTCCGAAACTCCATCGGACTGATCCCGAACTGCTTTTTGAAGCAATGAGAAAAATAGCTTGCGTCCGGATAGCCGCATTTCCAGGCGACGCTTCCGATCTCCTCCTGCCTTTCCAGAAGAAGCTTCTGGGCGTATTCCATGCGCAGGGCCAGAAGGTAGCCGCTGAAGGTCAAACCTGTGATCTCCTTAAAGCGGCGGCAGAAATAGGTTTCATTGTAGCCGAATCTGACGCTCACCTCCCTTGGGGAAAGCCTCTGTGTAAACCGGTCGTTCACATATTGCAGGATCTGGGAAAAGGCCTGGTTCTGTTTTTTCAAAAGACTGCTGCTTTCCACACGAAAGCCGTACAGAATGCCCAGCAGCTCATAGACGATCCCCACCGTCGTCAGCGGATGGGCTTCTCCGTCTGAGAGGGCAGTCAGAAGACGCTCCTGTACCTTTCGCAGCCCTTCGTCGTCGACGACCCGCCTGAAAACAACCCGGCCTTCCCGGACAGGAAGCAGATATTTTTGCGCAGCCAGGGTCGAGTTGCAGAATTTATCCACGTCGAACATGAACGTATGATAAACCACTCCTTCCCCGCCAGCAAAGCCACCGTGAAGCTGACGGGGCGCCGCAATGGCGCTCTGCCCGGCGCAGACGGTATATCTTCCCTCCCCGGCATGCAGCTCCAGGCTTCCGCCCACAACATAGAGAACCTCCATCCGGTCATGCCAGTGCATGGCAAAGCAAAGCTCCCCCGGCGTCCGCCGCTCCGTATAGAGATGCTTCACCGCGTTTTCCCCGTAAACCACCGGAGTCAGCTCCTTATACGCGTCCAGCATTCCGTTTTCCTCCTTTGCACCGTTTCTTTCCTATTATTTATACAGACCTTCTCACTTATTGATCAGACCTTTCCACGGGGTTTTCATAGATCCCGCAGATGATCCTCTGGATCTTCAGCGCCTCTCTCCCGCTGATCTCCAGCTCCTCCCCTCCTGTGAGCGCCTTATAAAACTGATCGATCTGGACAGCGTGCTGGCTGCCCCAATAGGGCTTTCCGCCGGTATAGGAAACGATCTGCTGGGGCTGGTTTTTCACAGCCTCCACTGTGCCGTCCCCATAACTGATCACGGCTTCGTCGTAGGAAAGGCGGGCCGTCCCGTGCTCGCAGACCAGCCGGATCTCAATGGGCTCGTCCACCAGATAGTTGTTCATGGCGTAAAAGAAAAGCGCGCTGCCGTTTTCATATCGGATCAGCCCCTCTCCGGTATCCTCCACCGCCATCCCGCGATGCCCCCGGTTGTGAAGGGAGGCCTGGACGGAAACCGGCGCGCTGTCGATGAACCAGTTGGCAAGATCAAGAGAATGGATGGCCTGATCGATCATTACGCCGCCGCCCTCCTTCTCCCAGGTTCCCTTCCAGTCCGAACCGGCATAATAATCGTCCGGCCGGTACCAGGTCAGCGTGCTCCTCGCGCATTTCACCCGGCCAAGCCTGCCGTCCGCGATCCTTTTCTTCACAAGCTGAGAGGGCGTGTTGTAGCGGCACTGAAAGATCACGCCGTACTGCACGCCGCAGGCTTCCGCCAGCTCCACCGTCTCCAGCGCGTCCTCATAGCGGATGCTCATGGGCTTTTCACTGAGCACATGCACCCCCGCCCGGATGGCATCCTGCGCCGCTGGCGTGTGCAGATAATGGGGCAGGCACAGATGCACGGCGTCCGGCTTCTCCTCTTCCAGCAGTCTCCGGTAATCCGTGTATGCCCTTGTATGATATTTTTCCGCGGCATGCTGCGCCCGCTCCGGCCTGATATCGCAGACCGCCGCCAGCTCCAGCCCCTCCAGATGGGTAATGGAATCCAGATGCATCACCGAAATATTTCCGCAGCCGATCACTGCCGCCCTGAATTTTTTCATGTTCTTTTTCGTTCCCTTCCTTTGTTTTTTTCATCATATCATATCCGGCAGGCGGGAGCATCTGATATTTGCAGGTGCTTTTGTAATATTTTTACCTTTTTTCAGATGCGGGCCCTTTTCGGCCCTTTTACAAAAAAAGTAAAAATAGCACAAATGCAGAGCAAAAACAGGCCTTTTCCGCTTCTCCCTGCCGTGGTATGGTAGAGAAAAAGAGGCGGCATTTCAAAAACCGCCTTAAAACGGAGCTTAGCGCCTCGCCGCAAAGCAATGCTTTGCTACGCTCCGGAAATGGAGGTAAAGATGAAAATAGGAACCTGTGTCTCCCTTGATTCCATGGACGGCATCGAGGGAAAGCTGAAAAGCCTGCAGGAAAATCATTTCGATTCCTGTCAGCTCCTTGCCTGGAACCCGTCCGTCTGGACGGAAGAAAATGCGGCCCGCCTGACGGAGCTTCTGGAACGGTACGGCATCTGCGTATCCGCATTCTGGTGCGGCTGGGAGGGGCCGAAGGTGTGGGATTTTTATGACGGACAGCTCACCCTCGGCCTCGTGCCGCCCGAATACCGGCAGATGCGTGTGAAAAATCTGTGCGACGGAGCGGATTTCGCCCGTCTGATGGGCATTCAGGATGTGGTCACCCACATGGGCTTCATCCCGGAGAATCCCAACGATCCCAATTTCGGCGGCTTCTGCGTCGCGGTGCGCACCGTCGCGGAGCATCTGAAAAAGAACGGCCAGTTCCTTCTTTTTGAAACGGGCCAGGAAACCCCCGTTACCCTGCTTCGCTGCTTTGAACGGGTGGGGACGGACAACCTTGGCATCAACCTGGATACGGCAAACCTGATCCTCTACGGAAAAGCCAATCCGGTGGACGCGCTGGATGTTTTCGGCAGGTATGTGCGCAATCTCCACGCCAAGGACGGCCTCTATCCCACCAACGGACACGACCTGGGGAGGGAGGTTCCCATCGGGGAGGGCCGCGTGGATTTCCGCGCTTTGTTTGCGCGCCTGCATGCGCTTGGCTACGATTCCTACGTTACCATCGAACGGGAGATCGACGGCGCGCAGCAGCTTACCGATATTCTGAAGGCAAGGGATTATCTGCAGTCGGTCATTGATGAGATTTATGGATAAAAATGGAGGTTACTATGTTTAAAGTCGGTCTTGTCGGCGTCGGCGGGATCAGCGGCTCCCACATCCCCGCCTGGGACGCCATGGAGAATACGCTTCTTACTGCGCTCTGCGATATCCGTCCGGAGCGTCTGGAGCCATACCCGGATAAACGCCATTATCTTGATTTTGAAGAAATGCTGGAAAAAGAAGAGCTGGACATTCTTGATATCTGTCTGCCCACATATCTTCATGTGGATTTTGCCATCAAAGCCATGAAAAGGGGCATTCATGTCATCTGTGAAAAGCCGATCTCCCTGAAGGAAGAAGATGTGGACCGTGTCTATCAGGCGGCCAGAGAAAACAACGTCTGCTTCATGGTGGCCCAGGTGCTGCGCTTCTGGCCGGAATACGAGCTCATTAAGGAGCTCTATGATTCCGGGAAATACGGAAAGCTGCTTTCCGGCTATATGGGGCGGCTGAACGGCTATCCCAGATGGAGCTGGGACGACTGGATGCTGGATGAAAAACACAGCGGGCTGGTTCCCTTCGACCTGCATATCCATGACCTGGATTTCTGCATCTATGCCTTCGGAACCCCCGCGCACCTTCAGAAGAACAGGATCAGGCTTCCAAAGCAGGATTACATCAGCGCGGTCTACGAATTTCCGGACTTCTTCATCACCACGGAATGCGCCTGGTACTCCGCGCCTTATCCCTTCACCGCATCCTTCCGCTTCCTGTTTGAAAAGGCTCTCGTAGCCTGGGAGAACGGCAGATGCCTGATCTATCAGAACGACGGAACCATTCTGGATCTGTCCTGCGACGCGAAAAACGACACGGGGGATATCGACCTGCCCCAGACCAACGCCTATGCCGAGGAGATCCGGTATTTTAAGGAATGTGTCAGGACGGGAAGCTTCCCGGATAAGGTGAAGCCGGAGGAGCTGAAGCAGGTGCTGCGCATTCTGCGTACTCTTTAATAAATTAAGCAAAATAATAAATATATATATAATTTTAAATCATTTTACTTCAAAATATTTTATTTCAAATCATGAAACAGGGAAAGGAGCATCCCATCCGTTTGCGAAGCCAGCATGCGCCTGCCAGGCGGATCGGGTGCTCCTTTTACGAAAAATCATGATTACAGCCGGAGTTGTTTTCAGGCCTTCCCAATCCCGATCACCTTCTCACACTGTCCGGCGACCCGCTCCTGATGGGCTACGAGAAGTATGAATTTCTCCCTGCCCTGTTTTTTGAGACAGTCCGTCAGGCGGTCGCGTCGATTCGTATCCAGCGAGGCGAAGGCTTCGTCAAGGATCAGCATTTTCCGTCCGGACAGCAGGGCGCGCAGATTCATGACCGCCTGTCTCTGTCCGCCGGACAGCGTCCGGCCTCCTGCCTCGATCACCGTATCTATCCCCTCCGGCAGAGCGCGGATAAAGTCCGCGGCCCCCAGCTGTTCCGCCGCGGCCATGCAGTCCTGACGGCTTATTTCCGTCCGGCCAAATACGATGTTTTCATAAACGCTCATACGGAACAGCTCCGGCTCGGCAGGATTGTAAACACACCAGTCCACGCTGCCGGATGACTTGTCTTTTTTCCCGTCCACGATCCGTTCCATCCGCAGCCTGTATCCCTTTTCCCCGGTTTCTCCCCCGATTTTCTCTTCCTGCGCTCCATACAGCCCGCACAGGATCTTGCACAGCGTGGTCTTTCCGCTGCCGCTGCCGCCGATCAGCGCGGTCAGTTCCCCCTTTCTCAGAGAAAGCTCCTGCCCGTCAAGGATCTGCGCGTCCGGTCCATAGGAAAAGGAAACCGCCTTTAAGGCGAACTCTTCTTCCGGCTCGGGAACGCTTCCCCGGCCGTTTTCTTCAGCCGGGATGGCGAACACATCACCGATCCGCTCCCAGGCGGCAAGGCCCACGGCCACCCGCCCCATCCAGCGGAATATCACCTCTGCCGGCATGATCACCTGCCGTACCAGAACGATGAATACCAGGATATCGCCCCAGCTCACCTTCCCCTGCAGTCCCTCATACCCCAGTATGAGCACCGCCGCGTACAGCACTACATTGCTCGTCAGGTTATACGCCGAAAGCCTCCCCGCATCGATCCGCTCCGCCTGATAGACCGCATCGTTATAGATGCGCTTCTTTTCTCCAAGCAGGGAAAGGATGAAGGGCTGCGCCCTGTATGCCTTTACCGTGCTCATGCCCCTGCATGCGGTCAGCACCGTTTCCCCGACCTCTCCGGCCGCATCCCGGGAACGCTTCCGGTAAAGCTTCTGTCTGGTCAGGATGCGCTGATTCACAAAAGCCATGCAGAGTGTGAAAACGGCGATCAGCACCGCCGGAGCGGGACTGATCAAAAGCATATAGACAAAGGTAGCAAGAAACAGCAGCACATTCAGCTCGATCCTGGAAAAAACAGAGTAGATCAGATCCGCTCCCTGCTGTACATCGCTGCGGATCACGGCCTGCAGCTGTCCCGTTTTCAGCCTTTCATATTCGCTCCACGGGATTTTTTCCAGATGCTCCACAAGCCTGCGGCGGGTCTGAAGCGCCAGCTTTTCCGTCAGCATGACGCACAGCATGGAGCCCGCGTAACGCATCACATAGGAAGAGCAGGACACTGCGGCCCCGATCAGTGCCAGCGCGATCACTCCCCCGATCGGTCTTCCGGTCTGCAGATATTCCACGATTTCCGAAATATAGGACGCGCTGTAGGTGCGCACCACGGAAAATCCCGTCAAAAGCAGGGTTGCCGCCGCCAGAACCCACCATTCCCTTTTCAGAAAAGAGATGAACGGAATCAGATCCCTCCGTTTTATTTTCTTTCCCTTCATTGCGCGCTCCCCCTTTCCATGGCAGGCTGTGCCGCACTCTTGCATTCCACGGTGATCCGTCCTCCCTCTACCGTGATCCGCCGGTTCCATTGAAAGCTGCAGTCTCCGTGAGCCACCAGGATAACGGTATCCTGTGCAAATTCCTTTTCCAGAAGCCGGAACACGTTTTCTGCGTTTTCCGGATCGATATTGGCTGTGATCTCATCCCCGAGCAGGAAAATGCGCCCGCTGTTTTTGCGTATGGCCCGGGCGATGTTCACGCGCTGCTTTTCTCCCTGTGACAGGCTGGATACCTCCATATCAATCCGGTCCTCCATGCGAAGCTTCCGCAGGACCTCTCTGCACGCTTCCCGGTCAGGAGCAACAGTAAGCTCCATATTTGACGGCACATCACAATGGAACAGGTCGTTTTCCTGTGTGATCAGTCTGTAATTCTCCGAAACCGCAGCGAGGGAAAGCTCCTCTATGGGGGTGTCTCCGTAAAGGATCCGCCCGCCGTCCGGCCGGTACTGTCCGCTGATCAGGTACAGAAGCGTGGATTTTCCCTCCCCGTTCGGCCCCTGCAGCAATACCTTGTCTCCTGGCTCGATCGCAAAGGAAATATCCTGTAATATTTTCCGCTCGCTCCCGTCCGCCCGTTTATAGGAAAAAGAAACGTTTTCAAAACGGATCTCTCCGGGGCGCAACGTCTCTTTCTCAGCAGCCGTCAGCTCATCCCGGCCTCCTTCCAGCTCCGTTTCCCCATAAAGCCACCCCAGCGCATCTATGGCGCTGAGCGCCTCGTTTTTCTCCACCATCGCCATAAGAAGCTTGTTGATCCCCTTCACAAAATAGTCCATTGCGATCGGATAGGCCAGAAACAGCCCAAAGTCTATGTATCCCCTGTAATACAGGATCCCGCCGATCCCGTAGACAAGCACATATTCCGCAAATTTCAGGGAACACCAGACAAACTCGCTCTGTCCGTTCCACCACGCGTTCCTGCGGATATGGCTGCGGTATGTCCCCCTCTCCTTTTCGGCCAGCTTTGCATTAAAAAAAGCCTGCTCCCGATAAACACGGACGGTCAGCATGTTGGAAAGCAGTTCGACCAGAAAGCCGTTGTTTTCCCTTACGACCTGATTGCAGGCATCCGACACGCGCCTGATCTTCTTTTCCACGATCGTCAAAACCAGGCGCAATATGATGTTAAAGGCGACTACGATACATGTAAGCGGCACGCTCAGCCAGGCCATATAGAGAACACAGACCACAAGAATGGCCGCGCTGGAGAAGGTATCAAAAAATGCGTTGGTGGAAGCCTGCACCGCCGTTTCGGCATGATCTGTCACGCCGGTCAGATAGTCCGGGCTCTCATTCTGCTGAAAGCGTCTGCGGGTGAATTGCATGACCCGCTCCGTCAGCTCCACCTGCACCCGTTCGAGCAGAGCGTTGGAGAAACGTACCATCCCCAGCTTGATCAGCGCATCTACAGCCAGAGTTCCCACCGTCACGAATACCGCAAAAAGCACCACCCTCTGAAGTCCGTCCCAGCTTGCATCCCCCACCGCGTTTACCGCGCGGTTCAGCACCTCAGGCTGCGCTGCCTGGCATACGGCCTGCAGAAGGTACAGCAGCAGAAGCCACAGGATTCCGCCCCCTGCCCGCGCGCCGGTGTTCATAAAATTGGCGATCCTTTTCATTCTCTCCTCCTGTTCCTCTTTAGAAAATTCTGTCTTTTCTCAAATTTTAGCGGTTTCCCGGCTCCTTTTCAATGAACAATATTTAAAACAGATTGACTTTTTATGAGATTATTTTATGAGGTTTCCAACGCCGGATCCCGCCCTGGCTCATCGACAGCAAAAGGCCGGGGGAACCGTCTCCCTCCGGCCTTTTTTCGTTTATTCTGTTTCGTTATTCTTCCCCGTCGTCCGCGCTGCTTCCCCAAAATCTTCCCAAAGCCTTCTTACTGCGGCAGACGCTCATGCCATCTTCCGCTTGTGAAATCGGGAACGTCCACCACCGCTCCGCCTCTGGCAATGGACATCTCGGAAAGGGCGGTGACCGCCATCCAGCTCGCCGCGTCGTAGACATCCACGGGCATGGGGGCATCCTCCCTCAGGCAGCGGAAAAAGGTCTGAAACTCCAGCCAGTCCATTCCGTCATGGCCGCCCTGGATCCCTTCTTCGATATATTTTTTCCAGACCGGATGGTCGTACTCTTCCTCATACTGCTTCGCGTTTCCCGCGCAGTTTTCCCGCCAGTCAAAATCATGGGCCTTATCCTCCGGCCGATCCAGAAATACCGAATCCGTGACCTCCTCATACATGCCCTTCGTCCCTCTCACCGTGAAATTCCGGGTGTAATACCTGGGCAGGGTAGTGTCAAGCGTCAGCACGATGGTCTCGCCATGGGCGCATCTGATGACCGTGGTCACCACATCCCCCTGGGCAAAGGTCTTATCCTTCAGAAATTCGTCATCGCTCTTGTTTTCCCGGATATAGTCACGAAGTCCGGCCGCCTTGGAAGCGGTGGAGGCAAGCGTCAGCATCCGGTTTCCCCGGTTGATACCGAGAACCTTTGCGATGGGCCCCAGATCGTGGGTGGGATAATTCTCACAGTTGCGGTTCAGATAGTTTCTCAGCCTGTAATGGCGGTTCTCCCTTCCGTAGGAGATCTCGTCGCGCAGATCATGCTGATAGCCGCCCGCGCAGTGAACCACCTCGCCGAACAGTCCCTTCTGCACCATGTTTAAGGCCATCATTTCCCGCCTGCCGAAGCAGCAGTTTTCCAGGAACATGAACGGCGTGCCCGTCTTTTCATAGGCTTCGACCAGATCCCAGCAGTCCTTCAGCTCGTAGGCTCCGCCCACCTCCATGGCCACAGCCTTCCCCGCGTACATGGCCTCCAAAGCGATCCTCACATGGCTCTCCCAGGCGGTTGCGATGATGATGGTATTCACGTTTTCATCCCGGATCACATCCCGGTAATCGGAATACACGGCAGGCCTCGCCTGTCCGGCCTCCTCCACCGCATCCGCTCCCTTCTGCGTCCTGTCCTCATATACGTCGCAGACCGCCGTCACCTGCTCCTTCTGTTTTAATACCGCATCCTTCAGAAGCCCATAGCCTCTGCATCCAAGGCCGATAAACCCGATCCTGATATCCTGCATCTCTGATTTCCTTCCTTTCTTTTGTCTGTCTGTAAAAGAGCCCCCTTTGCGTCCTTCCGCACGCCGCTCTCCGGCATGCCCGCCGCATCCGGACCTCTTTACATCTCTCCGTCCTGGTGATATGATAGCATCATAAAAAGTATATAACCATATCAAAACAGCTCACATTCGGATACTTTTGGATCAAAAAATGATGCCGCGACAGGCGGCGGAAAGCGCAGTTGCTTTCCTGGAAAGCAAACCGCAGCAGGCACTGGAAGGGGGAAGCTTATGGTCTGGATCGCGCATCCGGTCACCGAACAGATCCATCTGACAGATATCTATTCTCTGTTTGATGTGCATTATGAAAAGGGCTACGAATTTCCGGGGGAAAGCCACAACTTCTGGGAATGCCTTTATGTTTCGGCAGGGGAGGTCTGCGTTTCCGGCGACGAGCGGGTGTACAACCTCACCCAGGGCGCCATCATCTTCCACCGGCCTCTGGAGCTGCATAAATTCATCGTCACTGGGGAACAGGGCGCCGACCTTTTCATTTTTTCCTATTCCGCAGAAGGCCCTCTCACCGCCTTTTTAAGCCGGAAGGTGTTCCAGCTCACCGACTCCCAGAAGGGCCTTCTTTCCTCTTTGCTCGCTTTCATCCGAAAGCGGACGGAGCCGGCAGGCACGCCGAAGGCCTCTTACCCGGACGCCGATGTGCGCTACCGGCGCTATCTGGAGCCCTTTGGCCGTCTTCCCGCCTACTCCCAGACGGTGGCCTCCTATCTCCAGCTTCTCATGCTCTCCCTTGCGGAAACGGGAGCCGTATTCTCGGCCTCCTCCGCTCCGGACGCCGTCCTGTTCAGCCAGGCGGTCAGCTTTTTAAACAGCAATATTCACCGACAGCCGTCCGTTCCTGAGATCTCTCGCTTCTGCGGCCTCAGCGAAGCCGGACTGAAACGGCTTTTCGACAAATACGCCGGGATCGGTGTTCACAAATATCTGCTCAAGCTGAAGATCAAGGCCGCCGCCGAGCTTCTTCAAAGCGGCGAGACCGTCTCCCGGACAGCGGAGGCGCTGGGCTTCAACAGCCAGAGCTATTTTTCTCGGGCATTTAAGAGGGAGACGGGGATGGCGCCGACGGAGGCGAGGGAGGGGAGGTGAAGGAGGGGCAGCGAAGGAACGGAAGCGAAAATTCGCAACGAAAATGCCTCTTTTTTTACAGATAAAGCGGCATTTTTTCTTGATTTTATACCATAATAATGGTATAATCACGCCATAAAAGGAGGAATTTTTATGCCACATATCATTCCCATTAAAGAACTAAAAAATACCGCTGAAATTTCTGAGCTGTGCCACAAAACGGACGGCCCGGTCTACATTACCAAAAACGGATATGGAGACATGGTTCTGATGAGCATGGAAAGCTTTGAAAAAATTTCCAGCCGTCTGAAGATGTATGAAAATCTGGAGCTTGCAGAAAACCAGCTAAAAAAGGGCGAAACAAAGGATGCCAGAGCCTCCCTGTCCGCCATGAGGGAAAAATATGACTTATAAGCTGATCATTGCAGAACATGCAGAAGAATTGCTGGATGAGATCATCTATCATCTGATCTTCCACTTCAAGAGCAGCCAGGCTGCCGCACATTTGCTCGATAGTCTGGAACAGATTTACTTCCGGCTGGAGGATAATCCTTTTCAGTTTCCTCCCAGCCGGGATCCTTATTTAAACAACCGCCATTATCGAGAAGCTCTTCTTTCTGATATGTCTTATCTTGTTCTTTTTCGTGTCGAAGGGAAAAACGTCTTTATTTCCGGAATCTTTCATCAGGCAGAAAATTACGGCGAAAAGCTGTTCTAAATCATCAGAGCGGTGCAAAACCATGTTAGCAAAGGCATTTGTGCCACTGCAAAGAGCATGACAAAAGGGCAGGTCACAATCCCGAAGGATGTCCGTGGCGTCCTTGGCGTGGCAAGCGGTGACAGGGTAACTTTCGTGGTGGAAGGAAACACCGTTCGTATTGCCAATTCCGCTGTGTACGCCATGCAGATACTCCAGCAGGAAATGGCCCAGGAAGCAGAACCCAGATCGAGCATTCACTCCAGCCGTATCTCCCTGTCATAAGGAACACAGGTCTGGTGCGAGATCACGAGCACGGTGCGTCCTTCCATCAGATTCCGCAGCGCCTCCCAGATACCTCTTTCCGACTCCGCGTCCAGCGCGGAGGTTGGCTCGTCCAGAAGGAGCAGGGGCGCGTCCTTCAGGAAGGCGCGCGCGATGGCGATCCTCTGCCGCTGGCCGCCGGAAAGCTGCGCTCCCCTCTCTCCCACCTGCGTCTCGTAGCCCTCCGGCAGGCTGTGAATGAAATCGTCTATGCAGGCCGCTCTGGCCGCCTTTTCCAGATCTTCCACACCGGCGGCGGGATTTCCCAACCGGATATTATAGCCGATGCTGCCCTCGAACAGACTGCATTCCTGCGGCACATAAGCGATCATTTCCCGGATCTGCGTCCGCAGCAGCTTTTTTGCAGGCACGCCGAAATATTCGATCTCTCCGCAGGACGGCTCATACATCGCCTGGATCAGCCGGAACAGCGTGGTCTTTCCGCAGCCCGATGGCCCGGTCAGCACGACGGCCTCTCCCGTCCTCACTTCGCAGGAAAAGTTTTTCAGAACCTCCTTTTCTCCCGAATAGGAAAAGGAAAGCCCTCTGATGCGAAGAGCGATCCCTTCCTTTCCGGACGCCTCTGCCGCCAAAGCATGTCCTTCCCCTTCGTCCCGCAGCGCCTCCTGCGTCAGAATCTGCCGCTCCAATGTAAGTGTCTGCCGTTCCTGCGGCAGGTCGAGCACCGCAAAGATCCGTCTGGCACTTTCTAAGGGCGGCTGGATATTCGCGATAAAGGTTCCCACGCCCCTCGCGCTGTCCGCCATCACGCCCGCGATTCCGGAAACAAGAACGGCCGCATCGATGCTGCATTTTCCGGACAGGATCAGAAAGAGCGCCAGAATGAGAGTAAAGGGCTGCGCCGCCGCCTAAAAAAAGTTAAGGAAGCCGTCCACGATCCCGTTGATCGTCCGGTAATGCACCCGCTTTCTGAAAATGCTCCTGCAGATTTCCGTAAAGCGCTCCGTCAGCCTTGCGTATCCCGCAAACATCCGGACGACAGGATAGCCCTGGATCAGCTCGATCAGCGGCCCCGCCGACGCTCCCATTTCCTTCTGCGCCTCCTGGCCCAGCCTGCTCACCCTGGGATTGAACACGGCCGATATGCATACAGTGGCCAGACTGACCGGTACCGCCAGCACGGCCACCGGCGGGCAGTAACAGAGAAGAATGACGGCTGTAACGGGAAAGATCAAAAGAAACTGACAGCAGGAGGGCATCCCGATCCCATGCAGGAGGCCGTAGGCTTTGTCCACATCGCTGCCAAGCAGGGTCACCGTCTCTCCCATATCCCTTTTCTGCAGCTCCGCCACAGGAAGCCGCTGTATATGAGAAAAAAGAAGCGTACGCATATTGTTCTTCCCATGGGTGGCGCTTTTCTGATGCAGATAGCTTCCCAGGCTGATCAGCGGCGTTATGAGAAGGACGGCCGCAAGGAGCAGCAGGACTATCCCCATATTACCCGCACCGTTTTCACCCGCACCGGACACGATCTGTATCATCTGCTGGAAAACAAAGGGAATCATTAGCGTATTCAGCATTTCCAGCGACTCGAACAGGCAGCCGAGCCAGTAGATTTTCTGCTCCCTCCCCATCGGCCGGCACAGCCGGAGAAGGAAGGAAAATGCCTCCCGATAGCCGGTTCTGCTTTTCATACCATTCACACCCCGCATCCTTCCACACCTCCCTCCTGCTGCAGCGTCAGAAGCTGGTAAAATATCCCTTTTTTCTCGATAAGCGCCTCCCAGCTTCCCTCTTCCGCCACGCATCCCCGCTCCAGCACATAGATCCTGTCCACATGCTCCAGCGTATACAGACGGTGGGTGACGATGATGCTCGTCCGGCCCGCCGCAAGCCTGTCCAGCGCCTTCTGTATCCCGCGCTCCGTCTCCGCATCCAACGCGGAGGTAGGCTCGTCCAACAAAAGCAGAGGCGCGTCTTTCAAAAAGGCGCGGGCGATGGCGATCCTCTGTCTCTGGCCGCCGGAAAGCAGCAGCCCTCCGTCTCCGACGCGGGTATCCAGGCCGTCCGGAAGCCCCTCCACGAACGTCCAGAGCTCCGCGTCCTTCAGGGCCTGAACGATCGCTTCCTCGTCAGCGTCCTGTCTGCCGCAGCGCACGTTATTGCGTATGCTGTCCTGAAACAGGAAGGGATCCTGCCCCACCAGCGCGATCCTGTCCCGAAGCGCTCCCAGCTCCCATTGTTCAGCCGGAACGCCCCACAGCTCCAGCGTCCCTTCCGTCCCGGCGGGCAGCTCATAAAATCCGCACAGCAGCTTCAGCAGGGTGCTTTTCCCACAGCCGCTCCGTCCCACCAGCGCCACGCTCTCTCCCTGCTCTGTTCTCATGGAAAGGCCGCCGAGCACCGGCACCTCCTCCCGGTAGGAAAAGTGCAGCCCCTGCGCGCAGATCGCAGGGATATCCTGACCCTCCGCCGCCCGCGAAACGGTTCCGGAGCACTCCTCCTCCAGATCCAGGATCTCATAAACCCGTTCGCCTGTCGCAAGCGTGCGCCGCCAGGTTTTCAGAATGCTGTTGACGATCTCCAGAAGCCCTCTCACACTGCCGCACAGGGAGGAAAAAGCGATCACCGTTCCCGGCGTGACCCTTCCGCTCTGAACCAGCATAACGCCGATAAAAAGCATCAGCACCATGGGCAGGACAACGCCCACGTAACGTACCGCGAGCATCTGTGCGCTGAGCTTTTCGTTTTCCGTCTCCTTCTCAGACGCCCGGTTCATGCGGGCGGCAAACCTGGCGTCCATTTCCGCCTCCAGCCCGTAAGCCTTTACCGTAACCGCAGCGCCAAGCGCCTCCCCGGCCAGATTCATCCCGCTGCCTGTCTCCTTCAGCACCGCCTTCTGCTTTTCCTTCATGGGCCTGCTGATCCGGTTGATCAGCCAGAGGGTGGGAGGCATCAGGATAAAATACACCAGAGACAGCTCCCAGCTCAGCCTTACACAGGAAAAAAAGGCAATCACAGCAGTAAAGAACACCCGCATGAACCAGGTATATTTTCCCGCGATATCCTCGCAGAGTGAATTCAGATCGCCGTTGACGCGCGTGACCACATCCCCCGAGCGCAGCTTCCTTTCGATGGTCTCCGCCCGCAGACAGCTCAGCTTCCGGAAGACCCTCATTTTCATGTCGAAGAACATCCGCTCCGTGGTCTGGGCCACCACCACATAGGTCAGGATCCCCCGCAGGAATTCCAGGAAAAGCAGAACGAGCAGAGGCCGCACGTATGCAAGCGCCGCCTCCGCTCCCTCCGTCAGAGCCGCGTCCGTCATATTTCCGAACTGCAGCGCGATCCCGCTTTTAAAGAGTCCCGCGAGAAAATAGATAAAAATGAAAGCAGACAGCCAGCCCCACTGCCTTCTGCAGTCCGCCAGCAGGCGGAAAAAAGGATTTTTCAGCTTTCGGTTCATCGTACCAGTTTCTCCCATTTTGCAAGCCAGAAGCGCATTTCTTCCTCCCACAGGTCGCTCCTTGCCATCACGCTCCTTCCCTGTTCGATCAGCTTTTCCAGACAGGCGGCCATTTTCTCATAATCCCTCCTGTCCGGATGCTTTTCCCCGTAGCTGCGGAAAAGGAAAACGGCATCGTACTCTTCTTTGGAAAGAGACAGGCCGAACCGGTCAAGGAAGCCGTAGGAGATTTCCTTTACCACCCTGTTTCTTTCCCTGACCGATTCCAGGCGGCTGGTTTCGGTGGTGATGCTTTCCGAATGGCCGGTGCGGTAAAATACATAGGGCTTTCCGCCCAGATTCGCAAATTTCGTCCGGTTCAGCAGGTCGATCCAGAATTTGTAATCGCTGCACACCCGGTACCTGACGTCATATTTTACCTGTGTCCGTTCCAGCAGATCCATACGCACCATGGCGGCGGGATTGTTGATGGGACAGCGGAAGAAAAAACGGTACTGGATCCGCTCGTTTCCCTGTATGGCCGTCCGGTATCTGTTTTCCGTCCCAAAGTTAAAAGCGTCCCCGGACAGCACGCCCACCTCCGGGTGGCTCTCCATGTAATCATACTGATCCCGGAGCCGATAGGGCGGGGCAATGTCGTCTGAATCCATGACCGCCAGATATTTTCCCCTGGCCTGCTGCGTTCCCAGATTCCGGGAAAAGGCTATCCCCCGGTTTTCAGCCGATCTTATGTACCGGATGCGTTCGTCCCGGATTCCGTTCATGATCTCATCCGTATTGTCCGTGGAACCGTCGTTCACCACGATCAGCTCAAAATCCGGATTCGACTGGGAAAGGATGCTTTCCACGGCATCCCTGATATATTTCCCCGTGTTGCAGGCAGTCATGACCACTGATATTTCAGGCTTCATTTTCCAAATACCTCCCTTTGCTCAGGAATCCAAACCTTCCCGTTCCGACGCTCCCGCTTCTCAGAGCCTGCTGTAATATCCCTTTTTCTTCAGCAGCTCCTCATGGCTCCCGGTTTCCACGATCCGCCCGCGCTCCATCACCACGATGCGTTCCGCCAACACTGCGGAAGAAAGCCTGTGTGTAACGAGCAGAACCGTTTTGTCCCTTCCCAGACTGCCCAGCGTCCGGTTGATATGGCTTTCCGCCTTTCCGTCCAGGGCGGCGGTCACCTCGTCCATCACGATTATGGGCGCATCCTTCAGAAAGGCTCTCGCCACGGCGATCCTCTGCCGCTGTCCCCGGATAGCCTTCCGCCGTCCTCTCCGACTCGCGTCTCATACCCTTCGGGAAGCTGGCGGATAAATTCATCCGCTCCCGAACGGGCCGCCGCGCGCTCCACATCCTCCCGGCCGCTTTCCGGCCTTACCATTGCGATATTTTCATAGATACTGTCATCGAAAAGCTGACTCTTCTGCGGCACATAAGAGATCCTGCCCCTGACAGCAGAAGGAGACGCAGAAACGTCGATACCGTCCACTTCGATCCTTCCCTCCTGCGGGCGGTAAAAGCCAAGAAGAAGCTTCATCAGCGTGCTCTTTCCGCTTCCGCTCTCTCCGACAAAGGCCACTCTCTCCCCCTTGCGGATGCAAAGCGAACAGTCCCGAAGCGCATATTTTTTCCGATCACAGCCGTCATCACCGGAAGTGTTTTCGGCCTTCTCTTCCGGAGCCTCATAGCAGAAGCTGACATGCTCCAGGCGGACGGCCGGCTCCTCCTTATCCGAAGCCCCGCAGGCATCTGCGCTCCCCGCTTCCTCGCAGGGAAGCGAAAACACATGCTGCAGACGGCCCACAGCCGCCGCCGTACTCTGATAATCGGTAAAAAGAAAGCCGATCTGCAAAAGGCCAAAAGCGATTCCAAGAGAAAGCGGCCACATGGACAGCATTTCCGGCAGCGTAAGCCGGCCCGCATTCACCAGGATCAGCCCAACGATCAGCGTTCCGGAATAGGACAGCGTATAACCGATCTGATTCAGCCCGCCGTTCAGGGCGCTGACGCGCGCGCTCCGCTCTCCGCCGTCCTCATATTCTTTTCGTGCAGCGTCCATTTTTCCCGAAAGGACCGTCTGCAGATCGTAAAATCTGCTGACCCAGCGTCCTTCAATCTGGTTGGAAAACTGTTCCGCCATCCCTCCTGCGGCCTCCCGCAGTCTGTTCTCATAGCCATACATTCTCTTCCAGTTCAAAAAGCCGATCCACATATAGCCAAGTCCGGTGATCAGTCCCCACGCCGCCAGCACAGGATTCATCCACAGCAGGAGCATAAGCCCTCCCGCCGCCTGTATGATACAGGCCAGGAGCATGTTTGCCTGATCCTTATACACTCCTGACGCCTCGTCCGCGTCCTTTCCAAGAATCGCCATCCAGTCTCCGCTGTGCCTTGTATACCATATGGAGAGAGGCATCCGGACGAGTGTTCTTCCGAGCCGCCTGCGCAGCGCCTCGTCTCCTCTGGCGACTGACCTCAGATAAAAAATGGTTCCAACGACACGCATGACGACAAGCGCCGCAAGAAACCCGCAGATAAAAAAGAGCTGTTCTGCGATCCTTCCCTCTCCGGACTGGCCGATGCGCGTAACCGTGCTGTAAAGCTGGCCCTCAAACAGACTGGAAAAAAGCTGAAAGGCGGACACCAGAATCAGCCCGACGACATACAGGAGGCTCTGCCCCTTTAAAAATCCATACAGACGACAGATCCCCGCCAGGGATTCCCGAAAGGATACCGTTTTCATGCCTCATTCCTCCTTTCAGCCTGCGTAAGCTGGCTCTCATAAAGCCTCCTGTACGCTCCCTCCTGTGCGATCAGCTCCTGATGTGCTCCCTGTTGGACGATCCTTCCGTTTTCCATCACGTATATCCTGTCCGCATTCTGGATCGTAGAAAGCCTGTGGGCGACTACCACCGCCGTCTTTCCCTGCCTCAGCCGTTCAAATGCGCGCTGCAGGCCGCTTTCCGTCACCGAATCCAGCGCGCTGGTCGGCTCGTCCATCAAAATCAGCGGCGCATCCTTGAAAAAAGCCCTCGCTATGGTCATACGCTGGCTCTGCCCGCCGGAAAGACCGGCTCCCTGCTCGCTTATCTTCGTATCCAGCCCGTCCGACAGTCCCTTTACATAATCCGCAAGCTCCGCAGAGGCCAGGGCCTGCCAGACATTTTCCTCCGCTTTCTTTACCGCCTCTCTCTTTTTTTCGGCATGCTCTGACGCCCCCGGATTCTCCGGTATCAGGCCCAGATTCTCTTTGATGGTCATCGGGAAAAGAAAAGGCTGCTGAAACACGGGAGAGATCCTGCCGTAAAGGGCCCGCTTATCCCATTCCCGTACCGGAAGCCCTTCCAGCAGAAGCTCTCCTTCATAGTCCGGGTAGACGCCCATCAAAAGCTTCAGCAGCGTGCTTTTCCCACAGCCGCTCTCTCCCACCAGCGCTATAAACTCCCCGCGCATTGCGGTGAGCGACACATCCTTCAGAACCTTTTCCCCGCCGGGATAGGAGAAGGTACCCTGCCGTCAGTTCTCCCCGAAGGATGAAAATGGCGCCGGCCCCTACCGCGATCAGTCCCGGCAGATAGCTTGCAAAATAGAGCAGGCCGTCGATCAGCCCCATCAGAACAGCGCTCGCCTCCTCCTGCCTGCGCCGTTCGGAAAGTGCCTGATCCATGCGGCTGTCCATTTTTTCCTCCAGCCCGTATGCCTTGACAAATTCCGGAGCACGAAGCGTTTCCTGTACCTTTTTCAGTGATTCGGCAGCCGCCTCTCTCTGACTGTCCGTAATCCCCTTGAGAGGTTTGGAGATCAGAGAGACCAGAGGCATCACCGCGACGATCACCGGAATGAAGCAAAGCGTCAGAGTCAGGCTCTGCCCCATGCAGTAGACAATCACGGCGACCGTATAGGTTCCCACCCGGACAAGCTCCGGCAGATTCCAGGTCGCCCATCTGATGCATGTATTCAGATCCGCCGTGCAGATAGACAAAAGCCTTGCGCCGGACTGTTCCTCCAGCCAGGACAGCTCCGCCTTTTCCAGCCTTCCGGATAATTTTTCCGTCAGCGCACACTGAAGCCGGATGCGATAGCTCCCTGACAGATATTTCATAAGCATGGAAACCGGGGTGCCCGCAAACATGGCCGCAGCCATCCACAGCAGGGCGGCCGCCAGATTCTGCCCGCCGTACAGAAGGCAGTCCGTAGCATTGACCAGAGTGACCAGACAGGCCACGTCCCGCGCCGTACAGAGAACCTGCGCAAAAAGGAGAGCAGCGGCCAGCCCTGGCCTGCCGCCCTCCTTCAGCATTGCTAAAAGAGCGTTCTTTTTCTTCTTCCCCCTCATCCTTTTTTCCTCCATGCCGTCTCAGGGAAATTCCTCCCAAACAGCCGCGTTATCCGCTGTCCAAAAACTTTTCAGTCCAAAAAATAAGCATTGGAAACGGTCCGTCTCCCCTTCCCGTCCGAGATCTCCACACGGATGTATCCCTCTTCCCCGTTCAGCTCAAAGTCCGCCTCCGTGATGGTCTCACCCGGTTTTGCGGACGCTCTGTGGCAGTTTCTTCCCATGGTTTTTAAGAAGATCTTGTCCGCAGGCGTACATTTCACATGCACGTGGCTTCCGGTGAGGGTGAATTCCAGAAGCTCGGGCGCCTCTCCCTGGCCGTCGGGAACGACACAGCTGTAGAAGTCTCCTTTTTTCAGCGCGTCGATGATCCCCTCGTAGGTCAGGCTCTCAGCGCCGATACAGATATAACCGCCGAAGGAATCGTACAGGCCGCCGTCCTGCGCCATGCTGTTGTGGTTGTCGTCCGTGGACACGCAGAAAAGCCTCTGGCCGCTGCGGAGCATCTCGTCATAGGACTGGGGATGATATCCGTAAAGGCCGTCCATCTCACAGCCGTGGTTATAGATCTCCATGCCCCACATTCCCTTCAGCCTCGTATATTCCCCGCAGGTCTGCAGAGACCAGTAGGGATGGTTGTAGCAGCCCAGGAAGCCGAGCGCATTCATTTTTTCCACATAGGCGTTGACCGCGTCCATGTCTTCATAGGGAACCTCCGGCCTTCCAAGGGCCGCCTTGATCTCCCTGTTTTCATCCGGGCAGGTATCGTACCAGTTCATGTGCCAGGTGCGGCGGTAATTCCAGAGCATGTCTCCTGCCTGGTTCATGTCCGTTTCCAGCGCCGCGATGGCCACGAAATTCTCGTCGCACAGCTCCCTGTGGTCGCCGTAATGGTCGTGATCCGTGATGGCGAGCACCTGATAGCCCTTTTCCTGATAGTGCTTCTTCACCTCCTCCGGCGTCATTTTCCCATCGGAAAATACCGTGTGGCAGTGCAGATTCGCCTTATACCAGGTCACATTTTTCGGAAGCAGTTCCATTGTTTTCATCTTCGTCTACCTCTCTGTATGCAGGCCGGGCCATCGGCGGCGAAAAAACGGAAGCTTTTCACCGCCAACGCCCGGCCTTATGCTTTGATCGTCAGTTCTTTTCAATCTGATAGGAGCCGCTCTCCAGATCGATGGTCACGGTCGTGCCGTCGGCAAAGACCGTTCTCTGTCTCTTTCCGTCCGCATCCAGCAGCTCGTGGCGTACCATGGGGCAGTCGGCCAGACGCTCATGAAGCTCGGAAACCACCCGGCAGCGCTCCGCCGTCTCCTCCGGGCCAAGCTCTCCGCAGCCCGCGAAGGAGCCGTCCGTATTTTCATAGGCGCCGTCCCGGATCAGATAGGGCGCTCCGGCGTTCAGGAGGGCGTAGAGCATCAGATCCTCCCTGCATTGCTTTCCGTCATGTCCCTCGTACTCCAGAATATCCATCATCCAGGGCTCCACCACGCAGTCATGATAGACCAGGTTGAACAGCGGCACCGCAATGCCGTTCCTGGGCGTTCCGGGAGCCTGCAGCATGAAATGATAGGGCGCGTAGTGGCAGAACACCAGGCTCTGCATGCTCCAGTCCGAAACCTCCTCGGAGCTGGGAAGAATGCCCTTGGAAAGCAGCCAGTCAAAGCACTGCTTCCTATATTCATAGCACTCCCGTCTGCTCATCCGGTGGTGCGGGTTGTCGCACTCGTCACCCTCGTTGCAGGTGAACACATCCAGATAGGCGCCGTCCATCCCGATCCCGTGGGACAGGATCTCATGGAAATTGCGCTTCACGTAGTAGGGCGCTCTCGTGGCGCACAGATAGGTCTGGGGGCCGCCCGCCCAGCGGCTGTGCTGGGGCATGGTTCCGTCGGGAAGGCGCACCGCCTCCTTCTCGTCAAAGCTTTCCGCGTTCAGATAATAATCCCGGTACTGGTCGTGAATGCCGAACAGATAGCCGCAGTCGTGCACCGTATCGGCGAGCTGCTTCATCCCCTCCCAGCCGCCGGCCTCCTCGCAGGCGGGCAGGTAATCCGGATGTTTGTTGTCATAGCCGGGCTCCGCCCAGCCATCCAGATGCAGATAAAGCTTTTCCACGCCGCGCTTTTTGATGTCCCTGATCAGATGGGCGCGTTTTGCAAAGGGCGTCACGTGATTGTTCTTCTCCGGCTGTTCCTTATCGTAAAAATCGGAGAGCGGATGCACGTTCGTCTTGATGCCGCAGTGCACAAAGGCGCAGCCGTAGAGCCTTTCCACAGAGGGAACCCTTGCCGCCTTCTCCTTCAGCGTCACCAGCTTTCCGGTCTGCTTCGCATAAAAGCGATAGATTTTGCACAGATCGTTATGATCGCAGTCGTCCAGGAACGCATAGGTGGCGCTCCTTCTGTAATCCATCCGGCCAAGGCTTGGCTCCCACCAGATGCCGATATTGGTATAGGGGCCGCCTGCGGGATGATCCACGTATGCGCCCGCGTTCCAGGGTGTGTCCGCAATGGCGATATAGCCCTTCCGTTCCTTTACCTGGCCGAACCAGGGCATGTAGCCGCCTGCGGTCAGGAACTGTCCGCGGAAGGTCAGCCGGTTCACCGCCGTCTCCCAATCGTTGGGGATCAGAAGCCCCTGCCCCTCGTTGATCAGCGTATACCAGCCGGAAAACGGATGCGCTTCAGAAGCCGCGCCTTCCTCATCGGCCTCCGAAAGGAACGCCATGGGCGCGGGCCAGCGGACCTCCTTTACGCAAAGCCCGTTTTCACAGATGGGGATCCATTCAAAATGTACCTTCCCTGCCAGCCCCGCGCCGCTCTCCTCCGGCTCCTCTCCGGTCTCCTCGATCCAGCAAAGGGTGTCGAAGGCGTAGCCGTCCTCTTTTCCGTCCAGAGCACGGTAGCTGCTTAAGATCCCTCTTCCATACCCGGTCTCCACCTGCTCATGGGTGATCCTCTGCCATCTGGAAAAATCAAGCTCCTCTTTTTCCGTAACGACGACAGGGCGGACGGAGGGCTCCGTTTTCCATTCTGACGCCTCTGTCCGGATAGTAAACTGCAATGTCTCTTCGCACAGACTGACCGTGAGCCCGGAAACCGGGCCCACAGTCAGCAGTGTTGAATCCGTTTTGTTTTCTTTCATCACTGTGATATTACTCCTTCACCGCGCCGATCATTACGCCGGACGCAAAATATTTCTGCAGGAAAGGATATACGCAGAGGATCGGCACAGTAGCCACCATGATCGTCGCGTATTTGATCGTCTGGGAAAGCGCCTCCGCGTCTCCGCCCGCTCCTCCGGCCATTGCCTGGGAATCGTTGGAAAGCAGGATCTCTCTCAGGATCAGCTGCAGCGGATACATCTCTCTGTCACGCAGGATTGCGGACGCCCAGAACCATCCGTTCCAGATGGATACGCCGTAGTAAAGCACCATAACGGCCAGGATCGCCTTGGACAGCGGAAGCACGATGCGGACAAGAATGGTGATATGTCCAGCTCCGTCGATCTTTGCCGCTTCCATCAGGCTCTCAGGGATCGCCTCAAAGGAGGTCCTCAAGATGATCATGTTGTAGGTGCTCACCATGAAGGGAATGATCAGTCCCCAAAGGGAGTTGGTCAGATGCACGTCGCGCAGCGTCAGATAAAAGGGAATGATGCCGCCCGAGAAAAACATGGTGAACATGATGATCAGCATCAGGGGCTTTTTAAACATGACTCCTCTTCTGGAGAAGAAGTAAGCGCCCAGGGACGTCATGATCAGATCCAGTATGACACCCACAATCAGGATGAACATGGTGTTCGCGTAGCCGGTGAGGATATTGGGGTTGGCGAACACTCTCGCATAGGCGTCAACGCTGAAGCCCAGGGGCAGAAGCAGCGGACCGGTGTGCGAGATCAGCTTGTTGCCGTCGCTGAACGAGCCCATGACCACATGCCATACGGGGTACAGACACAGCAGCACCACCAGCGTCAGAAATATGTAGTTGAATACTCGGAATATTCTTTCTCCTGTTGATATTTTAACCTTCATGGAAACCCCTCCTTACCACAGACTGCTCTCTGTCGTCCGTTTGCTGATCTGATTGGTCACTACCAGCAGGATGCAGTTAACCACAGAGTTGAACAGACCGATGGCCGTTGAATAGCTCCAGTTCTGCTCCAGCAGACCTGCACGGTACACATACGAGGAAATAATGTCTGCCGTATCATAGGTAGAAGGATTATACAGCAGGATCGTCTTCTCATAACCCATGCTCATCAGGGAACCCATACGAAGGATGAGCATGATGATAATGGTGGGCATGATGCCCGGAAGCGTAACATGGAGCGTCTGCTTCCAGCGGTTCGCTCCGTCGATGGAAGCCGCCTCATAGAGCTGGCTGTCCACGCTGGACAGGGCCGACAGATAGATGATGGAGCCCCATCCCACCTCCTGCCATACGCTGGACGCCGTATAGATCGTCCGGAAGTAGGCCGGATTCTGCAGAAGCGGAGAAGCCTCGCCTCCGAAGAAGGTGATGATATCGTTGAAAAGTCCGGTGGTCAGGCAGAAGTCCTTGATCATACCGCAGGCAACCACCAGGGAAATGAAGTGGGGCAGATAGGTAATGGTCTGCGCCGTCTTCTTAAATACCTTATTCTGTACCTCATTCAGGAGCAGGGCCAGAATGATGGGAGCCGGGAAGCCCCAGATGATGCTGTAAATGGAAAGCAGCAGCGTGTTCTTCAGCAGACGTCCGAAGTACGGTCCGGTGAAGAAACGGATAAAATGTTCAAAGCCTACCCAGTCGCTGCCCGCTATTCCCTTGGCGGGCTTATAGTCCATGAACGCGATAATGGCGCCGTACATGGGCTTATACATGAAAATCGCATAAAAAATGAGCACCGGAAGCACCAGCAGATACAGAGACCAGTTTCTCCTGAAATCCTTCTTCGCTCTCACGCTAAATGAATTCCCCTTCATCGCACTATCCTCTCTTTCGGCAGCCTGCGGCCCTTTCTCCTTTGCCGCACAGCGCATGGCGCGTCCTGCGCCCCATCCGCTGCATGGCAAAGGCTTCCGTGCCGCAGACCCTTTTCACAAAAAGCCGGGGAGCTGTTTTCCGGCTCCCCGGCTTCGCAGCTTTTTCAGCCGCGGCGCCTGCATGATCCGTTATCTGCGGGCGCCGCTGTCCAGCCCGGTATTCAGGCGGATTATCTTGCGTTGTAACGCTCCAGAGCAGCCTCTTCGATCTCAATGGCTCTTGCAAGGCCAAGATCGTTCAGGGTCTGGATATAGGTATCCCAGTTGTCAAAGCTTTCGGTTCCGAAAACGAATTTCAGGGTCATCTCATCCACGTAGGTCTTCAGCTCGTTCTGGATGGTAGCCAGCTCGCTGGACTCATCCTGCGTAGGAGTTACAGGAGGCATGGTGTGATCGGAAGCCGTCTCAACAGCCCATACATCCGGGCATTCCTTAGCGGTAGGAAGCTGCAGATACTCCTGCAGATAGTTGATATCCTGTACGAACGGTCCGTTGTAGTTGGCGCGGATGTACTTGCCCAGAGCCTGAGCGATCGGCCATCCTTCGGGATTCGCGGTGATCTCCTCGGTATATACCGCATAGTCGCCGTCCCAGTTGTAGGATACGCCTTCGGTACCGAAGTTAAACAGGTTGTGTCCTTCTTCCGTATAACCGTAGTCCAGGAATTTCGCAGCCAGTTCTACGTTCTCACAGCTTGTGGTGATAGCGGCTCCAACATCCGGGAACTGGTTCTCGATGTATCCGTATATCGGAGTCTCGCCCGCATTCAGCGTAGGAGTGGGAGTGGGAACCAGCAGGTAATCAGGGTTCTCCGCCTGTGCGGTGGTCATCATAACCTGCATACGGGACGCAGCCCAGCCCACGGAAGCGCCGGCCTGATCGGTGGTCATCTTGGAGGTAACCTGATCGCCGTTCAGGGTAGCAAGGTCACGGTCGATGAGACCTTCGTTGTACCACTGATTCAGGGTCATCAGATAATCCTTGTAGCCGTCCTGTGCAGCGTAGAACTTAACTTCGCCGTTCTCATCCAGAATAAAGTTGCTGCTGGAAGTACCAACGCCATACGCGAACGCGATGGGATTGGATTTTCCGAAGTTTGACCAGTCAAAGCACAGAGGAGCGGTAGCGCCAAGCTCATCCTTGAACGCGGTCAGCACGGTATGCCACTCGTCAACGGTGGTGGGAACCTCCATGCCTACCTGATCCAGCCAGTCCTGACGGATGAAGCCGCCTACGGTGTAGCACAGGCCCTTTTCACCGCGGATGAACGGGAATGCGAAATAATGTCCTTCATCCGTCTTGATCATTCTGTCAATGTCCGGGTTTTCTGCCAGATACTTCTTCAGGTTCGGGCAGTACTGATCGATCACATCGTTCAGAGCGATGATCACGCCGTCGTCGATCGCCTTCTCCGGTCCGCCGGGATAGTTGTTCACCCACTGCCATTCCATAATGTCAGGGAAATTGCCGTCCGCAACGATCAGGTTGAACTGCTCGCTCTCCTGTCCGGAAGCGGGATGCTGGAATTCAATGTCCACACCGGTATTTGCGATCCAGCTCTTGCCAAGCTCGGTGTCGCCAAGGTTGGTGAAGTTGGCGGATACGTTGGGGTTCAGCTGAAGCCAATAGGTAAGAGAACCGCCCTCTGCAAGAGGATAAGATACTTCTTCTGCTTCCACAGGGGCCGCAGCCTCTTCTCCGCCCGCTTCTGCCGTCGTCTCGGCAGGAGCCGCAGCGCTTTCTCCACTGGTGGTCTCCTTGCTGCTTCCGCAGCCAGCCAGCAGAGAGCCGGCCATCGCCAGCGTCGCCAGAATGGCAACTGGCTTGTTCCATCTTCTTCTCATAAGTCTTCCTCCTTTTATTTGCTGCAGGTTTTTGTTCACCCTGCTTGCTTGCAGGAGTTATCTTATCTCTTTCTCTGTGTAATTTGAATAGACAAAAATTAAAATCAACTGATAAAACATAAAATGTCCATCATTTTGTACTTTTTATCTGTCCGGGAGTGACCCCCACGTACTTCTTAAAGGTGCGGATGAAGGTGGAGCTGTCCCGGAAGCCCACACGTTCTCCTGCCTCCACCACGCTGACTCCCTCCCTCAGAAGCTTTTCCGCCTCCGATACCCGGATCTGCGTGATCACCTTCAGCAGACTCTCCCCCGTTTCTTTTCGGAAAATGGAGGACAGATAGGCCGGAGTCATGTGGAAATGCAGTCCTGTCTGAGAAATGTTCAGATCCGGATCGCTGTAATTGCTCCGGATATATTCCAGGACGTCCTGGCAGAGCTGCCGGTTCTGGCTGCTTTCCGCCGTGTCGCCGCTTTCCTCCTCTCCCGCCACGCTTTCCGCCATCTGACGGAATTTTTCCCGGATGGTTTCCAGCGGAAGCCGCTGGGAGAGCTCCTTCAATTCAGATAATACCCCCCCCAATTCGTTATTTTCAGGGTATCCGGTCTGCTCCGCCGCCTTCATCAGCGTGCCGGCCAGATCAAAGAGCAGACACTGACGCAGATCGGACGACAGTCTGTTTTCCACAAGATTCACATCCAGTACCTTATTAATATAGGAAACGGCAAGCTGCGCGTTGTGGGTAAGCAGGGCGCCGATGATCCTGCCCTCCTGCTCCTGGGGATAGTCGTATTTTCTCTGTGAGCTGTTCCTGATCTCCTCATAGCTGACGAATTCCGCATCCAGCACATCGATGAAGCCTTCCGCTTCCCTGGCCTCTCTGTAGGATTCATGGATGCCCTCCAGCCCTTCATGGGCCGTTCCGGCAAGCACCGCCGGCGTAAAGCCGAAGTTTTCCCGGATGAACCGCTGCAGCGTGTCCGCCGTCTCCATCAGCTTCAGCGCATAATCGGACGGACCGTTTTCCAGGTTCACGATCATGGCAACCGTATCCCCAAGCTCCACGGTCTCCACATGAAAATACTCTCCGATCCCTTCCTCAAACACATTGCGGATGATAAAGCGTCTCAGATTGCTGAGGGAACCGTCCTCTCCCTGTTCTCCCGTATCCGCTTCCTCGATGTGATACAGAAGCACCAGGTTGTTTCCCCGCCGCAGCCCTTCCACAGCCGCTTCCCGATCCGGGGAATTTTTTCCGCTGTCGTAGACATTTTCCAGTAGGCCGGCAAGATAATACTGCCGCAGCACCCGCCGGTTCTCCGCGACCTTCTGCCGGAAGTCCGAATGCTCCTTGAAAAAGCCGGCAGCGCTCTCCTCCAGATACTGGAATTCATTTTCCACATACTCCTGTTTTGTCCCGTCCTGCGTCCGGAACAGATCCAGGATCTTCTGGATCGGCTGATAGTTGACCTTCAGCATCCGGACAGCAGCCACAAAACCCACGCACATACACGCTATGATGGACAGAAGGAACACGTTCCTCACCTGCGACGCCTGCGCGCTGATCAGGGATTCCGGCATCAGGATCACATACTTCCAGTTTCCCACCTCGGAAAACACCGTCCGCACCAGATAGGGCTCTCCCTCCCACATCAGCTTCTGCTCGTTTTCTTCCGTCAGCTCCTCGTATTTCAGTCCGAACTCCGGATACTCCTGTGCGCTGTTCAGGGTCTGATCATCCTCATTCAGGATCATCCAGGTCAGGCCGGGCTCCCAGGATACGGACTCAATGCTTCGGTTCAGGGCTCCCATATCCAGCCACAGCCCCACCATGGCTGAGGTCTCCCCGTATCCACCCTGCAGGTTCGCCATGGTAAGCAGCAGTACCGGGCCTTCCCGGTACCAGCTGTTTTCCATTCTCGTCGCCCTGCGGAAATGATATTCGGTAAGCTCCTGCTTCAGCTTTTCCTTTGGCTCCGCCTCAGCTCCGCTGTACAGCTCGCAGTACATGTCATAGCTCATGCTCCCGTAGGAGGAAACGATCTTTTCACTGTTCTTAAAGTAGACGAACACGTCCAGGCAGTAATTTCCGTTCTTGTTAATGGATACGCACATGGATTCGAGTTCATTATACAGGGTATAAAGCTCATAGGAATTCTCGGCCCCGAACTCCCCCTTCACCCCGGCCAGTGACTGCACCGACCGGTTCAGCGCAAGCTGCACCAGGGCGTTTTCATAATAGGCCATCTGCTGATCGCAAACATTTTTCACGGTATTGATCAGACTGCGGTTGGAAGCGTCTGCCCTCTCTCTGACCGTCCTGTAGGAATACAGATAGAAAAGCAGGCTCATTCCTGTGGGTATCACCAAAATGAGCATGAAGGACAAAAACAGTCTACGGTATGCCATTCCGTTTTTCTTCATCTGATACGCTCCCTTCCTCGTCAAAGATACGTCCGGCGCCGCTCTATACGTGCAGCACCTCTCCGCCGTAAAGACGTTCTCCCTCTTTCCGGCCCGTTGTATCGAATACGCTCACATTTCCAGTGGCCATACAGTTTCCGGCGATCACCGCGTCAGAGGAGCGGAACACCTCGTCGTGGCAGATGATCACCACATAGCTTCTGTCTCCCAGGCTGATCTGCAATGCCTGAGCCTCCCTGTCCGTAACCGCCCTGTCCTCGGTATGATGAAACACCTCCAGAAGCTCTGCCCTTGCAGGCTGCGCCTCTGCGGCAGCCCCTCCGTTGATGACCGTGATCATGCTGGCAAAGCCTTCCTTCTCAAGCACGGCGCGCAGCAGCGGATTGGATTCGCTCTGGTTGTAGTGGCCGGAGCAGACGCCCTCCGCCGTCTCCAGAACACAGCCGGGCGTCAGGAAGGACAGAAACGCCTTCGTTTTTCTTCCTTCAAATACTGCCCTGTCCCCGTCGGCCTCCACCCTGCTTCCTGCAGCGAAATGGAAAAACTGGCGGAAGGTATGGCTTCCTTCAGCGTAAAACTCGTCGTTGATCACATAAATGTCGGGCCTGATCCAGATCACGCGCCGGTTCACGAAGATCCCTTCCTGGATATAGCCCAGGTGGCCGCCCTGAACGTATTCCGCAATGCCGCCCTTGCGGAAGCAGCGGTTTACCGGCAGGGAAAGCCCGCTGGTGTACCAGGAGCTGTCGAACGTGGTAAAGGACTTCCCGTCCACGGTGGTTGTATTATGTCCGGTATTATCCTTCAGCTCAAAACGCAGCGGCACATCCATATAGGTGGCCCGTCCTCCGTCCACCAGCACGTCTTCCCCGTTCAGCACCAGGCTCACGTGCAGCTTGTCTCCATGGCAGTGCCCCGTGCTCATGGCTCCGCAGGCAAAGTGAAGGAGGTTGGCGTCCTTTTCCCAGCTTTCCCGCAGATAATAGTTTCCGGAATCCTCCATGACCGCGGAACGAAGCTGCGGCTCTGCCGCTTCCATTGCCTCGTATTCCTTCCAGGCTTCCGGCCCGAAATCCCAGGCGCTTTCAAAATCCATATAAGGAGAGGATATGTATTTCAGCTCCGGATCCGCAAACAGATAAGCGCCCATCGCCAGCACATCCGTCAGATCCGTATCGTCGGAGTCCCCGTGGGTAAACTGATGGCGGTCCGGCTTCATCCACAGCATGTCGGCCCTTGCCATTCTGTGCACGCGCTCCTCCATTCCGGCGGGAAGCGGGATCCCGTTGGCTCTGGCAAGATAAATACAGCAGCAGAGGCAGTGATAGACCTCGTTATGGTACATGGGCGACTGCTCCCACTGGCTGCCGTCCTCATACACCTGTATCTGAGAGGATCTGTCCAGGCGGTCCAGAGCGATCCGGATCCACTCCTGCGTCCTCTCATTCCGGGGAAGCCCCAGGGCGATCTCAAACAGCCCGCTGTTTTCCAGCACGCACCAGTTGCTCTGCAGTCTGGCGTCGCCGCCCATCTCTACCAGCCGCTCGGCATGGGCAGCAAGACAGGCCGTAAAACGATCCAGAAATTCCTCCGTGATCAGCTCACTGTCCTTAAAATACCGGATGGCCTTGGTCCAGGTTTCTCCGCGCAGGCCGGTTTCCAGCATTCTCCAGGGCCCCTGCTGTGTCTTTTCATTCAGAGGCACCCGGCTCATCCAGTCCTCCGCGAGACGAAGAAAGCCCTTCACATACTTTTCATCTCCGGTCAGAAGGTATGCCTGTCCCAGGCAGATGAAAAAGCGGTGGCGGTTAAACTGCCAGACGAATTCCGGATCTCCCTTCGGCATGATCGACCAGTCGATCTCTCCTTCAAAGACCACCGGGTCGTAGGTTCTCTCCATATCCCAGTTCAGATCGAACAGAAAATAATTCCCGCATACCTCGTCTGAGATCCGCAGGATATGCTCCGCCTCCTGCGGCCAGTGCTCTTTACAGTAGGAAGCTGCCGCAGCAGCATTGGGGACAAAGTAGCAGGAATCCGGTCTGTCAAAAAATTCTTGTATCTTCATGATCATATTCTCCCATTATCAGGGCCGCCTGTTTGAACAGCCGGCCCTTTGTATTATTATATTCCGTTTTGCATCATCAATCAATACCAATAAGGCTCCCAGTCCTTAAGAAATCTGGTGAGCGCTTCCATATAGAAGTAATCGCCCCAGGCAACACACTCGTCCACGCCGTTGTCGGCACAGGTATTATAGGGTGAGCTCTTGGCGTAGGTACCGTGCAGCAGCAGGCCGTTGGATACGGCCGGATCCGTCACCGCGCATTCCCGGATCAGAGCCTCCGTCAGCTCCTCCGCCTTCTGCGTATACCAGGCGGCCTGATCCTCCGGCAGATATTTGCTCATCTCAAGCATGCCGCAGACCGCGATGGCCGACGCGGAGGAATCTCTGGGCTCGTCGCTTCCGTCGGTAAAATCGAAATCCCAGTACGGAATCTTGTCCTTGGGCAGATGATCCAGGAAATAATCCGTCACCCTGCGGAAAATGTCCACGTAGTCGTCCTCTCTCAGGAACTTGTAGGCCAGAGCAGAACCGTAGATCCCCCAGGCCTGTCCCCTTGCCCAGGCAGAGCCGTCGCGGTAGCCCTGATGCGTTACGCCGCGCAGCGGTTCACCCGTCTCCGGATCAAAAAAGAAGGTATGATAGGTGGAATTGTCCTCACGGATGATGTTCTTCATCGCGGTGCGGATATGAGCGCGGGCCTTCTCGGCATACCCGGGATCTCCTGTTTCCTCCCCTGCCCAGAACAGCAGAGGCATGTTCAGAAGGCAGTCAATGATCAGCCTGTAATTATTCGGCGCTCCCAGCTCTCCCCACGCCTGGAAAAACTGCCCTTTCTCATGGAATCTTCCCATCAGGTTGTCCGCAGCCATCAGCGCAGCCTGTCTTCCCTTTTCATTCCCGGTCAGCTTCCAGGCCGCCACGCAGGAAGGGCAGTACAAAAAGCCCATGTCGTGATGGTTTACGCCGTCCTTTTCCCGGATCCTTCTGAGGAAATCGTCCACCTCGATCTCGGCGGTCCTCTTCAGCTTTTCATCCTTCAGCTTTTCCCAGGCCAGCCACACCTCTCCTGTCCAGAAGCCCGGCGTCCATTCATAATTGATCACCGGCTGATAGAAATTGTTGACGCTGGCCGAGTCCGGAAATTTCTCCGTGAATTCGTCCGTCGCCTTCAGGATCAGCTCCGCCGCCCTGTCATACGCCTTTGTGAAGCATTCTTTCAGTTTTGTGTCCATAAGTCGCTCCTTCTTATTTTATTTTTTTATCATTATAAAAAATCCGTCCGGGAAAGTATATTGACAAAACCTGAATCCGTTGACAAAAAGTCAAAAGCTTCCATTTTCCGGCCTTTTACCTTCTATTTTCCCAGCTTCAGCTTCTCCTTGGGACGGGAGGCCTCCACCATTTCCAGCCCGGTGGAATAGTCCAGCTGTCTCGGCTCGTACTCCTCATTTTCCCTCTGCCTGGTATACCCCGTATAATCCCAGGTCGCCTCGGCTGCCTCCTTCCTCCAGGGCCTTCTCTCCCAGTCGTAGCCCCGGAAGGGATCTCTGGTCTCATTCATCCAGTTCAGCAGCTTCTCGTGAAGCTCCCTCGCCTTTTCATAATAAGCTTCCTCAAGGATCAGGTTTTTCATCTCATAAGGGTCGCTCTCCAGGTCGTACAGCTCATCCACCCGGTCCAGAAGGTGCACGGACAGCTTATATCTTCCGTCGAATACGGTGCGCATCGGGCGGAAACCGCCGAAGCCGTCATGATCCACCTCATAGCGGGTAAATTCCAGATAGATCTCATGATTGATGTCAAGCTGCGGATCCTCCAGCATGGGCAGGATGCTTTTTCCCTCCAGAAGCTTCGGAATGGGAAGGCCCATGTATTCCAGGATGGTGGGCACCAGATTGATGTGGGAAACCGGCGCCTGCGCCACCTCGCCCTTTTTCCCGCCGCTGATGATCAGCGGGATCCTCGCTATCTCGTCATAGGCAGCCGGGCCCTTCGACCACAGGCAGTGGGACTGCAGGGCGTCTCCGTGATCCGAGGTATAGATGATCAGCGCATCCGGCGCGCACTCCTTCGCTGCCCGGATCACCTTTCCAAGCTCATGATCCGCATAGGAATTGCAGCCGAAGAAGGAAGGCGCCTTGATCTTCACCTGTTCTCTGTCCCCAAGCCTGCGCTCTCCCGCCCAGACCTTCTGATAGTCCGGCTTTCCCTCCAGCGTGTCGTATACATTGGGATATTTGGGAAACTCATAGTCCTGATACATGGATGAATAGGGCTCCGGACACAGGGACGGCCCGTGCGGCTCATCCAGGGATACCGTCAGGAAAAAGTCCTCCTCCCCGTATCGGTTCAGGAAATCCACCGCCCTCCTGCACACCCGGTTCGCGTACAGGAAATCCTCCGTAATCCCCTCGTTCTGCCCGTCCTGACGGGAACGCACCCGCTCCTCGGGCGTCAGCTCGTTCAGATACATGCGCATGTCATACCAGTATTCCTCATCCCAGCCCTCCGGGCAGCGGCCCAGGCCGAAATAATCTCCCCCGTCCAGGTGATACTTTCCGATATATGCCGCGTGGATACCGTTGTCGGTCAGCCTCTGCCCGATGGTCTTCACATTGGCTCCCAGCGCGTAGCTGTTGGTGAAGCCCCCGCAGGAATGGGGATAGGTTCCCGTAAAGATCGCCGACCTCGCCGGCCCGCAGACCGGCTGGCAGGTGTAGGCGCGCTCAAAGCGGATTCCCTCCTCCGCCAGCGCGTCCAGATTCGGCGTCTTCATTCCGCTGTTCCCATAACAGCCAAGCATGTCAAATCTCGTGGTATCCGTCATCAGCAGGATGACCTGTTTTCTCTTTTTTTCCATATTTACCTCCATTCCGAAGCGCTTTAGCGCTGAGGAACGCGCGCAGAAATCGCGTATGCGATTTCTACGCTGCGATCCAGGGATTTGTGCCGCTTCGGCACAAATCCGGATTGAAAAATGTGCTATCGAGCACATTTTTCAATCCTCCCTCCATTCCGAAGCGCGTTTTTTTCATTATACTCCCCGCTCCCGCCTCCGCGCCATTTACAAAAATTGAAAAAATTTGGACTTTTAACGATAAAAGAAGCCGACTGACCGCCGGCTCCCTCTATATATGACATATTCAGTTTTCACCTGCCACGAATTTAGTTTTCGCCTGCCACGATCGCGTAGGTCTGTCTCGCAATGGAGAGCTCCTCGTTCGTGGGGATCACCAGCACCTTCGGTCCCGGTCCGGGATTGGAGATCACAATCTCTTCTCCCCGCTTATGGTTAGCCACCTCGTCTATGGTGATATGCATATAGGCAAGATGGCTTAAGATCCTGTCACGGATGATCGGGCTGTTCTCTCCCACGCCCGCCGTAAAGCAGATGGCATCCACGCCATTCATCTCCGCAGTGTAAGCGCCGATATATTTCACAACGCTGTGGATGAATACCTCCATCGCCCGCTTCGCGTTCTCATCTCCCGCTTCGTAGGCGTCCTCCAGATCGCGGAAATCGGAGGAGAATCCGTCGGACACGCCGTAAACGCCGGATTCCTTATTCAGGATGCGCAGGATCTCGCTGATGCTCTTTCCTTCCTTGTTGGCGATAAATTCCACGATGGCAGGATCGATGTCTCCGCTTCTGGTCCCCATCACCAGGCCCTCAAGGGGGGTAAGTCCCATGGAGGTATCCACGCATTTTCCGTTCTTCACTGCGGAAACGGAAGCTCCGTTCCCAAGGTGGCATACGATGATCTTCAGCTCCTCGATGGGCTTTCCGAGCACGGCCGCCGCACGGCCGGACACGTAATCATGGCTGGTTCCGTGGAAGCCGTATCTTCTGATCCGGTAGTCCTTATAGTAGTGGTAGGGAAGCGCATACAGATAGGACTCCTCCGGCATGGTCTGATGGAAGGCCGTATCGAATACCGCTACCATCGGCACGGAGGGCATCAGCGCCTCACAGGCTTCAATTCCGATCAGGTTGGCCGGATTGTGAAGCGGCGCGAGATCACAGCAGTCCTCGATGGCCTTCTTCACCTCAGCCGTGATCAGGGTCGCTTTGGAGAAGCTCTCTCCGCCGTGAACGATGCGGTGTCCTACCGCTCCGATCTCGGACAGATCCTTCACCGCTCCCTTTTCCGGATTCGTCAGCGCCTTCAGCACCAGGCTGATGGCCTCCTTATGATCCTTCATTTCCGCTTCCGTGATCTCTTTTTTCCCGCCGGCAGGCGTATAAACCAGCCTGCTTCCGTCGATTCCAATTCTTTCGCAGAGTCCCTTCGCGATCAGCTTCTCGCTCTGCGCGTCAATGAGCTGAAATTTCAGCGAGGAGCTTCCGCAGTTGATTACCAGAATATTCATTGCTTACCTCATATCTTCCGCCGCCTGCGCGGCGTTCAAACCCTTATAAAACCGGCCGGCGCCCCGCTTTCGCAGGACGTCCGCCGTTTTCCCCAGTATCTTCCTTTTAATGTGCCGCTCTTATGCAAGCTGAGCCTGTACGGCAGTCAGCGCAACAACGCCTACGATATCCTGCCAGTCACAGCCTCTGGACAGATCGTTGACCGGCTTTGCGATGCCCTGCAGCATGGGGCCGTAGGCCTCCGCCTTTCCAAGACGCTCAACCAGCTTGTAGCCGATGTTTCCGGCATCCAGATTCGGGAAGATCAGCACGTTGGCCTTGCCTGCCACATCGCTTCCCGGAGCCTTGGATTTTGCCACCCTGGGAACCAGAGCCGCGTCCGTCTGCAGCTCGCCGTCCAGCGTCAGGTGAGGATATTCCTCATGGGCGATCTCAACCGCCTTCGCCACCTTGTCCACCAGCGGATGATGCGCGCTTCCCTTCGTGGAATGGGACAGCATCGCGATGATAGGCTTCGCGCCCACAAGCTGCTTGAAGCTCTTCGCGCTGGTGTCAGCGATTGCCGCAAGCTCCTCGGAGGTGGGATCCTGATTCAGGCCGCAGTCCGCAAACAGGAAGGTTCCGTGCTCGCCGTATTCGCAATCCGGCACATCCAGAATAAAGAAGGCAGACACCAGCTTTACGCCGGGAGCCGTACGCAGGATCTGCAGGGAAGGACGGAGTACATCCGCCGTCGCATGACATGCGCCCGCCACCATGCCGTCCGCGTCGTTCGCCTTAACCATTACCACGCCGAAGGTCAGCGGATCATCCAGAAGCTTCTGTCTCGCTTCCTCGATCGTCATGCCCTTCGCCTTTCTCGTCTCATACAGAAGCTGGGCATACTCTTCAAACTTTTCCGTCTTGGTAGGATCCACTACCTTCACTCCGGTCAGATCCACCTCCAGCCAGCCCGCGCCGTCCATAATCTTTTCCTCATTGCCCACCATGATGATATTGGCAAGCCCCTCTTCAAGCACGTGCGCCGCCGCGATCAGCGTTCTCTTGTCATTCGTCTCCGGAAGGACGATCGTCTTCTTGTCCGATCTGGCTTTTTCCTTAATGGTATCGATGTAAGACATTTTTTAACTCCTTTCCTCATTTCCAGTTTCTTCTGTCTTCCGCCTTAGTCTGATTAAAATTATAACGGAATTTTCCATTGTATACAAGTTTCTTTTCCTGAATTTATTGAACAAAATCTTGCACATATCACAATTTTCCCAAAATTGTTCGTGATGTTGTACAATTAAGCCATGCAGGAAGGAAACATTCATCAGACCGTGCAAGCTTGCTTGCAAAGGGCTGATGGAGGTTTTCTTCCTATAGGGCGCAAGCCCTCAAGCCGGATGTGGCCGTCAGGACGCCTCCGGCTTGGCATGGCGGGGCATGGGATTCCCCCTCCCGCCCGTTCGAGCTTGCTCGTATAGGGCGGACCGTGTTCTTTCTTCTATAGGGCGCAAGCCCTCAAGTCCGGGATGACCGTCAGGTCATTCTGGACTTGGCATGGCGGCCTCAGCCAGTACCCCGTGCAAGCTTGCTTGCAAAGGGCTGATGGAGGTTTTCTTCCTATAGGGCGCAAGCCCTCAAGCCGGAGGTGGCCGTCAGGTCATTCCGGACTTGGCATGGTGAAACCTATTCCATTCAAGCCTTCCGTTTCTATCAAAATCTCCCAATGTCCTTTGTGGCTGCTTCCAACTCTTCTGACCACATCAGATTTTTTCAGCTTATTCAGATAATATTTTACTCTGTCCACCGTCCATCCCAGCTCCATCGCGATATTTTTCTGCGTAAGATTTGGATTTTGGAAAATCACTTTCAGTATTTCCCTGTCACTTTCCGTTAATTTAGGCTCTCTGTTCACATGATCTAAAACAGTTTGGGTAGGACTTTGGGTAGTTTGTGCAGAAATAGATCCCTCTGCATTTTCATCTTTCCTATACATATTTACCCTGAAATCACCGTCAAAATCGATCAGCTTTGGCTCCGGCAGACCATATTCCCTACATTCACGAAGGATTCTCGGGATGCCCGTCCCCCATTTTTCGATAATTTTCATATATGCAAAAGCGCTGGCCACCGCAGGATTGCGCAGTTTTGAATATCCTTCCATCATCTTTCTGATCGATACCGTATTTAGAAGCATCCCCGGGGCAGTTACCTCCAGACGGTCATCAAAAAGAGCAACCTGAATATTACCCGGTTCCAGATAACTGCGATGGGCAGCCGCATTCGCAATCAGCTCACGCACACTGCCGACCGGAAGTTCATAAATGTCCTGCCGATAGATCCCCTTGATACGCATACCCATGTTGATTTTCTCAAGAACATACTGAAATGCAGCTTCCACCTGATTTTGGATCGGTCCGTCAAATTCGCGGCGGTCCACAAACCAGGCCCGGGTCGTTCCCTTAAAGACAGCGCATTGAATCACCGGCTGCCTCCTCTGCTGACCGGTCAGCAGAGCATAGGCATTTGTAGGTATCAGTTTTCCATTCTCTTCCTTAAGGACTCCCCATGTCAGGAGAACGTTCCGTGTAACATCACATACCGCTCTTTTTTCGCTGTCATCCAGAGTATTCTTCAGGGCAATTTCCTTCATATCACGGCACAGTTTTTCGATATCATCATCTGTAACCTCCACTCCCTGGCAGGGTTCACTGTCAAAATATCGATTTTGACCTTCCAGGATCAGCTCCTTCAGCATATATTCTTCCGTATGTCTGGAAGTACCTGCTACCCGTACATAGGTTCCTTTCACGATTCCCTTCTCTTTTATATAATACGCCCGCCATTTCCGTTGGCATAGGCTACAACTGTTTTCATATATTTTTCACTCTTCTTTGGCAGCTCTACTTTATATTCCACATGAACGGATTCTCCAGAAAACAAATCATCCTCTGCCATAAACTGTTCCTCCATCTTTCATCTGTTTTCAATTCCGGCTGATTGAATTATATTCCTACACCCAAATACCAGTCAACCGCTGATAATCGTCCCAAAATACATATTGTCACATCCGGCTGGTATCATCTCCGGCAACCACTCGATCCCGCCCTGTTCAAATCCCCCCATCCATGCTATGATGGATACCACAGCCGTCCTGTCAGCGGCTGATGCCAAAAAAAGGAACGGAGCCGGACAGCCATGAAAGTCACGGGAATCATCGCGGAATACAATCCGCTGCACAAAGGACATGAATATCAGCTCAAAGAAGCCCGCCGCCTCACGGGGGCGGACTATATCGTTGTGGTCATGAGCGGCTGCTTCACCCAGCGGGGGACGCCCGCAGTTCTGGACAAATACGACCGGGCGCGCATGGCGCTCTCCTGCGGGGCGGATCTGGTGCTGGAGCTTCCGGTACGGTTTGCCTGCGCGAGCGCGGAATATTTTGCCTCCGGCGCGGTTTCCGTGCTGAATGCTACGGGCTGTGTGGATACGCTGTGCTTCGGAAGCGAGTGCGGGGATACACAGGCCCTACTGTCCGCCGCCGCGTTTCTTAACCGGGCGGAGCAGTCTCCGGAGTACCATACTCGGCTTCGCGGGGCGCAGAAAGCCGGGCTTTCCTATCCGGCCGCCAGAAGCCGGGCGCTGGAGGACTTCGGCGGCGGCGATCCTTCCCTGTTTTCCCTTCCCAACAACATTCTGGGAATCGAATACTGTCGGGCGTTGGAGACTCTGAAAAGCCCCATCCGCCCCCTCGCCATCCGGCGCAGGGGAAGCTACCACGACACCAGACTGCAGGAAACCGCCAGTCTGCCGGAAGGCAATGGCGAAGATGCCCCTTTCATCTCCGCTTCCATCGGTGACGATGCTTCCTTCGGCAACGATGCTCCCTTCAGCGGCGACACTCCCTTCAGCTCCGCCTCCGCCATCCGCGCCGCCCTGCGCGGCATGGACGCAGCAGAAATCAGCTCAACCGGCAGTTCAAAGGACGGCCAAAGCGAGGACGGTGCCTCCGCATGCCTGCGGCAGAGAAACAATGCCTTTTCCCCGGAAGAAGCTCTGCGCTCCAGCCTTCCGGATATCTCCCGGCAGCTTCTTTTTGAACGGACGGACGGACGCGGCGTCGTTACGGAGGAGGACTTCGCCTCCCTCCTGCGCTTCCGCCTGCTGCAGCTTTCCGGAGAGGGCAGGACAATTTCCGGATCATCAGCAGTCCTGCTCACAGACTTTGCGGACGTCACCCCCTCTCTGGCGGACAAGATAGAAAAACAGCTCTATTCCTTCACCGGCTGGGACGATCTCTGTCTGCGGCTGCGCTCCAGAGACCTGCCCTACGCGCGGGCCAGCCGCAGTCTCTGCCACATCCTGCTTTCCATCCGTCAGGAGGCGCTGGATGAAAGCAAGGCGGCGGGCTTTCCCGTTTATCTGCGCATGCTGGGCTTTTCAGAGCGGGCGCTGCCGCTTCTGTCCGCCATAAAAAAAAAGGCGGCCGCTCCACTGATCTCCCGTCCTGCAGCCGCAGCCGGACAGCTTCCGCCCTCCCTGCTTCCCCTTTTTGAGGAAGAAATCAGGGCCTCCCACATTTACCAGACCGTTGTTTCCGGTAAATATGGAACGCCCTTCCTGCATGAATATCAAAGACAGCTCATCTGCCCGTCGGTCTCCCGGCTCTGAAGCCGCCCGCAGTCCGCTGCGCATGCGGCCTGAGAGCCGACCGTTTTTCTCTTGATCCGAAATGCCCCGGTCAGTTCTTAAAGCTGTGGATGGGAGCCGGGATCCGTCCCTTTCTGCTGATAAAAGCGTCGCAGCCAAAGGAATTGACCGGCATGACGGGAGCGTGGCCCAGAAGGCCGCCGAATTCCGCGTGATCGCCTACCGTCTTTCCGACGACCGGGATCAGACGGGCAGCCGTGGTCTTCTGGTTGACCATGCCGATGGCCATTTCATCCGCAATGATGCCGGAGATGGTGGATGCCTTTGTGTCCCCGGGTATGGCGATCATGTCAAGTCCCACGGAGCAGACGCAGGTCATGGCCTCCAGCTTTTCCAGGGTGAGGGCCCCTGCGGAAACCGCGTCGATCATGCCCTGATCCTCGCTCACCGGGATGAACGCGCCGCTTAAGCCGCCCACATAGGAGGAAGCCATCACGCCGCCTTTTTTCACCTGGTCGTTTAAAAGCGCGAGCGCCGCCGTCGTTCCGGGCGCTCCCGCATGCTCCAGCCCGATCTCGCAGAGGATGTCCGCCACGCTGTCCCCGATGGCAGGGGTGGGGGCAAGAGAGAGGTCAACGATGCCGAACGGAATGTTCAGCCGCCTGGAAGCCTCGCGCGCCACAAGCTGTCCCACTCTCGTCACCTTGAAGGCTGTTTTCTTAATGGTTTCGCAGAGCACCTCGAAGCTTTCTCCGCGCACCTTTTCCAGGGCCGTTTTCACCACGCCGGGGCCGCTGACGCCCACGTTGATGACCATGTCCGCCTCCGTCACGCCGTGAAAAGCGCCCGCCATGAACGGATTGTCGTCCGGCGCGTTGCAGAAGGCGACCAGCTTGGTGCAGGCCGAGGAATCCGTATCCGCGGTGAGCTGCGCCGCCTCCACGATGATCTCTCCCATCAGGCGCACCGCATCCATGTTGATTCCGGTTCTGGTGGAGCCCAGGTTGACGGAGCTGCACACCCGATCCGTGCAGGTAAGCGCCTGCGGGATGGAGCGGATCAGAAGCTCATCCGCAGGCGTCATGCCCTTCGCCACCAGCGCGGAATAGCCGCCGATGAAGTTCACGCCCACCTCCTTCGCCGCAGCGTCCAGCGTCTGCGCGATCCGGACAAAGTCCTCTTTTTCCCGGCAGGCCGCGCTTCCGATCAGCGCGATGGGCGTCACGGAAATCCTCTTATTCACAATGGGGATCCCGAATTCCGCGGAGATCTCCTCTCCCGTTTTTACCAGATCCTTCGCCGCGCGGGTGATCTTGTCGTACACCTTCCGGCACAGCGCGTCCAGATCGGCGTCGATGCAGTCCAGAAGGCTGATGCCCAGCGTGATGGTGCGCACGTCCAGGTTTTCCTTCTCTATCATTTTGTTGGTTTCATTCACTTCAAATATGTTGATCATGGCGTCCTCCCATTCCAAAGCGTTTTCCTACCGGCCATAACGTATGGCCGCAGCGTGCGATCCTAGATCCGGTGCATCTGGCTGAAGATCTCTTCGCTCTGGCATTTGATGATCACGCCGATCTGCTCCCCAAGCTTCGTCAGCTCCTCCGAGATCTCCCCGAAGCTCTTTTCCGCCCGGTTCATGTCCACGATCATCATCATGTTGAAATACTCCTGCACGATGGTCTGGCTGATGTCCAGAATGTTGATGTTGTTCTGCGCCAGATAGGTGCAAACCCTTGCGATGATACCCACAGTATCGTGTCCTACTACCGTAATGATTGTTTTTTTCATGATCAAAATTACCTCTTTTCCGCTGCCGTCAGGCAGTATTTTTGCTGCTCCTATGCGATCTCAACCACCTGTGAGACCTCGCTCCTTCTCGCCACCTGGATTGGGAAATCTCCCGCCCTGTATGGATTGTCCGCCTGATTGATCTCAAGGCGCACTGTTTCGTATGCGAGCTGGGGAATGTTGTTTTCCTTGCTCAGATGTCCCAGCACGATATGCTTCAGATTGTCGTGCAGAAGACGGCACAGAAGCCGCCCCGAATTTTCATTGGACAGATGCCCCCTGTCCCCCAGGATCCGCTGCTTCAGCGGATAAGGGTAGGGCCCGACCTGAAGCATGTTCACGTCGTGGTTGGCCTCCAGCAGAAGGGCGTCCATCCCTCTCAGGCATTCCACCGTATAATCGTTGTAGGTGCCAAGATCCGTCACCACGCCGATCCGCTGCTTTCCATAGGAAAAACGGTAAGCCACCGGATCAGCCGCGTCGTGGGATATCCGCATGGGATTCACCGTCATATCCTTTATGGTGAAGCTTTCGTCCGCCCGCACCGTCTGAAACAGTCCCTCGTCGATGGCTCCCAGGCTTCTGCTGCGGCAGATGGCGTCCACCGTTTTCGATGTCGCATAGATGGGAACGTTATATTTCCGGGAAAATACACCCAGCCCGCTGATGTGGTCGCTGTGCTCATGGGTGATGAACACCGCGTCCAGCTCCCTCGGATCGATCCCAAGGCTGTGAAGCCCTTCCTCCGTCCGCTTTCTGCTGATTCCCACGTCCACCAGCACATGGGTGGTATCCGTTCCCACATAAATGCAGTTTCCGCTGCTCCCGCTGGCAATGCTGCATAGTCTCATAGTTTCCTCCGTGTCGGAGCGCCCTTTGCTCCGACCGCGCGCAGAAATCGCGTATGCGATCTCTGCGCTGCGATCATGGCAGTTTTGCGGCGCTCCGACGCAAAACTGCTGATTGAAAAATGTGCTATCGAGCACATTTTTCAATTTTTCTCCTTCTTGACGGATGCGCAACACGCCCCGTCATCCGTTTTCTCTCCCGCCGCTTGCCGACCGTCAGTCAGGCGCCGCCCGGACAGGCATCTCCTCCGGCCGCCGCCCGCGCGAGCGCCGCTTCAAGCTGGCGTCTGGTTTCCTGCAGATCCCCGTTATTCTCAATGACGACGCCGCAGTGCGCCCGGAATTCTTCCTCCCCAAGCTGGCTTTCCATGATCTGTCTGATCTTCCCCTCGGAATAGCCCCGGCTTTCCTTCAGCCGCGCTGCGCGCACGACCTCGTCCGCGTGCACGTACCACAGCTCATCCAGGATCGCTCCGTAGCCGCACTCGATCAGAAGGGCGGCTTCCACAAAAAAGTAATCCGCCTCTCCCTTTTCGCGTTCCTTTTGAACCTCCTGCAGAATATAGCGCTTCACCTCCGGGTGAATGATGCCGTTCACCTGCTCCAGAAGGGCGTGATCCGAGAAGATCAAAGCCGCCATTTTTTTTCTGTCTATGGTGCCGTCTTCGGCAAGCACCTCCTGCCCAAGCAGCGCAACCAGTCGTTCATAGCAGGGCTGTCCCGGAAGCTTCACCTCGTTTCCCGCATCGTCGGCGAGAAGAACGCGGCAGCGGCACAGCTCCTTCAGAAGGCTCAGCACCGCTGTCTTTCCCGCGCCGATCCCGCCCGTAATTCCTATCAGTTTCATGCTTTTCCTCATTCGTTATTCCTGTTTTCTGTTAATCCCGCTTTTCCTATTTTGCCTCATACCAGTCCGTACCCGTATGCAGATCCGTCTCCAGCGCCACGGAAAGGGCAGCAGCCGCCTTCATTTCCTCCGTCAGAAGCGCCGCGACCGCCGCTTCCTCGCCCGGAGCGGTCTCGATCAGAAGCTCGTCGTGGATCTGCAGGATCAGCCTGGAGTTCAGATTTTCCTTCGCAAGCCGCCTCCAGACACGGATCATGGCGATCTTGATGATATCCGCCGCCGTACCCTGGATCGGCGCGTTCATCGCAACCCGTTCTCCAAAGGAACGCTGCATGAAATTGCTGCTCTTTAATTCAGGCACCGGCCTGCGGCGTCCGAACAGGGTGACGGAAAAGCCCTTTTCCTTCGCGGAAGCCACTTCTCTGTCCAGGAAGGTCTTCACACCCGGATAGGTCTTAAAGTATTCCTCAATATATTCGGCGGCCTCCTTGCGGGAAATGCTCAGATCCTGACTCAGGCCGAAGGAGCTGATCCCGTAAACGATGCCGAAATTCACCGCCTTCGCGTTGCGCCGCTGCAGCTCCGTCACCTCCTCAAAAGGGGTGTGGAACACCTTTGAGGCCGTAATGCGATGGATATCCGCATCCATCCGGTACGCCTCGATCAGCTGCCCGTCTCCGGACATGTGGGCAAGCACCCGCAGCTCGATCTGGGAATAGTCCGCATCCGTAAACAGATATCCTTCCTTCGGCACGAAAGCCTTTCGGATCAGCCTTCCCAGCTCCATGCGCATGGGGATGTTCTGCAGGTTGGGCTCCGTGGAGCTGATCCGGCCCGTGGCCGTGATCGTCTGGTTCAGCGTGGTGTGGATCCTGCCGTCCTGTCCGATACAGGGAAGAAGCCCGTCCGCATAGGTGGATTTCAGCTTGGAAAGCCCTCGGTATTCCAGGATCTCCGAGGCGATCGGATGATCCTCCGCCAGCTTCTCCAGCACATCCGCCGCCGTGGAATAGCCCGTCTTTGTCTTTTTTCCGCCGGGAAGCTTCATTTTTCCAAACAAAATTTCCCCAAGCTGCTTGGGCGAATTGATGTTGAATTCCTCTCCCGCCTTTTCGTGGATGCTCCTTTCCAGTTCGCCGATCCGCTCCACCAGCGCGTCGCCGTAGTCCTTCAGGGCCTGAGGCTTTGCCTGGATCCCTTCCATTTCCATATCGTGAAGCACCCGGGTGAGCGGCATCTCGATCTCTGAAAAAAGAGTCCCCATCCCGGCCTGCTCCAGCTTGTCCGAAAGCAGAGGCCATGCCCGCCAGATGGCATAGGCCGCGTCGCCTGCGTATCCGACAAGCTCATCCGGCTTGTTGGAAAGCGCCTCCTGCCAGGTGCTCTTCCCAAACAGCGCGCTCCTCTCGCCCACTGCCAGATCAAGCTGCTCGTGGGCGATATCCGAAATGCTGTAATCGTTTTTCAGAGGGTTGAGCAGATAGGCCGCGATCAGCACATCGAACAGCCCCTCCGTCTCCATCCCCTCCAGATAGCCGTACTGAAATTTGATCTGGAAGGTGGCGAGCTTCACGCCCGCCTTTACAAGGGCGGACAGGCTTTCTCTCACATAAGCTGCCGTGATCTCTTCGGAACGGGTAAAGATCCAGATTCCCTGTTCTCCTTCCGCATTCCCGGCCGCAAAGGCCAGCGCGACGAAGCCGCTTCCGTCGTAACGATTGGAGGCGCCTCCCGCATCCGCGTTCCCGTCCTCCAGCACCAGAAAGGCCGCTTTTCCTTCTTTTTTTGCCAGCGCGAAGGCTTCCTCCGCTTCCTTCCGCGCTCCGGTCATCCGGTAGCGCTCCCTTCTTCCGTCGTCTGATGCGGGCTGCTCCCGGAACCTGCTCAGCATGTTCTTAAACTCCAGCCGCTGAAACAGCGTATAGGCCTCCGGAGTGAAAAGCTCTCCCAGCCGCAGATCCTCCCAGGTAAGCGCCAGCTCCGCCTGCGTATCGATCCGCGCCAGCGTCCGGGAAAGCTCGGCCAGCTCCCGGTTGGCGGCAAGGGATTCCCGAATGCTTTTTTTGCTCACCTCATCCAGGTGCTCATAGATATTGTCCAGAGAGCCAAAACGCACCATCAGCTCCTGCGCCGTCTTAGGACCCACCTTGGGAACGCCGGGAATATTGTCCGAGGAATCTCCCATCAGCGCCTTCAGCTCCACGAACTGCTCCGGCGTCACCTGCCATTCCTTCAGAACATCCTGCGCATAATAATCGTCGATCTCCGTTCTTCCGCCCCTCGTCCGGGGAATGCGGATCTTGATGTGCTCATCTGCGATCTGCAGAAGATCCCGGTCTCCGGAAACAAGGGCGACCTCCATCCCGTCTTTTTCTGCGCGCTTTGCCAGGGTTCCCAGAATATCGTCCGCCTCAAGCCCCGCCTGCTCCACGGTGCAGATCCCCATGGCGGAAAGAACCGCCTTCATCACCGGCACCTGCTGCCTCAGCTCCTCCGGCATGGGCTTTCTCGTTCCCTTGTATTCCGCGTACAGCTCATGCCGGAAGGTTGGAGCATGCACGTCAAAGGCCACCGCAAGATAGCCAGGTTTTTCCTCCTCCAGGATCTTGAACATGATATTTAAAAATCCGTAGACCGCATTGGTATGAAGCCCTTCGGCATTGCTCAGATCAGGCACGCCATAAAACGCCCGGTTCAAAATGCTGTGCCCGTCGATCAGTACAAGCTTTTCGCTCATTATTACCTCCATTCAGAAGCGCTTTACGCTGATGCCCCGCAGACAACCCACGCTGTCCTCTCAGGCTTTTCTCCTCTCAGAATACCAGCGTCGTCATCACCAGAATCACGGCAAGCACCGCCAGGGCTTCAAAATAATAAAGCCCCCACTGCAGCCGCTCCCGAATCCTCACATGCTTTCTGGCTACAGCAAGACGCGCGGAAAGCTCCTTGTTCAGATTGAACGCCTCTCCGTCCTCCAGCCGTTTCATCCCCACCGTCACCAGGAACTGGATGCTCAGCTCCTCCTTGCAGGAAGCGCATTTTTCCACATGCTCCAGAAAATGCTTCGCCGTTCTGGTCTCCATCCTGCCCCGGATAAAATCCGGAATCAGCTTTTCCGCCGTTTTACATTCCATCCGGATATCTCCTTTCCTTTTCCCACGTCCGTCAGGGCATTTTCTCTATTACTATACACCAAAATCCGTGTTTTTAAAAGACACCAAAATCCGTGTTTTTAAAAAGGAACCAAAATCCATGGTTTTAATAAAGAAAAAGAGAGCTGTCCGCACGAAGCGAAAAAACAGCTCTCTGAAAAGCTCTCCGGCTCGCTCAGCTTCAGGCACCAGCGGCAGTTTCAGACTCCGTCAGACGGTCTCAGTCCCGTCAGGAAGCCTCAAGCCCCGTCAGGCAGTCTCAGGCCCCGGCGGGCAGCATGGCTTTTCCGCGGCAGTAGGTCTGAAGCACCTCATAATCGTCCTCCAGCACCACCAGGTCCGCGTCGCAGCCCGCCACGATCCGTCCCTTCCTGTCAGCCACACCCAGGCATCTGGCGGGATTGATGGTGCAGGAATTCAGCGCCGCGTCGAAGGGGATCATGGCCTCCTCCACCAGGATCTGAAGCCCTCTGTTCATGTGCAGGGTGCTTCCGGCAATGGTGTCCGTTCCGGCAAGGCGGGCAAGCCCGTCCTCTCCGATCACGATATCATGGCCGCCAAGCTGGTATCCGCCGCCGGGCGCACAGTGCTTGGCGCAGAGGGAATCCGTGATCATGATGGCGTGATCCCTTCCCTTTGCTTCATAATAATTGTTCAGAGCCGCAAGGTGGGAATGGCAGCCGTCGCAGATGATCTCTCCGTAAATGCCCCGCACCCGGAACGCGGTTCCTACAAGGCCGGGCTTTCTGTGATGATATGCGGTCATGCCGTTATACACATGGGTCATGCTGGTCGCCCCGTTGGCGACTCCCATCAGCGCCTGCTCATAGGTGGCGGAGGAATGTCCCATGCTGACCACAACGCCTGTCCGGCTGCAGTATTTCGTCAGGGCGAAGCCCTCGTCATGCTCGGGCGCAAGAGTGATGTAACGGATCAGCCCTTCGGCCGCCTCCTGATACTTCTGAAACTGCTCCACATCCGCCTTCGCAATGGCCTCCGGCGGCTGCGCGCCCTTATATTCCATGTCCAGATAGGGGCCTTCAAAATGAACGCCCAGGATCTCTGCGCCCTCATAGCCCTCTCTGACTACGGCAGCCACGTTCCGGAGCGCTCTGGTCAGCACCTCGGGCATCTGCGTCACCGTGGTGGGAAGGATGGAGGTCACGCCCTCCTCCGGAATCTTTTTCATCCAGTTTCTCAGCCCTTCCGGCTCGGCGTCGTTGGTATCAAAGCCGTAGGCTCCATGGGTGTGTACGTCGATAAATCCGGGCAGGATCCTCTTATTCCCGTAATCCTCGTCCACAGGCAGCGTGCCCCAGGGAAGAACATCCGTGATCTTTCCATCCACGACGACCACCTGCGCGACGATGAACTGTCCTGCCGTCCAGACTCTCTTACTCTGTATTACCATCGCACATCCTCCTTTTTTCCGTCTTCGCTTCAGATCTCGGAAAGGGCATCCTCATCCGCGATCACGATGGCGTCGCTGTGAAGCTGCAGAATGGAGGCGGGCACGCGGGGAGTAACGGGGCCAAAGAAGGCCTCCTTCACGATGTGGGCCTTGTCCTTGCCGCTCACCACCACAAGCACTTTCTTCGCCTGCATGATGGTCTTGATCCCCATGGTATACGCCTGCTTCGGCACATCGTCATAGGAAGCGAAGAAACGCTTGTTGGCCTCGATCGTGGACTCCGTCAGATCCACACAATGGGTCTCCAGCTCAAAATTATCCGCGGGCTCGTTGAAGCCGATATGTCCGTTGTGTCCCAGTCCCAGAAGCTGCAGGTCGATGCCGCCCACGGAAGCGATCACCGCGTTATAATCCGCGCAGGCCTTTTCGCTGTCCGGCTCCATACCGTCGGGCAGATGAGTTCTTTCCTTGCAGATATTCACATGGGAGAACAGGTTGTCGTTCATGAAATAATAATAACTCTGATCGTTGTCCCGGTTCAATCCCTTATACTCGTCCAGGTTTACAGAAGTAACCTCAGAAAAATCCAGATCTCCGTTCTCATACCGCTCCACCAGCTCTTTATAGGTTCCGATCGGAGTGGAACCCGTCGCAAGACCGAGCACGCAGTCCGGCTTCATGGTAACCTGCGCGGCGATGATATTTGCCGCCTTTCTGCTCATGTCGTTGTAATCTTTTGCTTTGATGATCCTCATTTTTAACACCCTTTCTGCGCCGTCTGTTTTTTCAGCCGCCCCGGATATGGCGCGTCCCGGAACGCAGCTTCTTTTTTATACGTTCTATGTGCTCATTATATCCTATCCGGCGGCTTCGGGCTATGTACAAAAAGCCGCTTTTGTGGCAGAATCCGCCAGAAAGGATTCACGAAAACTTTTTCCTGGAAACTTTTTCCTGGAAACTTTTTCCTGGAATCCTTTTTCCTGGAAACTCTTTCCCGGAAAAAGCCGGAAGCCCCAGAGGGGGCTTCCGATCATGCCAGGGAATTATTCTCCGGCCCGCTCATCAAAGCAGCTTTTTCATTTCATCGTTAGAGATTTTCTTTCATGAACGCCTCGATCGCCTCCGCTGCGGCGTCCTCGTCGGGACCTTCGATAGTGAATTTTACCGTATGCCCCTTCTTTACTCCCATCATCATCAGGGACATGATCTTCTTCGCGTCTCCCTTTTTGGTTCCGTTATCCACGCTCACCGTGCTTGCGAATTCTCCTGCCTTCTTCACAAGAAGTCCGGCGGGCCTTGCATGGATTCCCAGTTCGTCTGTGATCGTATACTCGAATTCTCTCATCTTGTCATACTCCTTTGCTTTTGCAATATATTTTATTTACAGCCGGATCGGCTGAAATAATCCCGTTTTTATGGTGTCAGATACCCCTGACTGCCTTTCTCACGCTGAGCACATAGGACGGGGAAACGGAAAGCTCATCCAGACCCATATCCAGGAAAGTCTTCGTCAGAGAGGTATCCGCGCCAAGCTCTCCGCAGATCCCGCACCAGATTCCCGCCGCGTGCGCGTTTTCCACCGTCATGCGGATCAGGCGGAGCACCGCCTCGTGGTGAGCGTCGTAAAATCCGTCCAGCTTCTGGTTCTGCCTGTCGATGGCAAGCGTATACTGGGTCAGGTCGTTGGTTCCAAGGCTGAAGAACTCAACCTCCTTCGCCAGCTCGTCGCTGATCATGGCCGCCGCGGGCGTCTCCACCATGATGCCAAGCTCCACCTCGGCAAAAGGCTTGCCCTCCGCGGTGAGCTCCCGCTTCACGCCTTCCACGATCCCCTTGATCTCCCGGATCTCTTTCGTGGAAATGATCATCGGGAACATGATCGCCGCCGTGCCGTAGGCGGAGGCTCTGTAGATCGCGCGAAGCTGCGTCTTGAAGATCTCCTGCCTGGTCAGGCAGATGCGGATGGCCCGGTAACCCATGGCCGGATTTTCTTCCCTGGGCAGGTCAAAATAGTCCACCTGCTTATCCGCTCCGATGTCCAGCGTCCGGATGATGACCTTTTTCCCTTCCATTTTGGAAAGAACTTCCTTATAGATCTCGAACTGCTCCTCCTCGGTGGGATAGTCCTCCCTGCCGAGATAAATGAACTCGCTCCTGAAAAGGCCGATCCCGCCGGCATCCGACTGCAGTACCTTCTCCACATCCTCCACGCTTCCGATGTTGGCGTAAATGTTGATCCGCCTTCCGTCGGAGGTCACGTTATCAAGACCTTTCAGCTGCTCCAGCTCCGCCTGCGCCTTATCCGCTTCTTCCTTTCTGCGAAGAAGCTCTGCCAGGACGGATGCCTCCGGCTCGATATATACGATGCCTTCAAAACCGTCAACCACGGCGAGCGCGCCGTCGTACTCCTCCTTCAGCTCCACATCCGCCTGTACCAGCGCCGGGATGTTCATGGAACGCGCCAGGATCGCCGTATGGGAATTGGTGGAGCCGCCCTTTGTGACAAAGGCAAGGATCTTGCTCTTATCGATCTGTACCGTTTCACTGGGAGAAAGATCCTCCGCCAGCAGGATCACCGGCTCACTGGATGCGATCCCCTCTTCTCCCACTCCGGACAGGATCCGCACCACGCGTCTGGAAATATCCAGCACGTCCGCGCTTCTCGCCTTCATATAGTCATCGTCCATGGAGGCGAACATCTCCGCGAACCGGTCTCCGGTGGAGCTGACCGCCCAGGCGGCGTTCACCTTCGTATCCCGGATCTCCTGTCTGATGGCGTCCAGATAATCGTCGTCGTCCAGCATCATGCGGTGCACCTCAAAGATCATGGCCTGTTCTTCTCCGGCCTCCTTCACCGCCTTTTCATAGAGAGCCTCAAGCTGCTCGCCGGCCTTTTGCTTTGCTTCCTCAAATTTCCGGATCTCCGCCTCTGCGTCCTCCACCTTATCCTGCGTCAGCACGAAGTCCTTTTTGCGGTACAGATATATCTTGCCTACCGCAATTCCTTTTAATACACTTTTTCCGGAACATTTCAGCATAATCCTTTTTCCTCCACCTTGCTTCTATTTTTCTATTTCCAGACAGTCGCAGCCGTCCTTTTTTTGATCGCATCAGGCTCCTCTTCGATCGGGGCGTCTCCGGGTCCGTTCTCCGGCGGGAGCGGCAGGAGCCAGTGAGCAGGGAACTTCAGATTGGAAAGCAGACAGCCCCGGTAATTGGAAGCCTCCTTCGTTTTCCTATAACCATACCGGCCCTCAGCCGACTGCCGCCTTACGCGGCGCGGGCCAGAAAAAAACCAAATTTTACAAATCTTTCGGCCGATTCTCACGGCGCACGCCGGAATCAACCTGTGATTCTATAAAATCTGGTTTTGCCTGCCTGACAGTAACAATCCATCCTCTTATTATTCTTCATATTTTGTATCATACGACTGCCGTTTTATTTATAATTCAGCATATCAAACTCACCTGTAAATGTCAAGCTTTTTAGGCGTTTTGTTCTATCTGGCCGATCCGCTTTTGCAATCTTTATGCATCTTACACATATTCTTTTTTCTGTTTTCAGGAATCTTTCGTTTCATTTTCATTTCCGGATTTCCATTTCCGGATTTTTTAATTCTGCGAATTATGTTATAATACCTGTCATAAACTATAACAATCAGATGAACAGGAGTTTTCATGAGAACGAAATCATTGTTACCACTTACAGCCTGGATCCTGGCTCTTTCTCTTTTCCTTTCCGGCTGCTCTCTGTCGTCAGGCGGCAAAGAAACCGAGACCTCTCCGGAAGGCGGAGAAACAGACTCCTCCCTGGCGGAAAACGAAACCGGCGACGCCTCCTCCCAGTCCGGGCAGGATCAGACGCCCCGGGACCTGTCCGGCCTGAAGCTTTCCATCCTCGGAGACAGCATTTCCACCTTCGACGGTTATATTCCTACGGATTACAACATTTTTTATCCCGGAAGCGGCGACATCAGCACCGTGGAAAAAACCTGGTGGTGGCAGATGATGAACACGACGGGAATGGAGCTTAATGCAAACGCCTCCTCCTCCAACACCACCATCACCGGAGATTCTCTGGATACCACAGGAAGCGCGCCGGGCTGCAGCACGAAGCGGATGATCGATCTGACGCCCGGGGACGACGGTCCCGCTCCGGATATCCTCATCGTTTTCATGGGGACAAACGACTTTTTAAGAAGCGTGGAGCTTGGCACGTTCACGGAGCCCTCACAGCAGGACGAGGGCATCGTCACCAATTTCTGCGACGCCTATGAACTCATGATCCAGAAGCTCAACGCCCTGTATCCCAATGCCGAGATTTATTTCTGCACGCTCCTGGAAACCAATGCGGGCGATGTGGACGAATATCCGCAGTCCTATCCCGCCACCAACAAAAACGGGAATACCATTGGAGACTTCAACGCGGAAATCGCCACCATCGCTTCCGCCTACAGCTATCCGGTCATCGACGTTCACAACTGCGGCATCACCTATGAGAAGCTGGATCAGTATACCAGTGACGGCGTTCATCCCAATACGGAAGGCGCAAAGCTGATCGCGGAATATATTACCAATGCGCTCCTGTACTGATGCGTTCCGCAAGGCTCCGCCTGTAACCCAAAGGTTTCATCACCCGTCTTGACAAACTCCTTTTTCGTATGGTACCGTGTGAGAAACACATATCATACAAAAGGAGTTTTTACATATGAAAAAAATACTGAAGTCCTCTCTGCTTTCCGCAGCACTGGCCCTGACGCTGGCCCTTGGCGCGGCCCCTCTCACCTCTCATGCAGCCGAGGCCGTACCGGCCGCCGGTGCTGTTCCCACAGCGGATGCCGTACCGACCGCTGCGGCTGTTCCTTCCGCCGCCGTCTCCCTGCAGGGAAAGAAGGTTTCCATCCTTGGAGACAGCATTTCCACCTTCACCGGAACCATGCCGGCCGATTACAACATTTTTTATCCGGAGCACGGAGATATCCCGAACGCCTCCCAGACCTGGTGGGGACAGCTTCTTACAAACACCGGAATGACGCTGTGCCGCAACGCATCCTCTGCCAATACGGATGTGACGGGCAATTCCCTCGCGCTTGACGGCTCCGCTCCCGGCTGCAGCATCCGCCGGCTCGTGGATCTGCAGGGCGCGGACGGAAGCAGCCCGGACGTCATCATCATCTACATGGGAATCAATGATTTTGCCAGAAGCCGCACCCTTGGAAGCTTCCGCGCGCCCGGCGTTCAGACAGAGGGCGAGGTTATGGTATTTACCGACGCCTATGAGCTGATGCTTCAGAAGATCAAGGCTCTCTATCCCGCGGCGTCCATCTACTGCTGCACTCTGCTGGAGCGCTGCGACATGAACGGAGACACCGGAGCTCCCGCCGTAAACCTGAACGGCAATACGGTGGCAGACTTCAATACCCAGATCAAGGCGATCGCAGGCGCATATGGAGCTTCCGTTATCGATTTCTACAACTGCGGCATCAACTATACGAACCTGAGCCTGTTCACGGTGGACAACATCCATCCCACCTGGATCGGTGCAGGCGTGCTCGGCCAGTGCGCGACGCAGGCGGTTCTTTCCTCCGTCGGGCTGTAAAGGAATATCGTTTGACCGCAAAAAACTCCCGTCGGATCCCCAACAGGGACCGGACGGGAGTTTTCCTATGCGCTGGAGCCGACAGTTGATAAATGGATCGGCTCCCCGCTCATCATTCGTTTCGGATCGCCGCCAGAGGGCTTAGACGCATTGCTCTGAGGGACGGGAAGAAGCCGGAAACCATACCCACCAGTATGGCGAATACAAGAGAAACCAGAGCGAGCCACGGCGGGATATAGGACAGCGTCATCATATTTCCCATGCTCTGCACCACCCGGTTGATCAACCCGGAGATCCCATAGCTGAAGGCAAGGCCGACCACGCCTCCGATCAGGCCGATATAGCCCGCCTCCAGAAGGAACATCATCTGGATATTCCTCAGGTCACAGCCCAGCACCTTCATAATGCCGATCTCCTTCGTCCGTTCATAAATGGACATCATCATGGTGTTGGTGATGCCGATGGCCGCGACAAGCAGGGATACCGCTCCGATCCCGCCCAGAACAAGCTGGACATATTGGTACTGGGTCTGAGTGGATTCCACCCATTCCGCATTGCTGGACGCCTGATAGCCCATGGCACTGATGGCGTTCTGCACCTGCGCCACATTTTCTATGCTGTCCACATCCACATAGATCCGGTTGTAAAAAATCTCTTTATATGGCTTCCCGCTTTTCGTGGTGGGCTGACCGGGAATCGCCTTATTTTTAAAAATCCGTTTCAGCTCAGCCTTCAATGATTCGATCTCACAGTATATATCGTAGCTGTAGCTGTTCCACTCCTCGTCTCCCCCCGCCACCATACCGCTGGTATCGATCAGATATTTCTTAGGCGGGGCTACCGTGCTTCCTCCTGACCCTGAGCCTCCTGACCGGCTCTGATAATAGGCATCCATGTCAAAAATATAAAATACCGGATCCTTCATCAGATCAATGTCCGGAAGCTCTCCCTTCTCATAGTAGGGATAGGAACCCGTGCTGGACACATAAAAGCTCTGGAGCGCCATATTTCCGTAAAAAAATTCCAGCGTTCCGTCCTTTCCGTCCGGATAATGTCCTTCTCCAAGGGGAATCTTCATCGCCTCAAAGGCCTCCGCGCTCATCCCCTGCACATAGATATGGCTTTCATAAATGCCGCAGCGCGCAAGAATGCTGACATTCAGAATGGGGGAAACCATTTCCACATGGGGAAGCTGCCGGATGGACTCCACCAGAGCGTCGTCCAGCCGCTTTTCCTCCTCCGCCGTATCCGAGCTGTCCGAGGCGCCGATGGAATAATAGCTCCCAGGCTCATAGACCGTGATCGCGGTCAGGCTTCCATAGGATTCCATCTGCTCCATGGAGGACTTATTCAGTCCAAGGCCCAGGGAAACCATGACCACGATAGAGGCAACTCCGATGGTTACGCCAAGCACGGTCAGTATCGTACGGACCTTCCGCTTCAGAAGGCTGCTGCTGCTCAGTCTGAGCAAATCCAAAAATTTCATACCCGCACCAATGCTCCTCAGTCCTTTTTATCCTCTCCAAGGCCATTCAGGAAATCGTCCTCAAGCTTCAGAGCCGCCGCCTTTTTCTTTTTCTTCCGGATCACGACGACCACAAGGATCACGACAACCGCGGCAGCCGCAGCCGCAATCCCGATCATGAGCCTGACATCAGGCCCCTCCTCGACCGGGATCATATCCTCCGGGATCACAGGCTCCTCGTACACTTCCTCATAAACGTCCAGGGCAAATTCACGTTCGAAGCTCACCGGATTGCCGGATTCATCCTCAAAGGTGACCAGTGCTTTTACCGTTCCTCCCGCGGAGGGCGCACTTGCCGTCAGCATGGAGTCAACGTTCGCCGTCTCTCCCGGCTTCAGCGTTCCGAGGAAGGTATCCCCGCCCTCCACAAAATCGCCTTCATATTTTACCTGAAGGTTGTAGAAGGTGGTCTTTCCCATATTGTAAATGCTGAACATCACATTGGACTGATTTCCCACGGACAGGCTGGAGGGCATCACCTGAATGTCCCCCGTATCATAACGGGCCTTCTGAAGCACAGGAATGGAAACCTTCGCCGCATCCGTCAGGTCAATGTTCTTCCCTGAGTCATATTTCATGTTTACGGTAAGCACATAGGGCTTCTGAGACAGATCCGTTTTCGCCGTCATCTCGATATTGATATCAAATTCGCTGCCTGCCCCTATCCGTTCCGTATATACGGAGCTGGAGCCTGACGTGGGAAGGAAAACCGCGTAGGTGGTGTTCGCCTCCGTTCCGCTCTCCACGGCCTGCATATCGAACAGCACGTTGGTGACGGCCTGATCCTGAGAGGTGTTTTTCACATGGATCGTTACCATGAAGGTATCTCCCGCATAAACCTCACCCGGATCCGTCTCAAATCCGGTCACGATGATCCTTGGCTTGGATTCCACCATGGATGCGTCTCCTCCGATATATCCTGCTCCGGGCTTACCCTCCGTATAAATGTACACGGTCAGCGTTACCGGCTCCTCGCAGCGGACGCCCTCTTTGGTATACCAGATCTCAAAAGGCAGAGGATAATATCCGGTCAGGACATCCTCTCTGACCGTAAACTGCCAGGTCAGCTCTCTCCTTGCGAACATGCCCGCTTCATAGCTGCCGCCGAACGGATTCCCGGGAATCTCGGCAAAGGACTGGCCAAAACCAGTTGCGGACGGCTCAAAGGGCCAGACGGCCACATCGTTGGAAACCACCGGGCTCACCACCAGATCCGTCAGCTCCTCGCTTCCCAGGTTGATGATGGGAAGCACGATGGACACCTGCTGTCCATAGCGGACCGTAGGCGTCTCCCAGTTGTCTCCCAGCTGAAGGAATTCCGTCGTGGGCTTCGTCACAGATACGTCGGGAACCACGGCGTCCAGCTTTCCCTTCATTTCGGAAACATAGCTCCAGAGCTCGCTCACCGACAGCTCGGAATTGGCGATATAATAATAAGCGCTGTAAAGCGTATCGTTCAGCTTCTGAAGCGTGTACTCATCCGGATTCGTCCGCTTCAGGATGCTGTCCACATGATACTTCAGCTGCGCGTCCGCTTCCGCCCGGTCGTCGTCCGTGATCACCCGGTCGGAAGATCGTTCCACCCTTTCCGTCGTATTGCCGCTGGTGGCATAAACCGTCTGTGTTCCGTCCATGGGCCTTGCCAGCACAAGAGCCGTCGCCGCGGCCGCAAGGCAGCCCATGATCAATCCCCTCATTTTTCTTCTGTTCATCATTTCCTCCATTATTCTGTCTCCGCCCTTTTATTCTGCCTGTTGTCCTCGATCTGCACGATCTGCCCGTCGATGATATGAAAGATCCTGTCCGCAAAGCCTGCAAGGTAATTATCATGCGTTACCATAACCAGCGTCTGCTTCTGCTCCCGTACCACACGCTGCATCAGCTCCATCACGTCCTTCGAGGTATGGGAATCCAGATTTCCGGTAGGCTCGTCCGCAAAAATGATCTCGGGATTCACCACAAGCGCACGGGCGACGCCCACTCGCTGCTGCTGGCCGCCGGACATCTGCGTGGGGCGGTGCTTCTTGTGCTCCTTCAGTCCTACAAGGTCAAGAAGCCTGGAAGCCCGCTTCAGCCGCACGTCCCTGTCCACCCCCTGAAAGGTGAGCGGGAGCGCCACATTCTCCACGGCATTCATGGTCCCAAGCAGATTGAAGGACTGAAAAATAAAGCCGATGTGCTCCCGCCGGAATCGGACGAGCTGATTTTCCGTCTTATTCTCCATATGCTCCCCGGCGATGATGATCTCGCCCCTGGTGGGCTTTTCCAGCCCGGCAAGCATGTTCAGCAGGGTGGACTTGCCGGAGCCTGAGGTGCCTACAATGGAGCAGAATTCTCCTTTATAAATCTCCAGATTCACGCCGTCCAGCGCCTTCACATAGCTGTCTCCAACCTGGTAAAGCTTGTACAGATTTTTCACCTGTATCACAGGTCTTCCCTTTGTTTCCATATCCTCATCCATTCCGATATTTTTTGAAAAAAGACGGGCCGCAAGCAAAAGGCGGCATACGCCCATGAAAGCTATTATAGCATATCCTGTCGAAATTTCATAATTAAGATTTTTTTAACTGCCGTCTTTTCGCATAAAAGCAGGACGCCCGGCTTTCGCCGGACGCCCCGCTTTTGCAGGCTGCTTTCAGATATCAAGCTCCGGAGGCTCATCCAGATGCTCCGGAACGTATTTCCCGTTCTTTTTCCTCTGCCGCACGCACTCGGTCAAAAGATACTCGATCTGTCCGTTGACCGAGCGGAAGTCATCCTCCGCCCAGGCTGCAAGGGCGTCGTACAGCTTTGCGGAAAGCCGAAGGGGGATCTGCTTCTTTTCTCTGCTGTCTGCCATATCAGTACAGGCTTCCAGAATTCACAACCGGCTGGGCGTCCCTGTTTCCGCAAAGGACGACAAGCAGATTGGATACCATGGCAGCCTTCCTTTCTTCATCCAGCTCGACAACCCCGTTTTCGTTCAGACGCTCCAGCGCCATCTCCACCATACCGACCGCGCCGTCCACGATCATCTTCCTGGCGTCCACGACGGCCGAAGCCTGCTGTCTCTGCAGCATGACAGCCGCAATCTCCGGAGCATAGGCCAGATAGGTGATCCTTGCTTCCAGGATCTCCAGCCCGGCCTCCTCCACGCGCTCCTGAATCTCCTTGCGGATCCTGGCCGCAACCACCTCGCTGGAGCCGCGCAGGCTTCCCTCATCCGCGATCCCGTCTCCGGTGGTATCCACATCAGGAGCCGTATCGTATGGATAGATTCTCACAATGTTTCTCAGCGCGGTATCGCACTGAAGGGAAAGATATTCCTTATAATTGTCCACCTGGAATACAGCCTTTGCCGTATCCACCACCCGCCACATGACCGCGATCCCGATCTCCACCGGATTACCCAGACAGTCGTTGATCTTCTGGCGGTTGTTGTTCAGCGTCATGATCTTCAGCGATATCTTCTTTCCCGTACCCTGCGTTCCCTTCTCCGCCGTTCCCATATTCCACCTGGAAGCCGCCGAAGCCTTCAGCGTGCCGTTGTCCACGTCCCCGCTCTGATTCAGCCGCGTATCGGCCGCAGGATTTACCGACGTACAGAACGGGTTCACAAAATAGAAGCCCTCGTTCTTCAGCGTTCCGATATATTTTCCGAACAGAGTCAGTACCATGGCCTCCTGAGGCTTCAGAACCTTCAGCCCGCACCAGGGAATCCACCCGATGCACAGCCAGATGATGCTTACCACAAGAAGCGCCGGATTTCCTCCTCTCTCCAATATCATCGCGCCGAAGCCGCATCCGGCCGCTGCGGCCAGATACAGGGCAAGCGTCAGGATCAGCACCAGCATCCCTTTCTTTTTGTGAAGCAAAACTTTTTCTTCCATAAATCTTCTCCTCCTTTTTATTTATGTAAATAGTATTTCTTTTTGATATCATCATGATATCACTATATTTCTTTTTTGTAAAGAGGCTACGTAATTTTCAAACGATTCTCAAACGCGATTCAAATTTATCTTGTCTTCCTTCCGAAGGTATGCTATTATAATAGACGGTTCTGACGGCTCAGGCCTCAGATTAGAATTTAATCTGCCGATGTGGCGGAATTGGCAGACGCACCGCACTCAAAATGCGGCGGGAAACCATGCCGGTTCGAGTCCGGCCATCGGCATTTTTGATTGAAAGAGTTTCACACAAAAAACAGCCCTCCGGTAAGGAAGGGCTGTTTTTTGCGTTTATGTCCGCCGATCTTAACGCCGTTGATTTATCCGCTATAAACCTCATAGCCTCTCTGCCGCAGCTCAAAATAGACGATATTTTCCAGCATAGCGCGGCAGATGACAAAGGCCTCTTCCAGCCAGCTCAGATAATTGTAGACCGCTTCCACAGACAGGGAACGTTCGTCGAAATTTCCCAGTGCAACGATGAGAAAGCCTCCAAGCCGCAAATATTTGTTCAAAATTTCTTTCAGCCTGGCTTGACAGCCATTATGCAATAGTGTACTATATACCTATGTCACTGGTGCACTTCTATTTAATAAAGCTCCGGTACAGTCCGCTCTACGCGCGCAGACGGAAAGGAAAAGAATGGAATATATTACGGAAATTCCCATCTACCTTCAGGTCATCCGTGATCTGGAGAAAAAAATCATACAGGGAAAGCTCAGGCCCGGAGACAGGCTGCCCTCCAGCCGGGAGCTGGCCGTACATTACAGGATCAATCAGAATACAGCCGCCCGCATATACCGGGAGCTGGAGGACATGGGCTACTGCTTTACCAGACGGGGGATTGGGACTTTCGTTTCCGAGGATGAAACCATTTTTGCTTCGCTGAAGCAGGAACGGGCCTCACAGCTTCTTGACGGCTTCATGCAGGAAATGGCCGGACTGGGCTTTTCAAAGGAGGATATCCTTTCCCGGATCGCCGCATATCCGGATACGGGGTCAGCCGGCGGTACGGATACGGGTTCGACGGCCGAACCGGAAAATCATTGAAAAGGAGAATCGCTATGCTGGAATGTATCTTGCTTGACAAGCATTATGGAAGAAAAGCTGCGATTTCCGGGCTTTCGCTCACGTTGGAACCCGGAAAGATCTACGGCCTTCTGGGAGAAAACGGGGGCGGCAAAACCACTCTGCTGAAAATGGCGGCAGGGCTTACAAAGCCGTCCCGGGGCCGGCTCCTTTTTCAGGGGCATCCCCTGTCCTGGCAGGATCGCGCCCTCATCTCCTATCTGCCAGCGGAATCCGTTTTCTATGATTATATGCGGGTTTCAGATGTGGGAAAGTATTATGCGGATTTTTTCCCGGATTTCGACCGGGACAGATTCCAGATGCTCCTGCAGAGACTGGCGCTTTCGGAGCAGGAAAGGGTGCGGAAGCTTTCCAGCGGAATGAACGCAAAGCTGCGTATCGCAGCCGCTCTCTCCCGAAGGGCACGGCTGTATCTGCTGGATGAACCGCTGAATGGGATCGACTATAAAGCGCGGGAGGAGATCGTGTCCCTGATCCTGGAAACGGCAGATGAAACGAACGCCTTCGTTATCTCCACCCACCTGCTGGATGAGGTCGAAAGCTTTATGGATCAGGTTTTCTTTCTGAAAAACGGAAGGCTGATCTGCACCGCAGACCCGGAGGCAGAACGGGAACGGGGCGGGAAATCCGTCGCCGAGCTGTACCGGGAGCTGTATTGACCAAAACCTGCTTCTCGCCGCCGGCGCGAACGCGTTTCTTCTTAAATGGAGGAATATTGAGAAAATGATTAAGCTGATCAAATATGAAATCCGAAAACAGGCAGGAATTTTGACCGTTCTGACCTCTGCTGCCGCTTTTTTTCCTGTGGCAGCCCTATTGGGATGGATCCTGTTCCGGGACGATGCTATTATAGGCATTCCCATGGTTCTGGCCTTTTTTTGCATGGCCGTCAGCCCTTTTTTCATCGGTGTGGAAAGTATCCTTCTTCTGAACCGGGAGCTGAAGACAGGGCAGAGCCGTCTTATCTGGATGGTTCCCCGATCCACCCTGCAGATTCTGGGCGCAAGGCTCCTGGCCGCAGGACTGCAGGCGATATATCTGTTTGTCCTGTTCGCCGCGTCTCTGGCCGTGGGCTTTCTCTTTCTGCTGATCATCGCCCTGCTTACCTGGGATGCCGCCGTTTCTCTCCAGACGCCGGAAGAAATGATCAATTCGCTGCTTTATCTTCTGTCTCCTTCTTCCGGATACTGGAGCATGCTGATTCCGATTTTCGTAAAAGGCTTTCTGCTCTGGTTTCAGCTCATCACCAGCGGTTTCCTTGCGGTACTCCTTGCGCGTACTATTCTGGAGAACTCCAGACAAGGAGCAGGCTTTTCCGTGCTCCTGTTCTTTGCCGCAAATTTTCTGATCAACAGCTGTTACCGGCTCGTCAGCGGCTTTTCCTGCTTTGCGGCCATGCCCGCTGTTTTCTGGTCCGTTTTTGATCCGGTCTATTATCTGGGAGCCGGCGCACTCTTTTTCCTGTTATCCGTTATTCTGGTGGACAGGGCGTTAAGCCTCTGAACCCAGGGCCTTCGTCCCGGCAGATGGCCGTTCCACCAGGTATGCCGTCCGCCTGCCATCTTAACGCAAAACCGACCGGCATGCTCCAAACAGAAGCAGCCGGCCGGTCTGTCTGTGAAAACAGCTGATCCGCTCTCTCAGACGTTCCAGTCAAATTTCTGATAAATATCAAAGCAGTCGAAGGTGGCGAAATAATCCTTCGGCGTCTCCGCGCGGCGGATAAGCTGTGCCTCGCCGTTTTCCTTTAGCAATATCTCAGCAGAACGGAGCTTTCCGTTGTAGTTGTAGCCCATGGAGAAGCCATGCGCGCCCGTGTCATGGATGGCCAGATAGTCTCCCACCGTAACCTCCGGAAGCATGCGGTCAATGGCGAATTTGTCGTTGTTTTCGCAGAGGGAGCCGGTCACGTCGTATTTGTGGTCGCAGGGCACGTTTTCCTTTCCCAGCACGGTGATGTGATGGTACGCGCCGTACATGGCGGGGCGCATCAGGTTTACGGCGCAGGCGTCGCAGCCCAGGTACTCTTTGTGGGTGTGCTTTTCATGGATCACCTTCGTGATCAGGTGGCCGTAGGGGCCCATCATGAAGCGGCCCAGCTCGGTGTAGATCGCCACGTCTCCCATGCCCGCGGGGGTCAGAATCTCCTCGTAAGCGCGCCGCACGCCCTCTCCGATCTCAAGGATATCATTGGGCTCCTGATCCGGGCGGTAGGGGATTCCGATTCCGCCGGACAGGTTGATGAAGCGGATATCCGCTCCGGTCTGTTTTTTCAGCTCCACAGCAAGCTCAAACAGCTCCTTTGCCAGCATGGGATAATAGGCGTTGGTCACGGTATTGCTCGCAAGAAAGGCGTGAATGCCGAAGTGCTTCACGCCCTTTTCCTTCAGGATGCGGAAGCCCTCGAACATCTGCTCCGTGGTGAAGCCGTATTTAGCGTCTCCGGGATTGTCCATGATGCTGTTGCTGATCTTGAACAAGCCGCCCGGATTATAGCGGCAGCTTATGGTTTCCGGAAGCTTTCCCAGGATGCCCTCCAGAAAATCGATATGGGTGATATCGTCCAGGTTGATGGTTGCGCCGATTTTGGCCGCATAGGCAAATTCTTCGGCGGGCGTGTCGTTGGAGGAAAACATGATATCCTCTCCCTTCACGCCCATGGCCTCCGACAGCATCAGCTCCGTTTTGGAGGAGCAGTCGCAGCCGCAGCCGTAGTCTCTTAAAATATCGATCAGAAACGGATTGGGCGTGGCCTTCACCGCGAAAAATTCCTTGTAGCCCGGATTCCAGGAAAAGGCCTGCTTCAGTCTTTCCGCGTTTTCCCGGATGCCCTTTTCATCATAGATATGAAAGGGGGTGGGATATTTTTTTACAATTTCTTCAATCTGTTCCTTTGTCACAAATGGCATCTTACGGTTCATCCTGCTTCTCCTTTTGTCTTCTTTTTCTTTCCTGTCAGCTCGATCAGCTTTATTTCGTTGCGCATGGCCTCCTTCAGGGCGTCCACCAGCACCCGCTGTCCCGTATACAGGCAGATGTCCTGACGGCTCCCGGTCAGCTCCCCGGTCAGGACGTATCGGGAATCCTCGATCAGGCGTACCTGCTCCGCCTTCCCTTCTGTCCGGTAAAAAACCGCGCCCTTCAGCCCTTCCGGCTCTCTGTCCGATAACAGGACCACCTTGATCCTTTTGGCAAGCAGAAGGGAAAGCTCCGGCGCGAAACGGGCGACCCATTCCGAGGAGGCCGCCAGATAGATCCGCTTTCCCGCCTCTTCCAGCATGTGGTGCATCTTATCCAGAATCTGCTGCTCCCCTACGATGGTGATATAGCCCTCGGCAGGCTGAACCGCCGTCGGCATATTCTGCTCCAGCCATCTGCCCGCTTCCGCCAGCGCCCTGAGCTTATTGTCGCACAGCTCTCCGATCGGAACCGCCATGTAACGGCTGCTGCTTCCCTCCAGAAGGTAGGCCGCGCCCTTCTCCGCAAGGCCCGCCAGCGCGTTATATACGTTGGAGCGGGAAATTCCGGTCAGCTTGGCCGCCTCGTAGCCCGTCAGCGTGCCGTTTTTGTACAGGCACAGGTAAATGGAAGCCTCCTGTCTGGTCAGGCCGAACGCCGTCAGCCGTTCCACATAAACCATATCGTCCATGTGTACCTCCCTGTCCGGGTTCTGCGCCTGATCGGCGCAAAGCCCTCTGTCCCGACCGCGCCTTTTCAGGCGCTTTGGCATCTTTAGTAGTGTTTTACAGGAACACTATACTGAACTGTGGCCCGTTTGTCAATGGGAAATGAAAAAACATCGAAAATGGAAAAACAGCCTTTTTCGCATGCACTTTTGCAAAAAAGACTGTCTTTTCATATAAACCGGCTTAAAAAGCTGTCTTTTGAAGCGGCTTTCTCTTTATTCCGCTCAGGTCAGGCCGGCCATCTGCGGCAGCCACATGGAAACGGCCGGAATATAGGTAACCAGCAGCAGGCCCACCAGGATCGCGATATAATACTGAAGCATGTACGGCATAACCTTGGAAAGGGTGGTCCGCCCCACCTTGATGGAGACGAACAGCGTATTTCCTACCGGCGGCGTGATGTTGCCGATGCAGAGGTTATAAACCAGGATCAGGCCGAACTGCACGGGATCCATTCCAAAGGTCTTGACGACCGGGAGGAACAGAGGGGTGAAGATCAGGATAGCCGGCGTAACGTCCATAAAGGTTCCGGCGATCAGCAGGATCACGTTCATGATCAGCAGGATGATGATCGGATTATGCGTCAGGCCCAGCAGCGCCTCGGAAATGGCCTGCGGGATCTGAGTGAAGGACATGACCCAGCCGAGAATGTTGGATACGCCGATGAGAAAAACAACCATGCCGCTCATCTTCGCGCTCTCCACCACGATGTTCCAGAAGGATTTCCAGGTGATGTTTTTGTAGCATATTCCAAGGATCAGCGCATAAACCACGGCGATGGCGGAGCCTTCCGTCGCGGTGAAGACGCCGCCGATGATCCCGCCGATGACCACGACAATCAGAGACAGGGCCGGGATCGCGCGCAGGGTGCACACTCCCAAATTTTTCCAGTCAAATTTCCCGGGAAGTCCCTTATATCCTTTTTTCTTCGCGATCAGGATGGCAACCACCATACAGCAGATGGCCCAGAGGATGCCGGGGATATATCCGGCCATGAAAAGAGCCGCTACGGACGTGCCGCCTGCCGCAAGGGAATAGGTGATCAGAGCGTTGGATGGCGGGATCAGAAGTCCGGCCGGTGCGGACGCGCCGTTGGTGGCCGCGCACAGCGCCTTGTCATAGCCCTGCTCCTCTTCTCCCTTTTCCACCATGCTTCCCACCGCAGCCGCAGCCGCGGAGGCCGATCCGGAAATGGCGCCGAACAGAGCGTTCGCGCCCACGTTCGTCACCAGCAGCGCGCCGGGCAGCTTGCCCAGGATCGCCATAACAAAATCCACCAGCCGCTTCGCGATTCCGCCCTGGTTCATCAGGTTGCCCGCCAGGATGAAAAACGGGATCGCCGTCAGGCTGAATTTACTCATCCCCACAAAGATCCGCTGCGCGCCCGTTACAACGGAAACGTCCAGCGATACCGTCTGCAGGATACAGACCAAAGAGGAAATACCGATGGCGTAGGAAATCGGCACCCCGATGATCAGAAGAACTGCCAGAATTACAATAATGATCAACAATGACTGCATTGCCATAGCCCGTTATTCCTCCTTTTTCCCCTCATACTTCCCTTTGCTGATATCCACGATATTCAGCACGGTATAGATCATGTTCAGCACACCGCACAGAGGGAGCACCACATAGAAGATTCCCACCGGGACGCCCAGCGCGGACGTCATCTGTCCCATGGCAAGATTCGTGATCTGGATCCCTCCGTAAACCAGGATGATCGCGCAGAAGGCGAACGCCACCAGTTCACCGAAAATGGCAAATCCCTTCTGCGCTGTCTTTCCCATGCGTTCCACCACGATCGGGATGTTCATGTGACCGCGTTCTCCCGTAACGAGGGACGCTCCCAGAAGGCTGGCCCAGGCGAACAGGTAGGAGACCAGCTCCTCAGACCAGGACGACGGATTCTGCAGAACGTAACGGGTGAACACCTGCCAGCAGGTCAGCGCGACCATGGCGATAAAGCTGACGCCTGCAAGCACGTTCAGGATTTTATTCAGAATTTCTCTCAACGCTTTCATTTCCCGCTCCCCCCTTATGATTCTTCCGCCGGATACTGCTGGTTGTATGCCTGGATCGCATCGTAGATCGGCACCAGATCCGGGTAATTTCCAAGCATCTGTTCATGCATGGGCAGGCAGGCTTCCTTGAACGGCTCCGTATCCGGATAGAGGAAGGTCACGCCCTGCTCGTTCTGGGCTCTGTCCTTCGCATTTTCGACCGCTTCCACCCATTCCTCCCGCTGTACCTGGTTCACCAGCGCAAAGCCCTCGTCAAAAATGGCGCGCTCCTCACTGCTTAGTCCTTCCAGGAAATCGTTGTTTCCGATCAGGATATCCGGGATCATCTGGTGCATGTCGTAGGAATAATATTTGCACACGTCGCCGTGTCCGTTGTCCGTCAGCGCCATTTCATTGTTTTCAGCGCCGTCGATGATGTGGGACTGGAGGGAGGTGTATACCTCTCCGAAGCCCATGGGCGTGGCGGAGCCGCCCAGCCTGTCCATCATTTCCACGTTGGTGGGGGACTGCTGCACCCTGATCTTAAGCCCCTTCAGATCGGCGACCGTCTCGATGGGCGTGTTCACCGTATAGAAATTTCTCGTTCCGGCGTCCAGCCAGGTCACCGCCTCAAAGCCGGCCTGCCTGGTGGATTCAAAGATCGGGCCCGTGATGCTCTCGTCGTCCATGGACGCATGATACGCCTCGCTGGACGCGAACAGATACGGCAGATTGAACAGGGTATAGTTTTCACTGAAGGTTTCCAGCAGAGAATTGGAGGCCACGCAGAAATTGATGGCTCCGGTCTGCGTCAGCTGAACCATTTCGTTCTGTGAGCCCAGCAGCTCGCTTGGGAAAACCTCCACGTTATACTTGTCTCCCAGTTTGCTTTCGATGAATTCCTCAAAAGCAAGCAGCGCGATATGCGTCGGGTGGTTGGTTGACTGGTTATGGCCGATCCGGATGATCTGCCTGTTGTCCCCGGAGGACGCCCCGCAGCCCGCCATCAGTCCGGCCGCCAGAGTCAGTACCAGCAGAAGCGCGCAGGCACGCATCTTTTTTCTTACTTTCATAGTCCCTTACTCCCCTCATAAAATCATTTCCGGCAGTCCCTGTTCTCCAGTTCCTTCTCACAGGCTTCGAACAGACCGTTCAGGTAAGCCGCTCCCAGCGCCCGGTCATAAAGCCCGTAGCCCGGCTTGCCCGTTTCTCCCCAGATCATGCGCCCGTGATCCGGCCGCACATAGCCGTCAAAGCCCGTTTCCACCAGAGCCTTCGTGATCTCGTACATGTCCAGAGATCCACAGGAGGACAGATGCGCCCGTTCCTCAAAGGAGCCGTCCTCCATGATCTTCACATTTCTCATGTGCATGAAGCCAATGCGTCCCATTTCGGAATATTTTCTCACCATGGCGGGAATGTCGTTGGACTTCGCGCAGCCCAGCGAGCCGGTGCACAGGCAGAGGGCGTTGGAGGGAGAATCCACGATAGAAAGATAGCGGTCCAGATTTTCCTCACAGGTGATCACCCTGGGCAGGCCAAAAATCGGATAGGGCGGATCGTCCGGATGAAGAGCCATGACCACACCGCATTCCTCGGCTACCGGGATCACTTTTTTCAGAAAGATCTCGATGTTCTTCCACAGGCCTTCCTCTCCCAGCGCGCCATACGCCTGGATCAGGCCGCGCACCTCCTCCTGGCTGTAGCTGGCATCCCAGCCCGGCAGGTGGATGTCGTCCTTCAGCGGGTCAAGCCCCTGCATCTGCTCCCAGTACATGACAAGACTGGTGGAGCCGTCCGCCGCCTTCTTGTCCAACTGAGTGCGTGTCCAGTCAAAGACCGGCATGAAATTGTAGGTCACGCACTTCACGCCGTATTTCGCGCAGCGGCGCACGTTCTCGCAATAAGCCTCCAGATGTGCGTCCCTCTTCTCCGTTCCCAGCTTGATATCCTCGGACACCGGAATGGACTCCACCACATCGAACACCAGCCCGTGCGCCTCGCAGTCCGCCTTCATCTTCGCCAGGGATTCCTCCGGCCATACCTCTCCCGGCTTCACGTCGTACACCGCGGATACGATCGAATGCATTCCCGGAATCTGCGATATGTATTCCAGAGAAATCGGATCAGAATCCCCATACCATCGAAACGACATTTTCATTTCCACTACCTCTCTTTCTGCCGCCGACAGGCGGCACTTGATTTCAGCGAAGAAGCGCGCAAGCGCTTCTTCCAGGAAGACGGCGCGGCCGTCTTCCGCCTCTCTTTCCGCCGCCGTAAGGCGGCATTTGATTCATAGGAATTTGGCCGAAGGACAAATTCCCAGGGCGAAGCCTCGGGCTTCGCCCGCCTCGCTTTCCGCCGCCGACAGGCGGCATTTCATCTTTCAAAGGCTTTTCTGTCCTGTAAATTTTATGCATATTTTACTTTTTGAATGAATCAGGACTTGAAATTGAATGATATTTTATATAGTAAACTATACAAAAGAAAGGATAATTTTGTCAAGATACTACAACAGATGTCCTTTCGGGAAGAAAGAGGATTTTTGCATTTTTGAACAACTTTTTAAATGTTGTCAGAATGCATATAATATACTAAGCTCGTTACTGTTCACACCCTATATTTGACGGTTGTGAAAAGTGACGAAATTTAAATTTTTTATATGTGGATAAAATAAGACAGACAGAAAGATCGCGTTTATCCTTTTTCTGCCTGTCTTATTTATCAGAAGG
>DWWS01000015.1 GCA_019119595.1 Candidatus Eisenbergiella merdavium | reverse complement strand
CACGTTGAGTACGAGTCCAACAAGAGACACTACGCTCACGTTGACTGCCCTGGACACGCTGACTACGTTAAGAACATGATCACCGGTGCTGCTCAGATGGACGGCGCTATCCTGGTTGTAGCCGCTACCGACGGTGTTATGGCTCAGACCAAGGAGCACATCCTTCTGTCCCGTCAGGTAGGCGTTCCTTATATTGTAGTGTTCATGAACAAGTGCGATATGGTTGACGATCCTGAGCTGCTTGAGCTGGTTGAGATGGAGATCAGAGACCTGCTGAACGAGTATGAGTTCCCGGGCGATGACACCCCGATCATTCAGGGTTCCGCTCTGAAGGCTCTGGAAGATCCCAGCAGCGAATGGGGCGACAAGATCCTTGAGCTGATGGATGCCGTTGACGAGTACGTTCCCGATCCTCAGCGTGACACGGACAAGCCTTTCCTTATGCCTGTCGAGGACGTGTTCACCATTACCGGACGTGGTACCGTTGCTACCGGTAGAGTAGAGCGCGGAACTCTGCACCTGAACGAGGAAGTTGAAATCGTTGGTATCAAGGAAGAGACCAAGAAGACCGTTGTTACCGGTATCGAAATGTTCCGTAAGATGCTGGATGAGGCTCAGGCTGGTGATAACATCGGCGCTCTGCTTCGTGGTGTTCAGAGAACCGAAATCGAAAGAGGACAGGTTCTTGCTAAGCCCGGCAGCGTTACCTGCCACAAGAAGTTTACCGCTCAGGTTTACGTTCTGACCAAGGATGAAGGCGGACGTCACACTCCTTTCTTCAACAACTATCGTCCTCAGTTCTACTTCAGAACCACCGACGTTACCGGTGTCTGCAACCTGCCTGAGGGAACCGAGATGTGCATGCCTGGCGACAACGTTGAGATGACCATCGAGCTGATCCATCCCATCGCTATGGAGCAGGGTCTTACCTTCGCTATCCGTGAAGGCGGACGTACTGTTGGATCCGGCCGTGTTGCTACCGTTATCGAGTAATTAAAACTGTACGAACTATAAAGACCTCCGGGATTTTCCCGGGGGTCTTTTTTAACAGTATGGGAAACCGCAGGTTGCCAAAAAGAACGTCGGAATTGGTGGCCGGCGGAATGATTATCGGATACAATAGAGGCAGTGAATTCAGGAGGTGGTCTGCATGAAGCTGTCTGAAAAAATAGTGGAGCTGAGAAGAAGGAACGGGATGACGCAGGAAAAGCTGGCGGAAGCCTGCGGCGTGAGCAGGCAGTCGATATCGAAGTGGGAGGCGGACATCGCCCTGCCAGAAACGGAGAAGCTGCTGATTTTGGGAGGAATCTTCCATGTTTCCATGGATGTGCTGCTGAAGGATGAATTGACGCTGAGCGCAGTAAAGGAGGTTCACAGCTGTGGAAACAACGCGATTCAGGAAAAAAGACGGGAAATATACGAAGGCATCCTGATCAAGGAAAGCATAACGGACGACCGGATCATTGATCTTTTGAATGTGCATAAAGTCGAATTGTGGAATACCGGAGGGAAACCCAGATACTGGACGGCGCTTTTTTTCACCAGCGATAAAAAGGACCTTCCCGAGCAGCTGTCCAGGGTGATGCTGTCAGATCCTCAAAACGGAGGAAACTGGTTCGTTGATTTCAAGGCGGGAAATGAAAAGTATATCGTATTCAAGGATAAAATTCTCAAATACAGGATCGGCAGTGAAGAAGAAAAGGAGCGTGTCTGTGCGGAATGCAGAAAAATGGGCATTGAGGACGGGCAGATGAAGTGGGAAGAATAGGAAAAAGAGGAGATATGAAGTCGACACATATATCGGCACATCTATTTCAGGGGATGGAGACGTTTCATGGGTTTAACGAAGCGACAGTCAGGTACTACGAAGCGATCCGGAAGGACAATTCCAGGAATACGCATAAAGAAAACGAACATCTCTATCTGAAAGGCGTAAAGGAACCGCTGGATGCGCTATATGATGAGCTGTACCGCTATTTTGACTGGATGGACAGCGATTTATTAAGCGGAAGACGGCAGTGTATATCTTCCGCATACAATGACGCCAGATTCTGCCGGAGCGAGCCCATGAAGGAGTATTTTTATTTGAGATTCTGGCTGAATAAAGACGGAAAAAATATGCCCGGCTTCTTTTTTGACGCTTCTCTGGATGGCTGTAAGTACGGGCTGAACATCTATCATCCAGACGCGGCGGGGATGGAGAGAATCCGCAATCATATTCTGGATAATAAATGGTCTGCGACAGAAGTGATCGAAGAATTTAACGAAGCGGGCTTACTGGAGGTTCGGGGAGAAAAATATAAAAGGCCGCATTATCCGGAAGCAGATGAGGTCCTGCGGGACTGGCTGGAACGGAAAAGGATTTCGTTCATCCACGAGGAATGTCTGAATGGCCTCTTTTTTGAAAGAGGTATTCTGGAATGCATCGAAAAGGCCTTCGAAAGCGCGGAAAGGGTTTATTTTTTGCTGAAGGAGGCTTTGTGAAAATGAAATCCGGAAAATACGAAAATAGTGTCATAGGAGCAGAGAAATGAGCACTGTTATTACAGCAATGCAGTTGTCAAAGGAATTTAAAGTCAGCAGGAAGGAACCGGGATTAAGAGGCACTGTAAAATCGTTACTTTTCAACGAAAAGATAGTGAAAAAAGCTGTTGAAAATGTATCGTTTCAGATAGAGAACGGAGAGATTGTCGGGTTCATCGGCAAAAATGGCGCCGGTAAATCCACTACAATAAAAATGCTGACCGGAATTTTAGTGCCGACAAGCGGGACATGTTACGTGAACGGCATTGAACCATACAGAAACAGGCAAAAAAATGCGCAGGATATAGGAGTGGTTTTCGGGCAGAGAACACAGTTATGGTGGGATCTGCCTTTGGTTGAATCCTTTACAGTGTTGAAAGGGATATATCAGGTGTCGGATTTTGATTACAAAAACAGAATGGAATTTATAAATGACATATTGGGAATAAGAGAATTTGAAAGTGATCCGGTAAGAACCCTTTCACTTGGCCAGCGTATGCGTGCCGATATAGCGGCGGCAATCATACATAATCCGAAAGTGCTGTACCTGGATGAACCGACCATTGGTCTTGATGTGGTCGTAAAGGATAAGATGCGGAAAGCGATTCGTGAGCTGAACCGGAATTTTGGAACAACCATTATTCTGACGACGCACGATATGACGGATATTGAAAGGCTCTGCCGGCATATCATCATTATTGACGATGGGAAGATCATATTTGATGATGGGCTGGAAATTTTGCAGGAGAAGGGAGAGCTGACAGAAACAGTTAAGCAGATATTTACCGGGAGGAAATTAGATGAAAACGATGAAAATTAGCTGTTATTCTCCCTTTATCGCTAATACCGTGAAACGCAATATGGCATACAGAGGAGCATTCTTTATAAGACTGGTAAGCCGTTTTTTCACTGTTCTGGTTACATATTATCTGTGGCGGGCGATTTTTCAATCGAGTATGACTCTGGAAATACAGGGATTTACATTTGAAGAGATGAAAGTATATATAACGATTAACTTTCTGACCGGGATTATTACGGGAATCAGTGGGCCGACTGCTCTGAATATAGCAGGCGATGTAACGGATGGAAGCATTTCGATACAGCTGATCCGCCCCATCAGCTATAGACTGATAAAGCTTTCAGAAAATATGGGAGATCTGGCCGGAAATTTTCTGTTTCAGGTAATTCCTTTTTTTCTGTTTTTTATGGTGACCGGTTTTGCCGGAAAACCGGCAGTAATGAATCTTGTTCTGTATTTTGTCAGTGTTTTTCTGGGATTTTTATGCATGTTTTATTTTGGATTCCTTTTCGGTCTGTTTTCCTTTTATACAACCTATTTTTTTGGATTGAACATGGCAATGTCGGCAGTCCTGCAATTTTTCTCCGGCGCATTGATTCCATTAAGCTTTTTTCCGGATAATATGGAAAGAATCATTCGGCTGCTCCCTTTTGCCTCCATGAACTATACACCGCTGATGCTGTATATAGGGAAGATGAGTCTGACTGAAAGCAGAAATGCGATCATTCAGCAGGTTGTCTGGATCATCTTTTTTTATCTTGCAGGAAGGGCAATGTGGTACTTTTCGATAAAGAAATTGACGATTTTGGGTGGGTGAAACAGCATGAAGAAAATTTGCACGGTAAAACGATATCTGCGGTTGTATCGAATTTTTTTGACGCAATATATGAAGGCACAGATGCAGTCAAGAGCGGACTTTATCATGGGCTTTTTTGCTTTTTTCCTGAATCAGATAGCAGGAATTGTATTTCTTTATCTTATATTTGAACAGATACCCAGTCTGAACGGGTGGAATTTTTATCAGCTGGTTTTTATCTATGGTTATGCACAGATTCCAAGAGGAATTGATCACTTTTTTACGAATTATCTGTGGATATTTGCAAGGAGAACAGTAAAGGAAGGATTGTTTGACAGGTACCTTTTGCGGCCGGCTGATCCCTTATTTCAAATCCTAGTGGAGCAATGTTGTCCGGATGGAATAGGTGAGGTGCTGGCAGGGGCTTTGATGGTGATATATGCTGTATGCAATCTGAATATTACGTTAACGGCGGTGTCCGTATTCTGGTTTATCATATCGGTCTTTTTTGGCGCGTTGATTTATATGGCAGTGAAAATTTTTTTGGCGACGAATACTTTCTTCATTAAAGATGCTTACCAGTTGTTATATCTGGGATATAATTTCTCTGATTTTGTAAAGTATCCGTTAGAAATATATAATAAGCCTGTCCGGATGGCATTATCTTTTATCATACCCTTTGGTTTTACGGCGTTTATACCGGCCAGTTATTTTTTACAGGTGGGGACTTTGAAAAATACGATCCTTGCGGAGATTATTATGGCGATCATTTCGTTTAGCGCCGCATACAGATATTTCTGCTTTGGATGCAGCAGGTATGAGAGTGCGGGAAATTAAAAGAAATGTCATACCAGTATTTATCATGAGCCCTGATGGGGAAAATACCTGAAATAGATAACATTCCTGTTCGGATCGTAAAAGCTCATATTTACCGCGCCCCAGGGACGTCTGGCAGGCTTTTCGATGATCTCTGCTCCCGGGGCGAGAACCTTCTGATATGCTTTTTCAATATCACGCATCTTTTTATAAAAATCGGCTAACCGGTTCACATCATTTGTACAAAGACCTACTTCTCCTATTCTCATGATATCCCCCATTCTGATTTTATTTGGTGTTGTCCGTCAAATGGATTCAGCGGCCCTGACCGGCAACCGTATTATAGCATCCGGATATGAAATTATCCAGCCTGGCCGTTATCCTAAATCCTTGCTTGAGATAGAATGCGCTTTTTGTTATACTGAGGGAAAGATCGGATTTTAAGGGCTGTGTGAAGGAAAACCGGAAAGGAGACAATCTTATGGAGGAAAGGATTGCGACATTGCGGAGGATTCTGGATGGAAGTACCTACACGGTGGCGCTCTGCGGCTCCGGCATGATGGAGGAGGGCGGCTTCGCCGGTATCAAGGGCGGAGACCGGGCCTATGAGATAGAACAGAAATACGGATATTCCACGGAGGAGATTTTTACGAGCGGCTTCTATACGGCGAGACCCATGCAGTTTTTTGATTTTTACAGGGAAGAAATGCTCAAAAATATCCCGGAGGCCACAGAGTCGGGTACAGTCATGGCGCAGATGGAGCGGGATGGAAAGCTGCAGTGTGTGATCAGCAGCAATATTTTTGAACAGGGAAGGCGGGCCGGATGCCGGAACATGATTTATCTGCATGGGAGCATTTACCGAAACTACTGTCCCAAATGCGGGCGGGAGTATCCGATGGAGTACCTGCGGGATGCAAAGGGGATCCCGGCCTGTGAAAGCTGCGGCTTTCCGGTGCGTCCCGGGGTGTATCTGTTCGGGGAGATGGTGGACAGCGCGATGATCAGCCGGGCGGTGGATGAGATCTCGAAGGCCGACGTGCTCCTTCTTTTGGGAACGAATCTGCATTCAGAGGTCTTCGGAAACTATATCAAATATTTTGGCGGCAGGTATCTGATCATCATTCATAAGCACAGCCATTATATGGACGATATCGCTGATATGGTATTTCTGGACCATCCAAGGAGGATCCTGCCTCTGCTTGGATATGGGGATACGGGCGAAAAAGAGTGTGAGTAGCAGCGTCCGTCAGGACGGATCGCGGAAAATAAGAAAAGGGAGAGAAAGAAAAGACAAGCCATGAAAACGATCAGATATGCTAAAGCAGAAGGCGAAAACTCCGCCTTTTTGACGGAGTGGGACGAAGAGGGGCGGCTGGTCTCGCTGAAAAACAGCCGGGATGAGACAGGAATGAATTGGGTAAAGGGGGAGCAGATCTGGGGGACGGTATTCTGCGAGCCGGAGCTGACGGTGGAGGTGGAGCGGCGCTTTACGGAGAGGGGCACGCTGCTGGAGCGATATGTTTTCCGCAATGAGACGGATTTCGATATCTATACGGCGGGAACGCAGCTTGGAATCTGCGTGCAGCTTCCGGATTATTATACCGATGCGGCGGTCTGCATGACCCGGTGCTGCAATACCCATCTGTGGTGCGGCGGAAGCAGCAGCTATATCTGCGCCATGCGGATGGGCGGCGGGGAGATCAACCTGGGGCTGGTTCTGACAGAAGGAAGCCTGAAGGGCTACAGTGTGCTGCGGGATCTGGAGCAGCAGAGCAACGACAGGGGGGCCTTTGTGCTGCATCCGGAGAATCTGCAGGTCAGGTCGGGAGAGAGCGTTTCACTGGAGTGGGAGCTGTTCTGGTTTTCAGACAGGGAGGATTTCCGCAGGAAGGCTCTGGAATATCCCGGTTTCGTCTGGGTGGAGGCGGAGCATTTTCTGCTGTTCGACGGGGAAACGGTGCGGTTTCGCGCTTCCCTGGGAGGAGTGCCCTCGGAGTGCGGAGAAAGCGTGCCTGTGACATTGAAAGAGAGCATGCCTGGAGCATTGAGAGAAGGCGTACCTGCGGAAGGGGGAGAAAACATGCCTGCAGCACCGGAAGAAGGCGGCCATGCGGTTTGGGGCGCGGGAGCGGAAACGGAGGAGCAGAACAGGCAGAACCGGCCCGTCGTCCGCAGAAACGGGGAGAGCATCGGTTTTTCCCGGGACGGTCAGGTGATCCTGGTGGAGGAGCGGCCGGAGGGCTGCGGGGAAGTCCGGTATGAGATCGAGTGGATGGGAAAGCGTTCCCGGGCCTGCTTTCTGATTCAGCCCGATATCCGTGCTCTGGCGGAGCGCCGGTGCAGATTCATCGCAGAAAAGCAGCAGTGCAGGGACGAAAAGAGCTGTCTGGACGGGGCCTATCTGATCTATGACAACGAGGAAGGAAGCCGGTATTACAGCCATGCCTTCAGTGATCACAACGGCGGAAGGGAGCGGGTCGGCATGGGCGTCCTGCTGGCCAGGTATCTGCAGGCGCGGCAGGCTGCAGGTTCAGATGAGCAGCCGGGTGCGGGTTCGAATGAAGGCACGGGCGAGGGGCCGGATGCAGGGTTGGAGGAAAGCCTGGACGCTTTCGTGCGTTTTGTCAGGAGAGAGCTTTTTGATGAGGAAACGGGGGAGGTCTTTAACGACGTGCAGCACAACCAGGACTGGAAGCGTCTGTACAATTATCCCTGGATCTGCGTCCTGTTTCTGGAAATGTTCCGCCTGAAAGGGGACGACTGGTATCTGAAGGCGGCGTGCCGGGTGATGGAGGCCTATTACCGGGACGGAGGCAGCCGTTTCTACGCCATTGGTATTCCCATGCGGGAGTCGGTGGAGCTGCTTCGGGAAAACGGGATGGAAGCGGAGGCGGACAGGCTGCTTGCGCTTTACCGGGAGCATGGAGACCGGATCGCGGAAAAGGGAAAGAATTATCCGGCTCACGAGGTAAAATATGAGCAGAGCATCGTCGCCCCGGCGGCCGCGTATCTGTGCGAGCTCTATCAGCTCACGGGAGAGGAAAAATATGAGCGGGCCGCCAGGGAGCAGCTTGCGGTGCTGGAGCTGTTTCAGGGGCAGCAGCCGGATTACCACATGTATGAGGTGGCGATCCGCCACTGGGACGGCTACTGGTTCGGAAAAAGGGCCTGCTACGGGGATACCTTCCCCCATTATTGGAGCGCGCTGACGGGCGTTGCCTTCCGGGATGCGCGGGGGATGGAGAACTGCGGCGGATATGTGAGGCGGGCGGAGGATGTGCTCCGGGGGACGCTGAGCATGTTTTTTGAGGACGGAAGCGCCTCCTGCGCCTGCGTCTATCCCATGTCCGTAAACGGCCGTCCCGGGGGCTATTACGATCCCTGGGCGAACGATCAGGACTGGGGGCTGTACTATTATCTGAAATATGGAGAGAAAGGGAACTGAAGAGAATGAAAGGGAGAGAAAAGGAACTGGAATTTTTTCTGGCGGGAAGCCTGGAGAAGGTGTTCCCGGATCAGCGGCCGGAGGAATGGAAGGAAGGGGAAAGGCTCTGTATCCTGAAGGGAGAAACGCCGGCCATCCAGCTTGTGTATTTCCGCAGGAGCGGCGGCGGATACCCGACTGTGCCCCGTTTTGCCTGCAGGGTGAGCGGCTTTCCGGCGCAGGCCAGACTTCGTGAGGTGGAGCTGGTGCCGTCTGCCTTCCCCTGCTTTGAACAGGTGGACGATAATTACCTGCGCACGGAGCCGGGCATGTTTCCCGACCTGCTGAAGCCCTGCCCGGACGGATGGATCACGCCGAGGGCGGGACAGTACCGCGCGCTGTGGATCGATTTCCCGGACACCTCCGGGGTGCCAGCGGGAGAATACCGGGTGGAGATCACGCTGATGCCGGAAACGGAAGGAGTGCTTGGAAACGGCCAGAGCTGGCGCTGGGATGAGGAAAGGAAGCAGAGGGTTTTCAGTCTGACGCCGATGGAGGAGGGGGAGACAAAGCCGCTCTGCCTGACGCTTGAGGTATCAGAGGAGACGCTTCCGAAGCAGAGCCTGATCCATACGGAATGGTTCCATTCAGACTGCGTGGCGGACTATTACCAGACGGAAGTGTTCGGTGAAGCGCACTGGAAGGCGCTGGAGAGTCAGATCGCCATGGCTGCTGAAATCGGGATCAATACGTTGCTGACGCCCGTGTTCACGCCTCCTTTGGATACGGCAGTGGGAGGAGAACGCACCACGGTTCAGCTTGTTGGGATCACACAGGACCAGGGCGGGTATCATTTCGATTTCAGCCTGCTTGAGAGATGGTGCGGCCTGTGCAGGAAATACGGCATCGAGTATCTGGAGATGCCCCATCTGTTCACCCAGTGGGGAGCGGAGGCCACGCCGAAGATCCTTGTCAGCGTAGACGGGAAAACGGAAAAGCGGTTTGGCTGGCACGTTCCGGCGGACAGCCCGGCTTATCGGGAATTTCTGCAGGAATTCCTGCCGATGCTGCAGGAAAAGCTGCAGGAGCTTGGCTTCGACAAAGAGCACGTGTTTTTCCATATTTCGGACGAGCCTTCTCAGGAACAGCTTGACAGCTATGAAAGGGCGAAAAAAGTAACGGAGGACCTGCTGGAAGGATGGCGGGTGATCGATGCTCTCAGCGATTACGCGTTCTATGAGAGCGGAGCGGTGAAGCACCCGGTTCCTGCCAATAACCATATCCAGCCCTTCGCGGACCATGGCGTGCCGGGACTCTGGACCTATTATTGCTGCTCGCAGGGAGTGGCGGTTCCCAATCGTTTTTTTGCCATGCCGTCGGCGAGAAACCGGATCATGGGCGTTTTGATGTATCTGTATGAGATTCAGGGCTTCCTGCACTGGGGTTATAACTTTTATAATTCCGGATTTTCCAGAAAGCATATCGATCCGTTTTATGATACCCATGCGGACTATTCCTTCCCTTCGGGAGACTCCTTCCTGGTCTATCCGGGGCCGGAGGGGGAGACCTGGTCGTCGGTGAGAGCCCAGGTGCAGCTTGAGGGCATACAGGATCTGGGAGCGCTCTGCAGGCTGGAGAAAATGGCGGGAAGAGAACGGGTTCTGGAGCTGATCTATGCGGAAGAGGACGGACCGTTCACGTTTCAGAAATATCCGGCTGACGCAGGCTGGCTGTACCGGCTGCGGGAAAGGATCGCCGGAGAGCTTGCGGAACGATAAGATGGAAGCCGGTAATGCGGCGGAAGGAGAAGAGAGATGAGTGTAACGGATATTTTCGGTCTGCTGGGCGGGCTGGCGCTGTTCCTTCATGGAATGCAGATGATGAGCTCCGGACTGGAGGCTGCGGCAGGAAACAAGATGAAGCGCATTCTGGAGCGGCTGACCGCAAACCGGTTCCTCGGGGTGCTGGTGGGCGCCGTCATCACGGCGGTGGTTCAGTCCTCCTCGGCCACCACGGTCATGGTGGTGGGATTTGTTAACTCAGGAATGATGAGCCTGCAGCAGGCCGTCTGGATCATCATGGGCGCCAATATCGGAACCACGATCACGGGCCAGCTCATCGCGCTGGATGTGGGAGCGCTCGCGCCTCTGTTTGCCTTCGCGGGCGTTGCGATGATCGTTTTCATCAAAAAGACCTCCTGGCACCACTATGGTCAGATTGTCGCCGGGCTGGGCATTCTTTTCATCGGTATGGAGATGATGAGCTCCTCCATGATGCCGCTTCGGGAATCCGAGGCGTTCATCAGCCTGATCACGAAATTCTCCAATCCTGTGCTGGGAATCCTGGTGGGCATGGTCTTTACGGCGATCATCCAGTCTTCCTCCGCCTCGGTCGGAATCCTGCAGGCGCTGGCGGCCGGCGGCCTGATCGGCCTGGACGGCGCGGTCTTCGTACTGTTCGGACAGAACATCGGAACCTGCATCACCGCAGTCCTTGCTTCCATCGGAACGAACAGGAACGCGAAGCGCACGACGATCATCCATCTTCTGTTCAATATTATCGGAACCACCATATTCACGGTCGTCTGCCTGACCCTGCCGCTGGTTCAGGTAGTAGAGGCGTTTACACCGGGCAACGCGCAGGCACAGATTGCGAACATGCATACCCTGTTCAATGTTGTGACCACGCTCCTGCTCCTGCCGTTCGGAACCGGACTTGCGGCCCTTGCCACCAGGATCCTTCCGGAGCGGGAATCGGAGAAGCTGGAGGGAAGGATGGGCCTGCTCTATATCAAGCCCATGGAAACGGCAGCCGAATATCAGGTCGGTACCTCCGCCATCGCCCTGCACGGCATCCGCAGCGAGCTTGGCAGAATGGCTGAAATGACCGGGGAAAATGTGAAGGAAAGCTTTCAGGCCGTGCTGGAGGGAAGCTCCGCCCGGATCGCCGGGGTGGAGGAAAGAGAGGAGTATATCGATTACCTGAACAAAGAGATATCCTCTTTTATCTCCAACCGGATCTCCTTTGAAACGAACGCAGAGGACTCCGCGAAGCTCAGCGCCTTTTTCAAGATTTCCGGAAACCTGGAGCGGATCGGGGATCATGCAATGAATATCTGCGAGTATACGAAGCATCTGGAGGAAAAAATGATCTCCTTTTCCAAAGAGGCCAGAGGCGAGATCGAGCAGATGCAGCAGGTCTGCCTGCAGGCGATGGGAATGCTGTATCAGATGGATCCGACTACGGTGGAACAGCTTACGGGTATTTCCGCTCTGGAGCAGAAGATCGACGACATGACGGAGATCTACCGGCAGAACCAGATGCGCAGGATGCACGAGGGAAAATGCTCGGACGAGGCCTGCGTGCTGTATTCGGAAATGCTCACGGATTTTGAAAGGATCGGCGACCATATCCTGAACGTGGGCCAGGAGCTTGCGGGACAGGCGTAGACAGGATATAAAAGTGTGCGCCGCTCATCCGTCCATAAGAAAAGCTCCGCTTTCCGGAAAAACCGGAGGCGGAGCTTTTCAGCTTTCATCCTGACTTCTATTTTTCTATCCTGTTATATCTTTTTTATCTGCCGCAGGGCAATTAACGATCCGCAGTCTGCTGCGGGTTTTCCGGTTCCGGACCGGCCTTTCGTATGCTGGTGTTTCGCATGATGACCGCCTCCCGGCAGGCGTACTCGCCCATTTCGTAATAGCCCTTCGTAAAGCGGTTGATCCGTTCCAGCGTGACGGCGCGGTTGGCTTTTTTCGGCTGGTCGTTGATGAAAAAAATGCCCTCCGTATAGTATTCCGCGTCAAATTCCGGCGTGCCCTCTTCCTCGTAGTAGGGATCGAAAAGGAGCGCCTTATCGCCTTCGATCCCGGTCAGAAGGACGTAGTGAGCCACCTCGAGAAAAACGTGAAGAACCACGGCGGCTCCCTCGTTCAGGGCCTCATAGATGCGGCTTCCCTTTTCCACCACCACATCCTGCCCGGAAACGAATTCACAGTGGATGGGGAAGCGCCGGGTCTCGCTGAAATGGTTCATCCAGTTGGTGATGAAATTCATGGCGGCGGCGGAGGTTCCCCTTTTGCACAGCTCGCCCTCTGAATTATAGGTATCCATACAATAAAGCATGATGAATTTGATGAGATCCGGGAAGATCTCTTCCCGTTCAAACAGGTAGCGGATCCCGTTGATCAGCGAAACGGGGCCGCAGTCATACTCTGAAGACTGGCAGATCAGCAGATTCTTCATATCGGTACCTCACCCTTTCTCAGCCGGACCGGAATGCCCCCGCCGGATGCCGGAATGCCCTCCGGCCCTGCGGAAAAAGTAAAATTAGGGATTTTCCCGGTCAATCTGTACTTTTCGGACAAAATGTAGTAATATGTACAGGATGCCTGCAAAAACGGAAGCTGCCGTATATGGACGGCGGCCGCACAGAAATGTGCGGACTGTTACTGAATATAACGCAGCGGGCTGTTTTTGTCAAGAATATCTTGACAAGAGGTGCAGGTGACGATATAATAAACCAATTTTATTGGTTCCCTGACGGGAATTGGTTCCCTAACGGGAACCGTCCATTGTTGCACAGGTGCCGCGCGTGTTCACTGCCTTGCAGAGAGGGCGTCACGGGCGGCGGCGGGACTGCCGGAGAGACGGCCTGCAACCTGTGCATCTTCGCGCGCGTGAGAATGTCTGACGTTCTCATAAACGATCCGCAGAAGGCTGCGGCGGCCGGGAAAGTTCTCTGCGTATTCCGGTCCGTTTCCTTATATATTATTTTTTATGCAGGGAAACCCTGGGAAGTGAAGAGGAGGAAGAAAGAATGAGAAAAATCATGAAAAAGGCGCTGGGATTCACACTTGCCGCCGTCATGACACTTTCCCTGGCCGCATGCTCTTCTGCGGGAGGCGGAGCGACCGGGGAGGGAGCTGCTGTGCAGGAAAGCACGGCGGCTCAGGAAAGCGCGGCAGCCGGTACGGACGCGCAGGCAGGCCAGGACGCTGCGGGCGGACAGAGCGCTGCTACGGGCGAGAAGATCGTCAATGTGGGCGTGACCGACACGCTGACCAGCATCAACCCGCTTCTGCTGAACGGAGGCGAGGTGAACAAGTATGCGACCGGGCTGATGTTTTTGCCCCTGATGGAGCTGGACGCGGACCTGAATTTCGTTCCCATGGTGGCGGATTCCATCACCACCGAGGATAATCTGACCTTTGTGGTTCATATCGACGACGCGGCCGTCTGGTCGGACGGAACCCCCATCACGGCGGACGACGTGGCTTATACCGCCCTGCGTCTTGCCAGCCCCATGGTGAACAATACGTCCATGATGTATTATGTGTTTGAGGGCGTGGGCGACGACGGCTTTGTGGCGGAAGGCGCCGAAAGCATCGACGGCATTCAGGTCGTGGACGACAAGACCCTGACGTTCACCACCAAGGAGCCGATGGCGCTGATGACCTTCTTAAATTCCTACGCCAGATATCTTCTGACGCTGCCGAAGCATATCATCGAGAATTTTGCCGAGGATGAGCTGACCACCAACGAATGGTTCAATCAGCCGGATGTGATCAGCGGTCCCTTCTTCGTGACGGAATATGATACGGACCATTACGTTTCCTATGCGGCCAACGAGAATTACTGGAAGGGCGCGCCCAAGCTGGATAAGCTGAACATCCGCATTGTGGACGGAAGCCAGCTCTATGCGGGCCTGCAGTCCGGAGAGATCGACATCACGCAGCACACCATGAGCGTGATCCCGCAGGAGGATTACGAGAGCGTGGAGGCTCTGGAAAATGTGGAGGTGGTGTACGGCTCTCCGATTACCAACCAGTCCGTATTCATCCAGACCGCGAACGTGCCGGATGCAAGGGTCCGTCAGGCTCTTCTGTATGCCATTGACAGACAGCAGATCCTGGAGCAGCTTCTGAACGGCCACGGCGAGGTGGTGGACGGCTTTTTGTCCAGCGCGAGCCCCTATTTTGACGAATCTCTCACACCCATCACCTACGATCCCGCAAAGGCGCAGGAGCTGCTTGCGGAGGCGGGCTGGGACGGAAGCCAGACGCTCCGGTTCTATGTGAATTCCGGGGACAGCACCTTCGTGAACGCGGCGACCGTAATGGCGGCGCAGTGGGCTGCAGTAGGCATCAAGGTGGAGATCACCACCGTGGACTTCAATACCCTGATGAGCACGGCGGGCGGCATGGATTATGATATCCTGGCAGTCCAGTACACCTATTCTCCCGTGGATCCCTACACGGATATCGCGTGGCTTCTCGGCGGAGAAGGAAGCTGGACCAGCTATGGCGACGATACGGTGAACGAGGCGCTTGCCGGAACCCAGACCACCAGCGATGCGCAGGAGCTGACGGAACTGTATTCCATCGTGGATCAGAAGACACAGGAGGATGTTCCCATGTTCTCCGCTTATATCATCAGCGCGCAGGGCGCGGTGAGCAAGCGTCTTACGGGTGCGACGCCCAGCGTGTTCGGCTTCTTTAACGACGTGCAGAACTGGGACGTGACAGAATAACGGATGAGGTACAGCCATGTCGCATTTACTTGAGGTACAGGGACTGACCACGGCTTTTTCCGCGGACTACGGGGAAACGGTCAGCGTGGATCACATCAGTTTTCATGTGGACGAGGGAGAGACGGTCTGCATTGTGGGCGAATCCGGATGCGGAAAATCCGTCACCTCACTTTCAATAATGGGATTACTGGGAAGGGGCGGAGCCGTCACAGACGGCTCTGTCCTGTTTGACGGTAAAAACCTTCTTGCCCTTTCGGAAAAGGAGCTGGATGAGATCAGAGGAAACCGGATCTCGATGATCTTTCAGGATCCGCTGACCTCCCTGAATCCGGTTTTCACCATCGGAAGCCAGATCACGGAGAGCATCCGCACGCATCTGAAGCTTGGCAGGCAGGAGGCGGAAGCGCGGGCGGAAAAGATTCTTTCCCAGGTGGGAATGCCGGACGCGCACGCCGCCATGAAAAAATATCCCCATACGCTGTCCGGCGGCATGCGTCAGAGGGCGATGATCGCAATGGCGCTCAGCTGTCATCCGGCGCTTCTGATCGCGGATGAGCCGACCACGGCGCTGGACGTTACCATCCAGGCGCAGATCATGAGCCTGCTGAAGGAGCTGAAGAAGGAGATCGGGATGTCTCTTATCCTGATCACGCACGATATCGGGCTGGTCGCGAGCATGGCGGACCGGGTGCTGGTGATGTACGCGGGACAGATCATCGAGGAGGCTCCGGTGAAGGAGCTTTTTGCCTCTCCCCGCCATCCTTACACGAAGGCGCTGCTTGCAACGGTTCCCAGCATCTATGATGGGCCGGACAGAGAGCTTGTTTCCATTCCGGGCATTGTTCCGGAAAATTACGATTCCATCCCGGGCTGCCGGTTCGCGGACCGCTGTGCGCTCCGCAGGCCGGAGTGCGACAGGCCGCAGGAGGATCGCCAGATTGGAGAGGGCCGCAGGGTCAGGTGCATCTGTGGAGGATAACGAATTGCAGAGAAACGAAAGCAACAACAACACGCTTCCGGGAAAGGAGCCTCCCGAGGGAGGACGGATCCTCCTGGAGGTGGAAAACCTGAAGAAATATTATCCCTTAAAGGGCGGGATCATCACCCATACCACCGGGTACATCCATGCGGTGGACGGGGTGAGCTTTTCCGTCCGGGAGGGGGAAACGCTGGGACTGGTGGGAGAGTCGGGCTGTGGCAAATCCACCATCGGAAGGCAGATCGTGGGGCTGGAGAAGCCCACGCAGGGTGTCATCCGCTATGACGGAAGGGATCTGTCTGTCCTCCGTTCCGGAGAGATGAAAAGGATTCGCACGCAGCTTCAGATGGTGTTTCAGGATCCCTATTCCTCTCTGAATCCCAGAAAGCATATTTATGAGATCCTTGCCCAGCCCATGCTGTACCACCATATCGCCACGAAGGAAACGGTGGGGAAGGAGCTGGAGCGGCTTCTGGATATGGTGGGACTTTCCAGAAACGTGCTTGGCAGATATCCCCATGAGTTTTCCGGCGGCCAGAGGCAGAGGATCGGGATCGCGAGAGCGCTTTCCCTGAACCCCAGGCTGCTGGTCTGCGACGAGCCGGTGAGCGCGCTGGACGTATCCATTCAGGCGCAGATCCTGAACCTTCTGAAATCCCTTCAGAAGGAGCTGAATCTGACCTGCATCTTCGTGGGACACGGGCTTGGAGCGGTCAACTATGTGAGCGATCGGATCGCGGTCATGTATCTGGGTAAGATCGTGGAGATCGGAAAGGCGGCGGACGTGTTTAAAAGCCCCGCCCATCCCTATACGCAGGCGCTGATCGCGGCGGCTCCGGTGCCGGATCCCCAGGCGGCGGAGCAGGAAAACAGGCTTCTGGAGGGCGAGGTCGGCTCCAGCCAGGAACCGCCCTCCGGCTGCAGGTTCCATCCCAGATGTCCCTTCGCGCAGGAAAGCTGCCGGACGGCGGAACCGCAGATGTGTGAGGTGAAGGCGGGAAGCGGCCACTTTGCGGCCTGCCCCGTCCGGAACGGAAAGGAGGCACAGGCGCATGGGTAAATATATCATCAAACGGCTTCTGATCGCCATTCCGGTTCTGATCGGGATCACCATCATCGATTATGCCATCATGTGCATGGCTGGAAGCCCCCTTGAGATGCTGCAGGGTCCCAGGATCTCCCAGGCGGCTGTGGAGGCGAGAGCCATCCAGCTCGGTCTGGACAAACCGTTCTACGTGCAGTATTTTGTCTGGCTTGGCCAGCTCCTGCACGGGAATATGGGCTATTCCATCGACAGCTACCAGCCGGTCAGCGGCATGATCATGAAGCATCTCGGCCCCACGCTTCTTCTGATGGGGGTCAGCCTTCTGGTCAGCCTTCTGATCGCGGTGCCCGCGGGCATTTACAGCGCCATCCACCAGTATTCCAAAGGGGATTATACGGTGGTGACGCTCTCCTTTCTGGGAAGCAGCGTGCCGGGCTTTTTCCTTTCCCTGCTTCTGATCTTCGTTTTTACCATCAAGCTGGGCTGGCTGCCCTCCAGCGGAATGACCACGCTGGGAACCGGCGGAGGCGCGGCTGATGTGGCGGCGCACATGGTGATGCCCGTCATCGTCCTTGCCACCTCCATGGCGGGGACGAATATCCGCTATATCCGAAGCGCGGTGCTGGAGATCCTGCAGCAGGATTATCTGCGCACGGCGCGGGCGAAGGGAATCGGAAGATTCCGCGTGATCAATAAGCATGCCCTTCGCAACGCGCTGATCCCCATCGTGACGGTGATCGGAATGGAGATTCCCGTGCTGTTCGGCGGACAGGTGATCGTGGAGCAGGTCTTTTCCTGGCCGGGATTGGGCCTGATGACAATGAGCGCCATCACGAGCAGGGATTATCCCGTGATCATGGGCGTGTGCCTGCTTTCCGCCGTTGTGGTGCTGGTGGCGAACCTGCTGACGGATATTCTGTACGCGCTGGTGGACCCCACGATTCAGCTTCAGTAGGGGGCATGGAGGAAAGAATGAAAAGAAAAAGTACGGATATATCCAATGAAAGCTATCTGCAGACCGTATTCCGCAGATTTCGGAGGCACCGTCTCGCGGCGGCGAGCCTGATCGTTCTTGTGATCATCGTCGGGGCCGCCCTGCTTGCGCCCCTCATCGCCCCTTACGATCCCGCCGCCATCGTTGGACCTTTCAGCGGCGCACCCAGCATGGAGCACTGGCTTGGAACGGATCAGATCGGCAGGGACGTGTTCAGCCGTCTGCTCTACGCCACCCGGATCTCCCTTCTGGTGGGCGTGCTTGCGACCCTGATCTCCACAGTGATCGGCGTGGTGCTCGGGCTGCTTGCCGGGTATTTCGGCGGCGCGGTGGACATGATCATCATGCGCTTTACGGATATGGTGATGTCCTTCCCCTACATCCTGCTGGTGCTGGTGGCGGCTTCCATCTTTAAGCCGGGTCTGTGGAGCATCATCCTGATCCTCGGCTTCGTGGACTGGCCGGGCATCGCCAGGCTGGTGCGCGGAAATGTGCTTTCCCTTCGGGAAACCAATTTTGTAAAAGGAAATCTGGTGGCGGGCATGCCGCTTCGCCACATCCTGTTTTCGGAGATCCTGCCAAACACGACGGCGCCCATTCTGGTGTACGCCACGTCGGTGCTGGCGCTTTCCATGCTGGATGAGGCGGCGTTAAGCTTCCTTGGAATGGGCGTTCAGCCGCCCACGGCAAGCCTTGGCAACATGCTCAACGGCGCCCAGTCCCTGACGGTGCTGACAAAGCAGCCCTGGCTGTGGATCCCGCCCGGACTGATGATCGTGGTGCTGGTCATCGCCATCAATTTTATCGGGGACGCCCTGCGCGACGCGCTGGATCCCAACAGCAAAAACTGAGCCCTGCGCATATCGCAGGTGAGCGGAAAGGAGCCGGAATGCAGGAAAGGTTAAAGGAAATATTTGAATGGTTTCACAAAAATCCCGAGCTGTCCTACGAGGAATATCGCACCACGGAGCGCATCCGAAAGCTTCTGACGGAGGCGGGAATCGAGATCCTGCCATTTCCGCTGGAAACGGGACTGGCCGCCGTGATCCGCGGGGAAAAGGAGGGGCCGGTTCAGGCGCTCCGCTGCGACATCGACGCGCTTCCCATACAGGAGGAAACGGGTCTTCCCTACGCATCCGAAACGCCGGGCCGGATGCACGCCTGCGGACACGATTTTCACATCACCGCAGGGCTCGGCGCCGCTTTTCTTCTGCAGGAGAGAAAACAGGAGCTAGCGGGGACGGTGAAGCTCCTGTTCCAGCCGGGGGAGGAATCCTCCCTTGGCGCCTTGAAAATGCTGGAAACAGACGTGTGCGACGATGTGGAGCGGATCTGGGGGCTGCATGCCGACCCCACCAACGAAGCAGGCGTCATCGGCCTGCGGGAGGGCTATGTGTCGGCGGCGGTGGATCGCTTTGTGATCGCGATCCGGGGCGTCGGCTGCCACGGCGCCCATCCGGACGACGGAATCGATCCCATTCCCGCCGCCTGCGCCGTGGTGCAGGCGCTGCAGACCATCGTGACGAGAAATGTGAACGCCTTCCATCCGGCCCTGATCAGCGTGACCCGGATCCAGGCGGGCAATACCTGGAACGTGATTCCTGAGGAGGCTGTGCTGGAGGGCACTGTCCGCACCATGGATCGGAAGGATCGCAGCCTGATGCAGGAAAGGCTGACAGAGATCGCTGAAAAAACGGCCCGGGCCTATGGCGCGCAGGCGCAGACGGAGTGGATCCCCGGCCCGCCCGCGGTCATAAACGACTCGGAAATGGCGGAATACGCGGCGGACATAGCCCGCAGGCGCGGATTCACGGTGGTGCCGGAGGAACAGTCTCTGGGCGGGGATGATTTTTCTTTTTATGAGGAAAAAATACCGGGCTGCTACATTAAGATCGGCACGGGAAAGGGACAGCTCATCCACCAGCCGGGCTTTATGGTGGAGGAGAGCGTGCTGGAGCCTGCGGCTGCCTACTTGGCGGCGGTGCTGATGGGGAGTGAGGGGCGCAGTGGGATAGAAACGTCCGATAGAAAATACGAATAGAATATATGAGAATAAAAATAGAGAGCTTTCTGTAAAGATGCAGGGCTGTGTAAAGCCGCGTGTCTTTACGGAAAGCTCTTTTCCGAATGGGACGGCGTTCAGCCGTTTTCGGCCCGATAATCCTCCCAGCTCAGATATTTTCCGTATTTGTTTGTTTTCTCCTCGCCCTTTTTGCAGAGCTTCACCAGGAAATAAATACTGATGATCAGCGCGATCAGCAGGAAGATGAGGCCAATGACGATCAGCGCGCTCATTCCGGCCATGACGCTCGGATCAGGGGCTGCCACCGGGGCGTCAAAGCCGCTGATCAGACCGCTCAGATCGAGTCCGAAATAGACGCTTGCCGCAGCGACTATGATGATCAGGAAGAAGCCGAAAAACAGGAAGGCTATGGAAGTGACCACGTACAACACAACAGCCTTTGCGGTCGAAACACCCACATCGTGCAGCCGTCTGATGCTGAGCGACAGCAGAGGGACGAAAAAGACGACGGTCAGGATCATATCCAGGAAATCAAGGCCCAGAATGTCATCCAGAGACTGTACAATGGCGCTGAGGATTATGTATACGGCATACGCATACCAGTAGCCGGATCTTGGGAGCCTTCCGCTGAATTTGAAAAATTTACGAAACATGTCTTTTGTTGCGAAGATCATATTATCCATATTTTCCTCTATTCCGAAGCGCTTTAGCGCTGTGATTTTCCCCCCCTCCTGAACGACGTGCAGCCATGCACGTCAAAAAGCCGAGAAAAGCTGCGTCCCTGTGGGGAGAGATTCTGCCTGGCAGACGACAATACTACAGCATAATTATGCATGAATTTGGAGAATTTTGCAATGCTTTAGCTGCATAAAAAACCTGTGCCGTTATTTTCAGGTTATTGTTAAGGCCGTACTGGTCACAACACTGAACAGCACATAAGGAAAGTGTTCCGCCATGAATCTGGTCAGCCCATCGTCATATCCGCTGTATGGAGGGGGTGATAAGAAAAGTTTCCCGTTACATTTTTTGTAACAATTCAGCCTTTTGGCTTAAGCAAATAAAAAAAGTAACGAAATTTTCGGAACTCAACTCCTGGAGTTATCTACAAGGAAGATCATTTTACGGCAAAAATGAGGATTGAGAGATCCTTTTGTTTCTTCCCGTGGATAACTCTTTCTTTTCCCTGCATTTTTTTCATAAAATATCAAATACCATTACCCGGTTGCGTTGTATGATAAGAAAGTTATCCACCGTCATTATGACGAAAGGATGCTGCCGGCAGATTCGCTTTTTTCTTTGGATCATGGTATCATTTATTTATCAGAGATCGGACAGGGAGGCGACCATAAATGGCTGGAAATTATGAAAAAAGCATTTACAATCAGCTCATGGATGTTATGGCACGCCTGGACTCTGTCGAAAAAAGCACCAGCCGGAAGATCTCGGGACTAAAGGAAGAGATCTCCGACCTGAAAAAGGAAAATCAGGAATTAAAAGAAGAAAATAAGCGTCTGTCAGAAGGGGCGCCCCAATAAGGAAGTAATTTGATTGCCGCAGGGCGGCATGGCTGAAAGGTCATGCCGTCCTGCTTTTTGTGTCACAGTAAAAATACCCCCCCTGCTATGCAGGGGGAGGACAGATCTTTAGATATAAGTATGAGCTCCTGTGCTAGAATAAAAGTGGGTCTGCAAAACCACAAATAAAAAAGCACAGGAGGTCCTAAGAATGGACAATAACAGTTTAGCTCATACGAAATGGGAATGCAAGTATCACATAGTTTTTGCACCGAAATACCGGAGACAAGTAATTTATAAGGATATCAAGGCTGATGTGGGACAAATCCTGGGAACCTTGTGCCGGAGAAAAGGAATAGAGATAATCGAAGCAGAATGCTGCTCGGATCACATCCATATGCTGGTAAGGATACCACCCAAATATTCAGTATCAGAAATAGTGGGGTACTTAAAAGGAAAAAGTTCGTTAATGATATTTGAAAAGCATGCGAATTTAAAATATAAGTACGGAAACAGGCATTTCTGGTGCCGTGGATATTATGTAGATACAGTAGGGAAGAATACGGCTGCGATCAAGGCGTACATTCAGAATCAACTGAAAGAGGATTTAGAATACGACCAAATGTCGTTAGTAGAGTATATCGACCCGTTTACGGGTGAGCCGGTGAAGAAAAACAAGAAATAAAGCACTTGGAGTGGAAGTAGGAAATCAAAGCAAACCAGCAAGCCCCTTTTGGGGCTGCGCCGGAATAAGGAAGCACTGAGCAAGCCCCTTTAGGGGCGGCTGTGGATGTGGTGCAGTTGGCAGACCTTCAGTGCGCCTTCCGGGCGCAAGCAGGTAACAGGCCCTTATAGGGGCAGAACAAGCCACCGGCTAAGCCGGTGGTCTTGACTTGCCCAGTGCAACAACGGTTCGGCGACTCGTGGAGGAAACTGCTATGTTGCAACAGTCTGTTTTTCTGAAGAATAGCTTCTTAAAAAAGGTTTGTCCCCAGTATGGGATAAGTCTGAACGAAAATATGTACGGTACGATGTAAGCAAGGTTCATACTGTATTCCATTGTGGTCATTGGTTGTGCACTCCGTGGGGCGAAAATCCTGTGTTGTTGCGGACTTTCGGTGCGGGCCGAAGCCACTGTAATAACATAAATACATGGGGCAACATAACCATTCCCGACTTTTCACTCTCCCGCAGATGGGAGGTGAAAAGATGACGTACACCTTTGATGAATATGAAGAGCGGTGCCGGTTTGACGTTTTTTGCAAAGTCGTTCTACGCCATGAAGCAATAGACTATTTCCGCGAACTCAGCCGCCAACGGAAAAGGGAAATCCAGTTCAACACCTTGTTGCAGCATGAAATGGACAAGCTCTGTACGCTGGACGATTACCCAAGTGACAGCTTTGTGTTCTCGGCTTTTGGCTATGACCTACATATTCGGGACGAGCTGGTGGCCAGGGCCTTTGCCACCTTGCCAAAGCAGGAACAAAAGATTCTAATACTGCATTGTGTGTTGGAATTGGCCGACGGCGAGATTGGCGGCTTTGTGGGAATGTCCCGCAGCGCCGTACAACGGCACAGAACAAAGACGCTGAGTGAACTACGAAAAAATTTAGAATCCAAAGGAGTGAAAACATGAAGCAGCCAACTTTTAACGGTAGGGTGCTTTTGCCCGTGTCCGTAATTGAAGCAGTCCGTGCTGGTGATCCTCTGGCAGTGGAACGTGTCTTGCGGTATTATGACCGCTATATCAACAAACTTTGTACCCGGACTCTCTATGATGAGGACAGTATGCCTCATATGCGTGTGGATGAATACATGAAACACCGATTGCAGGTAAAGCTGGTGAAAGCCATCGTGAACAAGAATTAGCAAAGATGGAGGAAGCCGTCAAGGGTCAAGATGAACGCTCCGCGCCCTTGACGGCTTCCTCTGTCCTTGCTGTATGATAATCAAGCGGGCGCAAGTAGAAATCCGCTTGCGCCCGCTGATATTATGGTGTTCTACCTATGCATTTAGAGGGTAGAAAAGCCTGATACTACCGGGCTTTTCTGATGTGTTGAGGATGCTAGAGGTACATTATCATTCTTACTCCTACAAATACCGTTGAAATGCGTAGAACGTAAATATCCCATCTCACTACGCAAAAGGTATTCAGACACGAATGCCAAAATCTAAAGCTTTCATGCAGGCGTAAAAAATTTATTAAAGCTTGCATATTGACTTTCCAATGGACTTGTGTTATGCTAAACACATCAGGAGGTGGCAAACATGAGCATGAAATCCAGTGACACTACAAATAAAAAGCCCCGTGAAAAGAGTGCATTATATCCTGCCGTTTCTATCTCTGAATGTTACGACTTTATAAAACAGATTGATTCGCTTGGCGGAAAGGCAGTTTCTTATGCCAGCATATTGAACTTAATGGGACTTACAAGCCCAACAACAAGGTCTTTTTTGAATCGGATCGGTGCTTCAAAACAGTTCGGATTCATTACGACAGGCGGAAGTACGGCTCAATTAACTGATCTCGCACGTCGAATTCTCTACCCCAACACAGGGGAATTTGAATCGAAAAAACTATTAATCGAAGCGTTTGGCAATCCTCCGCTTTATGCAAAGTTAATTGAGCGATTTAAAGATAAGGCTGTTCCGCCTCAGTCTCAACTTGGTAATATATTGATGAATGAATACCGAATCATAAAACAAGTGAAGGATAACGCAGCCAAATGCTTCATAGAAAGTGCAGACTATCTAGGATTGCTTAATAATGGAGTCCTTTGTATGGACGACGTGACGAATCAATCGCAAAATTGTTCTTCTTTCCAAGAAGTTCAAACTGCACAGTCGGATTATGCAGAACCCTCGCAAGCAATCGAATCTCAAACTCACCAACAGGAAGATGGCTATTTGTTTGAAATCCCCACCATGGGTAAAAAAACAGCACGTTTCTATATACCAGACGGAGTAACGGAGAAAGACATAGATTATATTAAATTGTATATTGAAAAAATGCTGCCAGTTTTCCTTGAAAACCTGAAAACAGAGTTGTAACAAGAAAAGCCAGCTCACACTTCTGTGGCTGGCCCTCTTGCCAATCGGTGGTTATGCGCCGACTGTACGATATACTGTAGCAAGTTAAGTATAGCATATCTATTCGAGCTGTGCAAGAGGGATACACTTCTTTTAGGAAGGAGGTGTATCCATGGAAGAGTATGTTATCATATATACCCCTTACATAACCGTAAAAGGCAAACGGATTTATGCCAGTAGTTATGGCTTAAAGGCCTTTAAGTTATGTATCCCAAAAGATCGCTATAGAGTGAAATAAAAGGTTCTGCTTTAGTTGTCGGCGCTGAAGCAGAACTTTTATTTATTAAATCGAGCAGGACTGCTAAGTACAATCCTGCTCGATTTAGCAACCAAATTTGTCGGCCGTTAATTTAGTGTGTTTCTGATACTTCCTTATCAGCGTTCGCCTGACGAGAATGCCCGTTTAAAAAGTATCATCAACAATGACAGTTCAAACAGCTCCCTGCCTCCCTCTACTGACCAAAAGGGCGGGAAACCGGCAAACACTTATAATGGGAGGATAAAGAGCGGCCGGAAAGCCGGCGGACAGAAAGGGCATAAAGGCACAACGCTGACAAAAACAGAAATAGAAGAAAAGATCAAAAGCGGGAAGTGCAGGCATGAGATCCGTACGATCGGGGACCCGTCCGGGAAGAAATATGTCACAAAATATGTGGTGGACCTGGAGGTGATCCCAAAGATCACGGAGATCCATATCTATGCGGATGAAACGGGGAAGATCCATGTCCCGGAGGAATACCGCAGCGATGTGGTCTACGGGGCAAATGTAAAGGCGCTGGCAGTTTCCCTGTACAGTGAGGGAGTCATGTCGAACGACCGGATCGCGGATTTTCTGAACGCAGCGAGCGGGGATATACTGGGGCTGTCCGCGGGGAGTGTTTATGGTTTCTGCCGGAAGCTTTCAGAACAGTCACAGGAAAGCATCCGCCATCTGGATGAACATCCGCTCAACAGTGAGGTTGTCGCAACAGACGCAACAACAGTAACGGTGAACGGGAAACAGAATTATATCCGGAATTTCAGCATAGAGGATACTGTGGTCTACCGTGCGATGAAGAGCAAAGCGATCACGAGCCTGGAGAAGGTGGGATTTTTAGAGAAGTATACGGGGATCCTGGTACATGATCATGAAACGGCGATGTATCATTTCGGAACAGGGCACGGGGAATGCAATGTCCATCTGCTGAGATATCTGAAGAAGAACACGGAAGAGACGGGAAAAGAGTGGTCAGGGGGGGATGACAGGGCTGCTGTGTGAGATGAACCGGGAACGAAGGAGACTGCTGGATCAGGGAATCCGGTCATTTCCGGAAGAAGTGTTGTGTGGATATGAACAGAGGTATACGTCCCTGCTCAATAAAGGGAGAGAAGAAAACAGGAAAACAAAGCACAGATATGCCCAAAAGGAAGAAAAGACATTACTAAACCGGATGGAAGCGTACCGCGAAAACCATCTGCTGTTCCTGTACAATTTTTCGGTGCCTTTTGATGATAACATGAGCGAGAGGGATCTGAGGAAAGCGAAGAACCGTGAGAAGATGGCAGGAGGCTTCCGGAAAGAGAGCGGGAATGAGATGTACTGTGCGATCCTGACCGTCATAGAAACACTGAAGAGAAGAAAAATGGGAATGATAGAAAATCTGAAGAAGCTGTTCATGGGTACACCGGCTATTTTTTAGCCGGTGTAAAACCCATGGGGTCAGCCGGAAGGCTGAACTGATATGTAATGACATTTGTGGTAGTGTAAAAAAATTTGTGTCTTTGGAAGAAAATAACTCCTTTTGGGTAAGAATTACGATATGAAAATTCTTATCGAAAAGGAGTATTTTTATGCCGGTAGCCAAGGAACAGATTCGACAGATTATTG
>DWWS01000001.1 GCA_019119595.1 Candidatus Eisenbergiella merdavium | reverse complement strand
TTTTTTTTTTGCGATGAGAGGTTCAAGTCTCAAAAGCCCCTCACAGAACCGCACGTGCCCTATTAAGGCATACGGCTCTTCAATAAGTCATTCACCTAATAAGCACTCTTCAGATATATCCTTGGATACTCCAGTGGGTGTATCTTTAAGATATTCATGTATTTCCTCCATGTCAGCCAATAAGTCTGATCTCTGCGTCTCTTGCTTTTCCACAATTCCTGTCGCACATACTTATAGTACTTCTGTAAACCTATATAATTCCCATAGATTCCATAGTATCTGTAATGTCCTATAAGCTTCACGTTTAACGCTTCGATAGTGTCGGCAATGCTTTCGTGCATATGCTCCCTTATCCATTTCTTGACTGCTTCCCGTTTCATTTTCAGCTTCTTTTTACTTGTCCTGTGCAGTACGCAGTATTTCCCCCAATGGCTTTTCGCGTTGTAATGCGTAAAACCCAGAAAATCAAAGCTTTCTTTTGTTCCCTTATATCTCCCAAAGGGAAGTATCCTGCTTTTGTCCTCTGCGATTTCCAGTCCAAATTTCTTCAGTCTTTCAATCAGAAGCTGGTAAAACTTATGTGCTTCATTCTCGTATTGGAATAGGCATACAAAATCATCTGCGTAACGCACCATGTACATTTCTCCCTTAAATACGTGCTTCTTCACATAATCAAACCACGTATCTAATGCATAGTGCAGGTACACATTTGCAAGCACTGGCGAAATCAGACCGCCTTGTACCGTTCCCGATTCTGTTTCCAGCCGCTTTCCGTCTTCCATGACTCCGCCTATCAGAAATCTTTTGATATATCGGATAAAGTTCTTATCGGCTATGTCATGCTCCAGAAATTTAATCATCCACTCATGGTCTATGTTATCGAAGAAGCCTTTAATATCAGCGTCCACTATACAATTTACCTTATCTGCCATGATGTGTTTGTTTACTCTCTGGATTGCGTCGTGACAGCTCTTATTTGGACGAAAGCCATAGGAAAACTCCTTGAATTTTGGCTCATAGATTGCTTCCAGTATTTCTCTGAAAACTCCCTGCGCCACTTTATCCTCGAATGACGGTATCCCCAGCCCCCGCATTTTCCCATTCCCTTTTGGGATATAGGCTCTGCGCACCGGATATGGCTTATAGGAAAATTTCTTCATCCTCACCAACAGATTTTCGATATTTTCTTCCAGCTTTTCTCCGTATTCTTCTTTCGTGACTTCATCTATTCCTACTGCTTTCCCCTTCGGCTGTTTGCTGTAGGATTCTTTGAGCGTGTCCTTGTTGACGTATTTCATCAGCGACTGCACTCTGCCATATTTCTCTACGAGACTGGCTATTTCTGCTTTCTCTTTTTCCATAGAATTTCTGCCTCCTGTGCTTTCTATGTTTCGATTGCAAAAGCAACTTATTGTCCATCCCTTCCCTCCAGAGTCATTACTTCCTTCATTGGTACTATGGATGAATCCGACTCCTCAACAGTCTTCGTTTGTACTCACCATTGCATTGGTCGATACTCCCTACTGGCTCATGTCCAGAACTGTCCAGGTCTCCCAGGTATGTCGAATATAGCAATATCAGGTATGCCGTGCTCTAGGACTCCGGTGTGTTTTCATAATCTCGCTTTAACGATTATTCCTTATTGGTGACCCTAGGAGGTAGCGGACCACCCCACACAATCGATTATTCTAACGAAGCTCAATCACTTCACGCTTTCGCATTACGGCGTTCCTGTTCCCTGTCCTACGCTTAAACATCATCGTTAGCCTTTGACGCTCCAAGGACTTGGTACTGGCGACTTGCTAGGTCTTACCAGACTGGATTCCCACCAGCTATATATATTCGGCACCGAACTGGCGCACACCTCCGAGCTTTAAGTATAACATAAGTTTTTGTGATTCATTTGTAGTTCGGATTTTTATTTCATTTCATTGAAAAATGCTCTAAGCGACTGTCACTGACCATGACAAAAACATGGTTTAGAAGTCACTTAGAGCACATTTTACAGCTTCTTCACAAAAAGCGCCCGAATGGCGTTGAGCACGGCCAGGATCATCACGCCCACATCCGCAAAGATGGCGAGCCACATATTTGCGATTCCCACCGCTCCCAGAGCCAGGCAGATCAGCTTGATGCCGATGGCGAAAAAAATGTTCTGATACACGATCCGCAGGCATTTGCGGGAGATCCGGATGGCCTTTGCGATCTTCATGGGATCGTCGTCCATCAGCACCACGTCCGCCGCCTCGATGGCCGCATCGGAGCCCATGGCTCCCATGGCGATACCGATATCCGCCCGGCCCAGAACCGGCGCGTCGTTGATGCCGTCTCCCACGAAGGCCAGCTTTTCCTTTTCAGACCTGCCCTTCAGCAGCTCCTCCACCTTTTCCACCTTATCGGCCGGAAGGAGCTCGCTGTATACCTCGTCGATTCCGAGCTCTCCTGCCACCTGTTCGGCCACCTTACGCGCATCTCCGGTGAGCATGACGGTCCTTCGCACGCCGGATGCCTTCAGCGCCCGCACGGCCTCTGCGGCATGGGGCTTCACCACATCGGAGATCACGATATGTCCCGCATATTTTCCATCCAGAGCCATGTGGATGATGGTGCCCACACAGTGGCAGTGGATGGGAGAAACGCCCAGCCGCTCCATCAGCTTATCGTTTCCGGCCGCCACCTCCACGCCGTCCACCTTTGCGATCACGCCGTTTCCGCTGATCTCCTGAATGTCCGTCACCCGGCTCCGGTCAATGGGCTTTCCATAGGCTTTCTGCAGGCTCCGGCTGATGGGATGGGAGGAAGCGCTTTCCGCAAGAGCCGCGTATTCCACCAGCTTTGCATCCTCCAGCTCGTTATGATGGATGCCGTTTACCTCAAATACGCCCTGCGTCAGGGTCCCGGTTTTATCGAATACCACGATCTTTGTCTGGGACAGGGTTTCCAGATAATTGGAGCCCTTCACCAGCACGCCCGCGTTGCTCGCTCCGCCGATGCCCGCAAAGAAGCTTAAGGGAATGCTGATCACCAGCGCGCAGGGACAGCTGATCACCAGGAAGGTCAGCGCGCGGTAGATCCAGGTGCCCCAGTCCGCGGGAAGCCCCAGAAACAGCAGGCGGACAAGCGGCGGCAGAAAAGCCAGCGCCAGCGCCGCATAGCAGACGGCGGGCGTGTACACGCGGGCAAATTTGGAGATGAAATCCTCCGACCTGGATTTCCGGGAGCTCGCGTTTTCCACCAGATCCAGGATCCTGGAAACGGTGGATTCCCCGAATTCCCTTGTCGTCTGTACCTTCAGCACACCGGTCATATTGATGCAGCCGCTGATGATCTCATCCCCGGCCTTCGTATCCCGGGGCAGGCTCTCTCCGGTGAGGGCGCTGGTGTTAAGCGTGGAGCTTCCTTCCACGATCACGCCGTCGATTGGAACCTTTTCTCCGGGCTGTACCACGATAACGCTCCCGATCTCCACCTCGTCCGGATCCACCCTTTCCAGGCTTCCATCCCGCTCCACATTGGCGTAATCGGGCCGGATATCCATCAGCTCGCTAATATTTCTGCGGCTCTTTCCCACCGCATAGCTCTGGAACCACTCTCCCACCTGATAAAACAGCATGACCGCGATGGCCTCTGTATAGTCTCCGCTTTTGTCATAAAGCGCAAGCGCGATGGCTCCCACCGTCGCAACCGCCATCAGAAAGCTTTCATCAAACACCTGACGGTTTTTGATTCCCTTAAACGCCTTCAGCAAAATATCATAGCCGATCACAAAATAGGGGATCAGGTACAGGATGAAACGGATCCATCCGTTTTCCGGAATGACCGGAAGCACATTCAGCGCGATCAGAAGAACCGCCGCAATAACAATGCGGATCAGCATGGTTCTTTGTTTTTTATTCATAATCTTCTACCTCTTTGATTTTATTTTCATCAGAGGAAGATCTCGCAGTCGTCCTCCACCTTCTTGCAGTTTTTGCGTACCTCGGGCATAACGGCCTTAGGATCCTGCCCTTCCTCAAATTCCACGATCATCTTCAGCGTCATGAAATTCACGGTGGCGTCCTTCACGCCCGCTGTTTTCTTCGCGGCCTCTTCCATTTTATTGGCACAGTTTGCACAGTCAACGTCGATCTTATAGGTTTTTTTCATTTCTCCCGTTCTCCTTTTTTCAATCTAACAATTAAACAATTATTTAATTGTTAAAGTCATTATATGCCTCTTTTCCCTTTTCGTCAATCCTTTTTTGGATTTTTTCTTTTTCTTCTTTTTCAGCCTGCGGCAATATGTTACAATATTTTACTGATAGGAGGATATTTCCATGACAGAACACAGATTGCCCCATGACCATGGGCAGAAAATGGAACAGAGTCCGGAGGACATGCCCAGTGTGGAGAGTTTTCAGACTGTCGCAGATATCTTCAAGCAGCTTGGGGACGGAAGCCGCATCCGGATTTTCTGGCTCCTGTGCCACTGCGAGGAATGTGTGACCAATATCTCCGCTCTGGTCGAAATGAGCAGCCCGGCGGTGTCCCATCATCTGAGGCAGCTCAAAACGGCCGGCCTGATCACAAGCCGCCGGGAGGGAAAAGAGGTTTACTATAAAGCGGCAGAGACCGACCGGGCGCAGCTTCTTCATCATATGATCGAGGATCTGGTGGAGATCACATGTCCTTTTGGAGCCTGATATACAGCCAGGAAGGAAACGGCTCCTTCCAGATTCCCGGGCAAACGCTCCCTATGAAAAAAGAAGCGCCGCGTCCATTGCCAGCCGGAGCGCTTCCGAGAAGCTTGCTTTCCCGAATCCCCGCTCCTGATAATCATTTCTGTCAGCCAGAGAATCTGCAGTAAAAAGCAGCATTCCCCATCCGATATTCCGAAATTGAGCGCAGGCTGCCAGACCCGCACATTCCATCTCTACCACCTGACAGCCCTCCTCCATCCGGTATTTCACCATGGCATCCGTCTCCCGGTAAAAGCCGTCCGTGCTCCAGGTTTTTACCTCCAGATACTCATAGCCCGCCTGATGCAGCGCCGTCTCTACGGCCTGTATTCCTCCCGCAGACAATACGACCTCCCGTGAAGGCGGAAGATAATGATAGGACGCCCCCTCATCCCGAAGCGCTGCAACCGGAACCAGAAAACGGTTTTCCGGAATATCCACAAGCGTTCCGCAGGAACCGGTGGATATGATCTTCTTCACCCCTCTGCCGATCAGATAGTCCATGATCTGAACCGCAGCCGCTGACCCAAGCGGTGCCTGACACAGACAGATTTCCTGACCGCAGTATTCACATACATAAACAGGAAAATCTCTGGTTATGCTTTCAAATACATCGATCAGCTTTCCCTGATGCGCAGCGGCATATCGTTCGATCTCATCTCCCAGAAAAGCGAAGACCGCTTTCTCCGGAAAAGGCGGAAGCTCCCACCGGTCCGGCCTGATCACGGCATCCTGCCCGGTATCATATTCCAGAATGGGATATTGGTTTCTGATCAGTGCCATGACTGTCCTCCTGACTTTTTTAGTTGGATTATAGCACATGCAGGAGGCTCATGCCATCCCGTGAAAAGCAACAAAAAATCTGTTGCGGCCTTTTCTCGTCCATGCTACAATCAAATTACAACATACATTCTATCTTTTTTTTTCTATATTTTCTATATCGGTCACAGCCGCTTCTTTGGACTGTAGCTGATATCCCGCAGTTTTTCACTTTGATACGTTCACCGTTGTTCAGGATTACGAAAGAGAGGTGCTTTATATTGGGAATTGCTCTGGAACAATATTTTAAAAGAGAGAAGATTCAGGAAACACATGGAGAATTCTTTTATCTTCCCACTCCGGAGGAATATATGGCTTTCATCGGAGAGGAAGGAATCCTCGCTTATGACAGGGGAAGTCAGCGTCTGGCGGATTTTCTCCTGCAGGAGGAAGAAACCGAATATTCCACTACAGCTATTCCGAGCGATTATTCGTTTAATCTCTGTGACTTTGCCCTTTTTCTCTCCGTCATGAAAAACAAGTCTGCTTATCAGGACACACTGAGTATCATCCTGAATGAAGCAGAGCTTCAGCTAAATGAAGTAAAAGTGGAACAGGTCATTTTGAATCACAGCGGAATGCGGGCAATCCGTCTGGATGCCTGGGCACAAGATACAGACGGCCGCTGTCTCAGTACGGAAATGCAGACGGACACCAGCCATGACAATATAAAGAAAAGGGCGCGTTTTTATCAGGGGCTGATGGACGTACCCATTCTGAAATCCGGCAAAGATACCAAATATCGTGACCTGCCATCCACGATTATTATTTTCATTACCGTTGACGATCTGTTTGGCTGTGACCGGGCGGAATATACTTTTACAGAACAATGCGAGGAAGTTTCCAATCTTCACCTGAAAGACGGAACCAAAAAGATTTTCCTTAACATGTCCAGCAAAAACGGCAGGCCGGAGCTGGTCAGCCTGCTGCAGTATATGAAAAATTCTACTTTGGATAATCCTGAAATCACGGTACGTGACGAGCGTCTGTGCCGTCTGGATCAGGTTGTTCAGGAAGTAAAGCAGTCAGAAGAATGGGAGGAAGTAAGGATGAATATCTATGAAATCGGAAAAGAACAGGGGATCCAAAAAGAACGGGAACGGGGAATGTTCCTTATGATTCGGGATTATCTGGAGGAGGGAATCAGTCCGGAGCGCATCTGCAGTAAGCTGCAGAAGAATTTTTCCCTTTCCGCGGAAGAAGCGTTGGAAAAATATCGGATCTATTCCGACACCTCCTTCCCAACTCAGTTCCTTCGCCCATAAGTCAGGAGCCTCGAATCAGGAAGTTCGAGCCAGAAGGCTCGGGAAACAGCCCGTCCCACACAGAGACAGGTGTGATCTTATACAAAATCACACCTGTCTCCGAGCTTTACGCATATATTCTGCATCACTTCCCCGTATGTCAGGAATTTTTCAGGATTTCTTCAAAGAAGTGGAATATGCTCTCATAATACTCATCCCCATCGAAAAATCCATGTCCCTGCCCGGGGATTACGATCAGCCTGGCATCGTTTCCTGCTGTCCTCAATGCCTCATACATCTGCCTGCTGTTTTCCAGGCTCACAAGCCGGTCTGCATCCCCGTGCATAAGAAGCGTAGGCGGATTTTTTCTGGAAGCGTAACAGATGGGACTTGCGGCCTCCATCAGACGTTCTCTCTCCTCCAAAGCCGCACCGCCAAAAAGCTTCCTGTACGCTTCCGTGCTCTCCCACTCTTCTTCGCTCAGCCGCAGGTCCGCCGGGGCGTACCAGGGCACCACAGCCTGAATCCGGGAAGAAAAGCCAGGGCAGCAGTCATTCAAAAACTCTTCCTCCGTGCTGTAGGCCATCAATTCCACCAGGTGGCCTCCCGCCGATTCTCCCCAGGCGGCAATCCGCTCCGGATCCACGTGAAACTCCTCCGCGTGCGCCCGCAGAAACCGGACAGCCGCCTTGCAGTCCTCAATCTGCGCAGGGAACGGAGCTTCCTGGCTCAGCCGGTAATCAATGCTGGCCGTTACGAATCCCTTTTTGCAAAGCTGTGCAAGCTGCGTACTCGGCAGATATTTTCTGGTCAGATTCTCATCAGACCATCCCCCGCCGTGCACCCAGATAACGGTGGGCAGAGGCTTCTGCGCATCAGCGGGAAACACGATATCCATCCGATATTCTTTTCCGTGATACGCCGTGTAGGCCACACCCTCCCGCTGAATCAGCCCTTCGGCTTCAAAATCGATCTTCTCCGGCGTAATGACCTTTGCCAGAGGTTCTTCCTGCAAATTCATTTGCTTCCCTCCTGTCATTCCTCATTGTCTTTTATCTTATCATATTCTGCCTTCAGCGTCACATATTTGCTGTTTGCCCACTCTGTCAGCTGGTCAGCTCCCATTTCTTTTGCCGTTTCCAGCATTTTCTGATATCTTTCCCTGCTTTCCTCCGGTGTCGGAGCTGTAATGATATTGGTGGATTCATTATTAAACAGATCTCTCAGATTATCCATGATAACCTGTTCATTGGAGTCCGCTCCCATACGAAGCATGCCGAGCACCGGATTTGTATCTGATATTTCCGTTAAAGCCACTCTTGCCTCATATGTGGAACCGCCGTTTCCATAACCGGGAAGGACGTTGGTTTTTCCATCATGGCACATCCAGCCCCAATATTTTATCCCCGCCTCCACATCCGGATTTTCAAAATCATAATTCAGGATGGGATAGCTGTGGTCTTCATCCCAATACCAGTCCTTATCCTCTCCTTCTTCTCCCCAGAGAAGAAGCTCCTGCCCTTCCTCTGACCAGGCCCATTGGCAGAATTCCAGAACCCGTTTGGGATCCGAGCAGCTCTATGGAATAAAAAGCCCTCTCCATCCGGCCGTCCCCTGAGTCCAGTGCGCGCCCTCCTGGCCTGTCGTCATGTCAATCAGCATCTGCACACGAAAATCCGCTCCCGCCTGCTCCAGACGTCCATTTAACACATCCTCCGCATTGCTGTAATAGCTGTCCGCGAACAGCTTGCCGCTGATCAGCAGCTCCTCATCCTCTGTACCAGACCAGGCAAAATTTTCATCGGTCATGTATCCTTTCAGATACCAGTCGTTCATAACCTCATAATATTTTTCAAAGCCCGGATCCAGGATAAAGGGAACCGCCTGACCATCCACATCGATGAATCCGTCCTCATTCGGCGTCGCTCCGCACAAAATCTTGATATAATCGTTGGTAAAACTGTAATTATAGGCAAACGGAACCATGTCAGGATAATTTTCCTTTACCATTCCCAGAAGCGCAGTAAAGTCGTCCAGATTGTTCAGAGCCGGGGAGCCAAGCTCCTCATAAATATCGCTTCTGATCACCATGCCCACCTGTTCATATACCACCTTGTCCCAGTCCTTCAGCACGGAATCCGGAGAATATCCCACCATCTGCGTATAAAGGTTTCCGTCGTCCGCCGTATTGACAAAGCGCATCACTGAATGGATATTCAGATCCATGTCATACTGCTCCGCAAGCTCATCCAGATTATAACAGATATTGGAATCCGAAAGTCTTGTAAACTTTCCGGAACAGACCAGATCCCCCAGATCACCCGATGCGATCATCATGTTCAGCTGATTCACATCCGAAGGAACCGTCACCTCAAAGCGGATTCCGAATTTTTCCGTAACGATATCCGGTATCCTTCCGCTCCACTCGTCGTATGGCCACCAGATTTCATCGCAGAACAGTTTCAGGGTGATGATATCATCCTCTGCATACCCTTCCTCTTCCGCCATGCTCTCCACGGCGACGGACGCAGGATTCCCTTCTTCCTCCTCCTTTGCCGCATTTGCGCAGCCTGACAGCAGGATTCCCATTGCCAGCAATACCGCCACAGTCTTTTTCCAGCCTTTCCTTTTCATCCTTTACCTCCTCTGCATATTTTGTATTTGACAGTTACCTTAATGCCCTTATTCCTTTACCGCTCCGATCATGATTCCCTGCACAAAATATTTCTGTAAAAAAGGATATACGCACATAATCGGAAGCATGGATACCACCATTGCCGAAGCCTGTGTGGTAAGCGCCGTAGATGTATTTACCATGGATCCTCCCGTTGATGTGGCCCCCAGCGTTTGATTGATTTCCGTCAGCATCCTGTATGCCACCGTGCGCAGGCTTTCCGAATTGACATAATAAGCGGAATCCAACCAGGCGCTCCACTGATTCACCGCAGAGAACAACGCGAGCGTCGCAATAAACAGTGTGGACACCGGCCGGACAATGCTGAAAAATATCCGGAATTCCGAAGCCCCGTCCAGCTTTGCCGACTCGATCAGGGAAATGGGTATGGAAGCAAAAAAATTGATGCCCACCATGATAAAAAACAGATTCAGCATGGAAGGAATGATATAGACCCATACCGTGTTCAAAAGCTGCAGATTTCTCAATGTGATATAGTATGGAATCAATCCTCCCGATACATACATTGCAAAAATGACAAGAAACCGGTATACCTTTCCTCCGGCAAGCTCCTTTCTGGACAGCGCATAGGAAACCAGACAGGTCGCAAGCACCGTGAGACAGGTTCCAAGTACGGTTCTGAAAAACGATACCTGAAAGGCCCTGATCCATTTTTCCTGCGAAAGCAGACTGACGTAATTATACAGGGTAAACTTTCTCGGGAAAAAATAAATCCCGCCCTTCATAAAATCATATCCGTCATTAAATGATGCGATCACAACATAGTAGAACGGGTACGCGATCACGATAAAGATCAAAATGAGAAGGCTCCAGACAATGCCGTCAAAAATCACATTTTCCTTTGACCATTTATATTTTTTTACCGTTCTTTCTTCGTAGTTTTTCTTCATCAGAAAATTCCCTCACCTGTAATCTTCTTTGCTCCAAAATTGCTGATCAGGATTAACAGTACCGAAATCACAGACTGAAAAAGATCCACTGCCGTCGCATATGCAAAACGGCCGTTTGAAAGCCCTGTTTTAAAGGAATAGGTCTGCAAGATCTCCGATGCCGAGTTATTAAAAGTGTTTCCGAAGATATATGCCTGTTCAAAATTCGATCCGCCCATTCCTCCTCCCAGAAGGCTTCCAATCGAAAGGATCAGCACAGTCACAACTGACGCCTTAATCCCCGGCAGCGTTATGTGCCATATTTTTGCCAGGCGTCCGGCCCCGTCAATATCGGCAGCCTCATAAAGCTGCGGATCAATTCCCGATATGGCTGCCAGAAAAATGATCGCCCAGTAGCCGGAATTCTTCCACATCGCCAGGAATACCGAAACGCCGTAAAAATATTCCGGCGCTGTCAGGAACGGAATTTCCGTATCGGACAGGCCCAGGTTTACAATGATCTGATTTATGATCCCTGTGTTTGTATTCAGAAAGGCATTTGCGATTGTATACATCAATACCCAGGAAATAAAATTCGGAAGGTAGCTGACTGTCTGTACCACCCGTTTAAATTTTCTGCTTCACATTTCATTCAGCAAAAGAGCCAGCAGAATCGGGGCCGGGAAGGTAAACAGCAGCTTTAAAATGCTGAGGATCAGCGTATTTTTTAATATTTCCCCAAATCTGTAAAATCCGAAGAATTCTTTGAACCACTTTAAACCGACCCAATTACTGGTAAAAATTCCTTCCAGCCCCATGTTAATGGAATAATCTTTAAATGCAATTATAATTTCGAAAAGCGGCAGGTAAGAAAACAGAAAAAGGACCGTCATGCCGAAAAGGGCAATGGCCTGCAGCTGCCACTGTTTTTTTATCTTCTTAAACAATGCTTTCATCAAATTTACCTCCATTCCGCTGCAATTTATTTTGATTATTTTAGCCCAATTTGTTCTAAAAGTCAATAGAACATTTTGTTCTTATTTAATATTAAACCATAGTAAATAAAAAGGAATTCATAGCATGTTTCAACAGAATCAAAGATTTGAAAGAAGATGCTGATTTAACGCAGGAAGAAATAAGTCAATATCTCCATATCTCTCAGCGTGCTTACTCCCATTATGAAAATGGAGACCGCAATATACCATCCGATATTCTGATCTGTCTTGCCGATTTTTATCACACAAGCATTGATTATCTCCTGAATCGGACAGATCAACGATAGTATTACGTTTCAGACCATTATGGGCTATATAAGCTCTCTTTTTACAGTATGGATGATAATAATAAAAAAGAAAGTGGTATTACGATATGTTTCACAGAATCAGAGATTTAAGAGAAGATGCTGACCTGACACAGATGGAGCTCAGCCGTCAACTACATATTTCTCAGCGCGCCTATTCTCATTACGAAAACGGCACACGAGATATCCCCACCGGAATCCTGATCCAGATTGCGGATTTTTATCAGGTCAGCATCGATTATCTTTTAGAACGCACGGATAACAAAAACATAAACAACTAACCGTTCTCTATTCCACCCCAAACTCCCTCAGCACCTCATTTGCCGCCGCTTCCAGAGTCTTATCGTCCCTTCCCTCCAGAATAAAGTAGCCGCGCCCCATCACGGAATGCCCGGTGGTCACCCGCTCCATGCGGTCCCCGGGTCTGATCTGGCAGTCCCATGCCCGCAGTGTCACGCCCTCCGGCAGAGCCAGAGCCTCCCTGTCCGGCACCCGCCGCACAATCCCCTCCGGCAGATCAAAATACCGGATCAGAAGCCTGTGTGTTTCCTTCGGCTCATAGGTAAAGGGCCGCCCGCACTGACAGCGGATATAAGCCTGCGCCATATCCACGCCCGTCGCCATCGGAGTGAAAACATCATGCAGATGATGACCGGAGGGGCGGGCGGAAAGCTCAATGACAAAGATCCGGCCGCCAGAGATCATCAGATCCGCATGAAGCAGGCAGTCCGCAAGCTCCAGCACAGCCGCCACCTGCTCCAGATGCTCCCGCACCTGCGAGATCAGCCTCGCTTCCCGCTCGTCCTCCCCGGTCACGGAAAAGTATCCCACCGCCTGTCTCGCGGGAGGCGGCGTCAGCAGCTTTCTGCGCAGAAGGATCTGGCAATAATTTTTGCCGTCCAGAGCCGCGTCCACGCCGTATTCCACGCCCGGCGCAGCTTCCTCCAGCACATAATCCTCATCGGAAGCAGGATTCCCGGCAGAGGCCGGATCCCCTTCCGAAACTGTTACTCCGGCAAGCTCAGCAAGCGCTTCGCGCAGCTCCCTCAGCGTATTTACAAAAAAGATTCCTCTGCTTCCGGAGCCGAAGCGGGGCTTCAGAACCGCGGGAAAAGAAATTTCCTTTTCCGCTTTTTTCAGCAGATTATCCACGAGCGCTCGCTTTTCCTCTCCGCTTTTTCCACAAAAAGCGGGTGCCAGCTCACAATGGCAGTCTCTTAAGTCAGCGTCATGCAGCTTCTGGTGAAACAGGTATTTATCCGTGCACCAGACAGCCGACTTCCTGCTGATGCCGCGAAGGTGAAAGGCATCGTTCACCGCTCCGGCGGTTGTCAGATACCGGCCGATGGGGCCGGTGATCACAAAATCCGGCCCTGCGCCATCCCGGCCCTCCACCTCATCCCGGCTCTCCACGCCTTCACGATCCGCCTCCGGAAGCCTGCCGCCAACATATCGAAGCGCTTCCAACACCTCGCCCTCCTTAGAGATATCCACCGCAAGCCCCTGATCTGCGGCCGCAAGCCCCGGCGCCGCCGGATTTCCGTCCAGCGCCGTCACGAATACGCCAAGCCGCCGCGCCTCTTTTATCGTATGGAGGGATTCCTCTCCCGCTCCGATCAATGCCGCCCTCATGCTTCCTCCTTTTTCGCCGCCGCAGGCGGCAATTATTCTCGTGAGAAGAATCACAAAGTGATTCTTCCAGGAAAGCGCTAAGCGCTTTCCGCCGCCTACTTTTTCGCAAGCCGCTTTCTTACATTCCGCCAGGTCCACAGCAGCGTAAAATAGCACATGAACTGCGCTGTGGATTTCTGCTGCATGCGCACCAGCTTCTTCTCCTCCTCATTAAAACGCTCCTGATACCAGGGATTTTCCTGGAAATGGGGGAAGGTCTCCCGCATTTCCCGCCCCATGGCCTCCACGAAGGCCGGCTCCTTTTTTTTCACCCCAAACATATAGGAAAACAGCGTATTCACATAGAAAAGCACGGTAAAGCTGTATTCCAGCTCCCTTTCATATTCCGCAAAATAGCCGTATTTTCTGGCCTCCTCCAGCATGATCCGCCCCGCCTGCATCCGGTCCTCACAGCGTTTTTTCGTGATGGTATGCACGGTGGACGCCTCATGCTGATAGTAATAGTACATAGGCTCAGGAATGTATTCAAAGTGCTTCGCACGGAGCATCCAGGTATTTCCCAGCGCATTGTCCTCGTAAAAGATCCCCTCCGGGAAACGGCTTTCGCAGCCAAGAATGATCCCGCGCCTGTAGATCTTCACCACAAGGCTTCCGCTGTCCAGAATAAGGGAAGCATATTTCTCACGGTTCAGCCTTCCCGTCTGCTCCGGCCGGTTGTTATGAACTACCTGCCCAACCCTCATGCTGTGCTCGTCCGTCAGGCAGTAGTCGCAGCCCACCATGTCCGCCCCCGTCTCCTGCGCCCGGGCGAGCATCCTTTCATACATGTCGGGCGTGATCCAGTCGTCACTGTCAATAAAGCCGATCCATTCCCCCTGCGCCAGAGAAAGGCCGATGTTCTTGGCTCCTCCCTGCTTCCGGTTTATCTCGGAATGAACCGCCCTCACCCGTCCCGGATGCTCCCGTTCAAACCGCATCAGGATTTCCCAGGAGTCGTCCGTGGAGCAGTCGTCTACCGCGATGATCTCCATATCCTTCAGGGTCTGGTTCACCAGGGAATTCAGGCAGTATTCCAGCTTTCCCTCCCCCGCCGTATTATAAACGGGCACGATCACGCTTAATTTCATCACAGATTTCCTCTTACCTTCCCGAACGTTTTTTGCACATTTACAGGCTGCGCCGTTCCCTTCGTCCTGACAGCTCAGCCTCCGGCCAGGCTGCTGCCCTTCGTCACCCTGTACAGGTCGAACTCATTGTCCTCGATCCCGAAATGCCCCACGTACTCAATCTGCAGGTTATAAGGGATGATCTGATCCGGCACAAATTCCCATTCCATATCCGTATCCAAAAACCAGATCACGTCAAAATCCTGAGACAGATCCACCTCCCGCACATAGGAAAGCTTCTCCTCCGGGAAATAATACTTATAGTTAAAATAATACGCCTGATAATTGTAGACGACGAGGTCATTCTCCCCAAAGTTCTCTTCAAAAAATTCCTCCGTCTGCCTCGTCAGCGTGGCAAGGTACTCATCCCGATAGGCGTCCCGGTAGGAAATGGCCCCGGTAAACAGCACGAACAGCAGAAGCAGGGCCATACAGACGCTCTGCGCCTTTTGCTCCCGCCTGGGAGCTCGGCTTTTTGCCCGTGCGCATGCGGCCTGCTCCTCCGGCGCGCAGGTCTGCTCTCCCGCGGCCTCAGGCAGCAGCAGACAAAGCCCCTCTCCCAGGGTCCGGTTCGTACCCACCGCAAGAAACAGACAGAACAGCCCCATGGCCGGAAACACATACTGATCCCGATAGACCGGCTGCCCGATCAGGGAAAGAAGGATCCCTCCCCCCGCCGTCAGCGCAGGAACCGCCATACAGAAAAGACCGTAGAGGCCCGCCTGCCCGTTTCTCCCGCTTTTCCGTCCCTGACCGCAGAGCAGCAGGCAGCCGATCCCCGCCGCAAATGAGATCAGAAGATATCCCCATACGGTCTGGGGCAGCGGATTTAAGCCGAATGCCCAGATAAAATAGCTCCACACGGTCTCCGGCGTGATCGGAGCGATCCAGTAGCCGCCCTCCACACGCGTCACCTGCTCCAGCATATACGGAAGCCAGGGCAGATAGGCCAGCACCATAAGTACGGAAAAAATCAGCCAGCGCGCCAGCTTTTTTCTCTGCTTTCCGGAAAAAAGCAGCCACAAAAGCAGCAGCCCGTTAATAATGATGACGGAGGCAAAGGCAAAATAGTGCAAATAGGCAGCCGCCACAGCAGAAAAGGCCAGCAAAATCCAGTCGGCCAGCCTGTTTTTCCGCAGAATCTCCCAGGCGGCCAGACCGCAGGCCGTCACACACAGAAGCGCCCAGGAGTACATGCGCACCTGAACCGCATAGGTCATAGAGCAGGGCAGGCAGCCCAGAAACAGAAGGAACAGAAATGCGGTCCTGTCTCCGAAACTCCGCCTGACCTTCCCCGCCCCGAGCGCGAGCGTAAGCGACATGGGAATGATGGTCAGAACCTTCTGCACCTGCAGGCTTTCCCCAAACAAAAGGCGCGCAATGCGTCCCAGAAAATAGTACAGCGGCGGATGCACATCCTCGGCCGTTTCCGCAACGATCTGCGCAAAGCCTTCGGAAAACAGGTTCATGCTGAAAATCTCATCCGTCCAGACATTGTCGTTAAAGATCAGAGACAGGTACAGCAGGGTAAAAAGCAGCACCATGCCCCACAGCACAAATCCGTTTCTACCATGCTCCCCCCTGTTATTTCCCACAGTTCCAACCGCCGCTTCCTCCATCTTGTCCTTCCTTTCTGTCGGATATCATTTCGCATACCAGGCACAGATTCTGCGCACCGCTTCGATCACGTCCTCCACATCCTGATCGCTCATGGCATAGTAAAGCGGCAGGGAAATGATTTCCTCATACAGCCTTTCCGCCTTCGGGCAAAGCCCCTTCCTGTATCCCAGCTTTTGATAATAAGGGAAATAATAGGTTGGTATGTAGTGCACGTTGCAGCATATATTTTCCGCCGCAAGGGCCTCGAAAAACCTTTTCCTGTCAATGGAAAGCTTCTCCGGACGCAGCCTGAGAATGTACAGATGCCTGGTGGTATCGGATTCCGGGAGCTCCTTCTGCACCCTGAGCTGCGCAAGCTGTGAAAATGCCTCGTCATATCTTCTCACAATCTCCTTGCGGCGCGCCCGGAACCGGTCCAGCTTATCCAGCTGGCTGATCAGCAGAGCCGCCTGCATATCCGTCATCCGGTAATTATAGCCAAGCTCGATCTGTTCGTAGTACCAGGGACCGTCCGGCTCCCTGGACATGAGAGAGGGATCCCGGGTGATGCCATGCCTGCCGAACAGCTCCAGCCTTTGATAATACTCGTCGCTGTCCGTCATCACCGCGCCGCCCTCGCCGCTGGTGACTGTTTTTACCGGATGAAAGCTGAAGGTGGTCATATCCGCAATGGAGCCCGTGGGCCTTCCGTCATAGGACGTACCGATGGAATGCGCCCCGTCCGTGATCAGCACCAGGCCATATTCGTCGCAGATCTTCCGAAGCTCCTTCAGGTTCGTAGACTGCCCGGTGAAATCCACGGCAACCACCGCCTTCGTCCTCTCCGTCACATGGGCGCGCACCTGTTCGGGATCTATGTTGTAGGTATCCTCATCAATATCGGCAAATACCGGCCTTGCCCCGCAGTACAGCGCGCAGTTGGCAGACGCGGCAAAAGTGATGGGCGTTGTGATCACCTCATCGCCAGGCCCCACTCCCGCCGCCAGGCAGGCGATATGAAGCGCTGCCGTTCCATTGCTCACGGAAACCGCGTGCTTCGCTCCCGTAAGACGCTGCAGCTTTTCCTCCAGCTCCCCGATCTTCGGCCCGCAGGTCAGATAATCACTTTTTAAAACGTCAAGAACGGCCTTATAGTCCGCCTCATCCAGATACTGATGGCCGTAAAAAATCTTTGTATCACGTACCGGTTTTCCCCCCGCGATCGCGGGAGCCGCATCTCTTTTCTCCATGTCCGTCTTTCCCTTTCCGCCGCGTATGCGGCACTGGCTTCCTGTCACACCGCCGTCCGGCCCTTCATGAATGAAAACAGCCCGAAGGCGGTTCACGCTTCCGGGCTTGCATCTAAAGAACGGCCAGCCAAACGCGGCGTTCATCCTATCCCTCAGACTGCGCCCTGGGCGCAGGACGCTGCACTTTATTTCTCCAGCTCCACTTCCTTCAGACGCTCCCTCAGGTCTTCCACGGAAAGCCATTCGCTGTTGGTTCCGGAGCTGTAGGAGAAGCCCTCCTCCACCTTTTTCCCGGAAAGGTCAGGCACCTGTCTCTCGTTGAAAACCATCTGAGGATACACGATATAATGCTTGTCATACTCGTAGGTGTTGAAGGAATCCTCCGTCGTCACCATGATCTCATGCAGCTTCTCGCCGGGACGGATGCCGATCTCCTTCAGGCTGCAGCCCGGAAGCATGGCCTCCGCCAGATCCGGCACGCGGAAGGAAGGAATCTTGCTGATGAAGGTTTCTCCGCCCTTCGCCTCCTTCAGCGCCTTGATCACCAGCTCCACGCCCTCCGTCAGGCTGATCCAGAAGCGGGTCATGCGCATATCCGTGATGGGAAGCTCTGTGCCGCCGTCTTTGATGATCTTGTGAAAGAGCGGGATGATGGAGCCCCGGCTTCCTGCCACATTGCCGTAGCGGACGATGGCAAAGCAGATGTCCTTTGTTCCGGAATAGGCGTTTGCCGCAACGAACAGCTTATCGCTCACCAGCTTGGTGCCGCCGTACAGATTGACCGGATTCACCGCCTTGTCCGTGGACAGGGCGATCACCTTCTTTACATTAGTGTCCAGCGCCGCGTCGATCACGTTCTGCGCGCCGTTGATATTGGTACGGATCGCCTCATTGGGATTGTATTCACAGGCGGGCACCTGCTTTAAGGCCGCCGCATGGATCACATAATCCACGCCCTCAAAGGCCCTTTTCAGTCTGTCCTTGTCCCGCACGTCTCCGATGAAGTAACGCATCACGGAATCGTATTCCTTCAGCTCGTTCTGCATCACGAACTGCTTGTACTCATCCCTGGAATAGATGATGATCTTCCTGGGCTGATAATGCTTCAGCACGTATCTGGTGAAGCTTTTTCCAAAGGAGCCTGTCCCTCCCGTGATCAGTATCGTCTTATCATTTAACATTTTCTTCCTCCGTCAGTATCCGCGTCCGCTTGCCGGGATTTATGCCCGCCGCCGGGAATCCTTCCCGCTTCCTTTATCGTCACTTTTATTTTCTGTTGTGTCCGGACCGCTTATACATTTTCTTTTTTTACAGAAATTGGATGAAAAATCCTCGTTCCAAAGCATTGGAAGCCGGAACCAGGCATCTCGCAAATGCGAATTCTCTCCGCACATTATAGCATAGGGGACGGGGCATTGCAACGAAACATCTTACGCGGTATGTGTCAAGTAATCGTTGGCACTTTTTCTTCTTTTTTTGATGTCAGTTTATTTGTTGATTTTTCTGATAATTCAAATCCTATTTTCTCGGTTTCATATAAGGTCTATTTTTAACTGAACGCTTTCAT
>DWWS01000014.1 GCA_019119595.1 Candidatus Eisenbergiella merdavium | reverse complement strand
AAGACGGTCAGGCGGGAGGATGGAAAGGGGCAGGAGCGGGCCTATGATTAAGAAGAGACTCCTGGGGCTTCTGTCCCAGTCAAAAAAATACATTTACTTTCAGGTGCTCTGGCAGTGGCTCTCCCTCCTCTGCCAGATTTTGGTGACAGGCAGCGTGTCCATGCTGCTGGAGCAGGCAGTCTTCTGGCAGGTGACCGCCGCCTCGGCCCTTACATGGGGCGGTCTGGCCCTGGGCGCCATTGCCCTGCGGTTTGTCTGTGACAGGCAGGCCTCCTTTGCCTCCTACCGGGCCAGCGTGGATGTGAAGAGGGTCCTGCGGGACAGGATCTATGAGAAGCTCCTCCGTCTGGGAGCCTCCTACCGGGAGAAGACAGCCACGTCGGAGGTGGTGCAGATGGCGGCGGAGGGAGTGGAGCAGCTGGAGACCTATTTCGGCAGATATCTGGCCCAGCTTTTCTACAGCCTCCTGGCGCCGGTGACTCTGTTTGCCGTCCTCTCCTTTGTCAGCTGGAGAGCCAGCCTTGTGCTCCTTGTCTGCGTGCCCCTCATCCCGATATCCATTGTGGCGGTGCAGAAGTTTGCCAGGCGCCTGCTGGCAAAATACTGGGGCATTTACACAGAGCTGGGGGACAGCTTCCTGGAAAATCTCCAGGGCCTGACTACCCTGAAGATTTATCAGGCGGATGAGGAGAAGGCCCGGGAGATGGACCAGGAGTCCCAGAAATTCCGGCGGGTCACCATGAAGGTGCTGACCATGCAGCTCAATTCCACCAGCGTGATGGACATCATCGCCTACGGCGGCGCGGCGGTGGGAATGATCGTCACGCTCTCCCAGTTTATGGAAGGGAAGGTAAGCGTCCACGGGGCGCTGATGCTGATCCTGCTTTCATCGGAATTTTTTATCCCCCTGCGGCTGCTTGGCTCCTTTTTCCACATCGCCATGAACGGTATGGCGGTGAGCGATCGGATCTTTGCCCTTCTGGATCTTCCGGAGCCGGAGGAAAAGGAGCTGCTCCTGGACGGAAAAAACATGGATATCACATTTTCAGGCGTCCGTTTTTCCTATGAAAAGAGCCGTGAGATCCTGAAGGGCGTCGATATGGTATTCCCTGCGGGAAGCTTTACCTCCATCGTGGGCGCCTCCGGCTGCGGCAAGAGCACGGCCGCGGCCATCCTGATGGGAAGGAATCGGGGATATGAGGGGAGCGTGACCATCGGCGGCAGAAAGCTTTCCCAGGTACGGGAGGACAGCCTGATGGAACAGATCACCCTGGTCAGCCATAACAGCTACCTTTTCAAGGGAACCGTGGAGAGCAACCTGCGGATGGGAAAGGCGTCGGCCACGCAGGAGGAGATGAAAAAAGCCCTGGAAATGGTGAACCTGTGGGGCTTTCTTGCAGCACAGCAGGGGCTTCTCACCCCGATTCTGGAGAAGGGCAGCAACCTTTCCGGCGGTCAGTGCCAGAGGCTTGCCATCGCCCGGGCGTTGCTTGCGGATACGCCGGTCTATATTTTTGACGAAGCCACCTCCAACATCGACGCTGAAAGCGAGGCCATGATCATGGATGTGATCCGCACCCTCGCCGAAACCAGGACGGTTCTTCTGATCTCGCACCGGCTTGCCAACGTGGTCGGCTCAGACCGGATCTACATGATGAAGGACGGGGACATCGCGGAAACGGGAACCCATGAAATGCTGCTGGCCCAGGACGGGGCCTATGCGAAGCTGTACCGGGCCCAGATGGAGCTGGAGGAGTACGGAAGGGAGGTATGCGCATGAGCGGACAGAACATATCATATGAAAAAAGATCTCGGCGCAGCGGCATCCGCATCATGGGACGGCTGATCGGCCTGGTCAGGCCCCTGCTCCCGGTGATGCTGCTTGCCGTCGCCCTGGGAACCATCGGCTATCTGTGCGCCATTTTCCTGACCATCCTTGCCGGATACGGACTGCTGCATATCCTGCGGGAATCTGTGCCCGGGCTCATGAACTTCGGCTCTGCCGCCTCTGAGGCAGGCTTTCTTTCGGGTACTGTCCTGAGCACCTTACTGAAACCGGGGCTGGGGATGCTGTTCGTCCTTCTCATCCTCCTGGCCGTGCTGCGCGGAATCCTGCACTACGGAGAGCAGTACTGCAACCATTTCATCGCCTTCAAGCTGCTCGCAATCATCCGTCATAAGGTATTCGCGGCGCTGCGAAAGCTCTGTCCGGCCAAACTGGAGGGGCGGGATAAGGGAAACCTGATTTCCGTCATCACCTCGGACATCGAGCTGCTTGAGGTATTCTATGCCCACACCATCTCGCCTGTGGCCATCGCGGCGCTCACATCTCTGGTGATGGTGCTGTTCATCGGCCGCTTTTCCGTATGGGCCGGCCTGCTTGCGCTCGCTGGCTATCTCGCGGTGGGCGCGGCGATCCCCCTGTACTTCGGAAGCAGGGGAGGAGAGAAGGGCATGGAATTTAGGAGCGACTTCGGAGAACTGAACAGCTTCCTTCTCGATTCCCTGCGAGGCCTGGATGAAACCATCCAGTACCGCCAGGGAGAAACGCGCAAAAAACAGATGGAGGAACGCTCGGAGGCGCTGGCCGGTATGCAGAAGGAGCTGAACCGGCTGGAGGCGGCCCAGCGGTCGGTGACGAACCTGGCCATCCTGCTGTTTTCCTTCGCCATGCTGTTTCTCATGCTCTGCCTAAAGCAGGCAGGCCTGGCGGATGTGACGGCCGTGCTCATCGCGTCCGTTGCCATGATGGGCTCCTTCGGGCCGGTGACCGCCCTCGCCAGCCTTTCCAACAACCTGAATCAGACCCTTGCCAGCGGCGAACGGGTGCTGTCCATCCTGGAGGAAGCGCCGCAGGTGGAGGAGGTGGAAGGAATGGATGCCGTCTCCTTTTCAGGCGCGGAGGCGGAAGATGTGAATTTTTCCTATGAAGAGGAGCAGATCCTGAAGGACTATTCCATCCGCATCCCCAAGGGGAAGGTCGTCGGCATCCACGGCGCAAGCGGCTCCGGGAAATCCACTCTCTTAAAGCTGCTCATGCGGTTCTGGGACGTCCAGAGCGGCCAGGTGAAGCTGTCCGGCAGGGATGTGCGCGGGATCAACACCTCTGACCTGCGGAGCAAGGAGGCCTATGTGACACAGGAAACGGTGCTGTTTCATGATTCCATCGCAAACAACATCGCCGTGGGAAAACCGGGGGCGTCCCGGGAGGAGATCATGGAGGCGGCAAGGAAGGCTTCCATCCATGACTTCATCCTGACCCTTCCAAACGGATACGATACACAGGTGGGAGAGCTTGGAGACACCCTTTCCGGCGGCGAAAGACAGCGGATCGGGATCGCAAGGGCCTTCCTCCATGACGCGCCCTTTCTCCTGCTGGACGAACCCACCAGCAACCTGGACTCCCTGAACGAGGGCATCATCCTGAAATCTCTGAAGGAGGGGAAGGGAGATAAGACCGTGCTGCTGGTATCCCACAGAAGATCCACCCTGAATCTTGCGGATGTGGTGTATGAGATGGATAACGGGAGGGTTTCCTGAACGAAGGGGGAGACATGATGTATATTTCCTATCCTCAAACCGATTTTTTATTAGCGAGGAGGCGATTGATGTGTGTTTGGCAATAGAACAGATGAATGAGGAAGCGGCTCAGAAAGAAAGCATTTCTACACTGTTCGCTAACATTAAGAACCTTAGAAAAAAATGGGCTGACCTGCAGAACCGTCCATGGATGTATTGAACGTTTCCGACAGTGACCGAAAGGCACTTTGGCAGTTGCTTAAATAAAATGCAGAATAAACTGGGAAGTATCAGGCAAACAGATACTTCCCGGTTTTTTGATTAAAAATACGATAGGCGGACAGATCATCATCACCTCAGAGGTCGTCAATTATCCGGGCGTACTCAAAACAGACGGCGTCCGCCTGACCGAAAATATGCGGAGACAGGCGGAATATTTCGGAGCAGAGTTCAGGCCGGCAGAGGTAAAGGAGCTGAGCCTGGACGGAGACAGAAAGGAGGTTGTCACGGATAAGGGAACCTTTCGGGGACTCGGCATCATCCTTGCCACCGGCGCCAGCCCCAGACGGATCGGCTTTCAGGGAGAAATGGAGTTCCGGGGCAGAGGCATGGCATACTGCGCGACCTGCGACGGCGAATTTTTTACGGGAATGGATGTGTTCGTGATCGGCGGCGGTTTGCGGCCGCCGAGGAATCCATTTTCCTTACAAAATATGCCAGAAGGATATATTTGATGGTGCGGGGAAAAAGCTTCACCTGTGCGGATTCCGTCGCGGAGGAGGGGCTTGCCCATCCCGCCATTGAGGTTCACTTTGAAACCGAGATCTGTGAAGCCGGCGGAAACGGAAGGCTGGAGTACGCCGTATTTGAAGAAAAAGGAAGGGTATGGCGGTACGAGCCGGAACCGGGAAAGGGCTTCGGCATTTTTGTCTTCGCCGGATGCGAGCCCGCCAATACGCTTTTTCGGGATAAGCTGGAGCTGACGGAAAACGGCTATCTGGTCACGGATATCAATCAGAAGACAAGCGTGGACGGCGTATATGGCGCCGGGGATATCTGTGTGAAAAATCTCCGTCAGGTCGTCACAGCCGTTTCCGACGGCGCGGTCGCTGCAACGTCCATGGAAAAGCATATCTCCTCCGTGTATGAAAGGCTGGGCCTTAAAAAGCGGGAGATCAGACGGAACGAAGACAAGCTTGACGAAAAGGAGCCGGATAAGCCGGCAGTTTTGGAAAAAAGAGCATTGACGAGGTGTTGAAGCTGCTTTAAAAATTTTTTAGCATCGCACATGGAAAAATCCCAGAATCTGTTGAAAGCTCAATATTTTCCGGGATTAAATTTCAGAAAACCGCCGGACCCCAAAAATCCGGGCCCGGCGGGAAATCTGTTTTCTTTCGATATCAGCAGATCTTACAGCATCGCGCCGAAATCCGTCACCAGAATCTGTCCGGTGATCGCACGGGATTCATCGCTTGCCAAAAACAGGATGATATTTGCCACATCCTCCGGCATGCAGGGCTGCGTCTTTAAGTTGCTGTGCGTCGCCATCGCGCCCATCATATCCGGATCCAGCGCATCCGGCTCCATTGCCGCCACCATGGGCGTCACGATCGTACCGGGACAGATGGCGTTGCAGCGGATCATCTGGCTCTGGAAGCGCAGCGCCGTATGCTTCGTCACTCCGATCACCGCGGCCTTGGACGATACATAGGCCGCTCCGCCGCAGCCCTTCTCACCGGCCACAGAAGCCACGTTGACGATGGAGGCTCCGGCCTTCATCCGCTTCGCCGCGCTTCTCATGCAGCGCATGGTGCCCTTCTGATTGGTCTCCACGATCCTGTCAAGATCCTCATCCGTAAACCGGTCGATGGGCTTTAACCCTTCCTCCAGAATACCGGCGTTGTTCACCAGAATATCGATCTTTCCGTACTTTTCCATCACGAATTCCATGAGCTTCTCCGGATCCTCCGGTTTGGAAATGTCCGTGGAAACCGCGCTCACCTCTCCGCCAGCGCTGCGGATCTCCTCCGCCACCTTCTCAAGCGCCGCTTCCCGGCGCGCCGTGATGACCACCACAGCGCCTTCCGCCGCGAAAAGCTTCGCCGCAGCCGCTCCCACGCCGGAATTGCCTCCCGTGATCACCGCAACCTTCCCTTTTAATCGATCCATTGTACATCCTCCTATCGGCCGCCTTTGGCGGCATTAGAATCACAAAAGAACGGCTTTGCCGTTCTTTGGCACGAACCGGGGTTCGTGCCGTCCTCCTTATCCCTGATTTTCCGGCCGGCGCCTCACAGACCGCCCCGGTACCGGTTCATTCTCAGTATACTACATCAGACACTTCCTGTCCATTTTCATCAGAAAAATGATACCCCGTTCCCTTTCCCGCGCGAAAATACCAGGATCTTTCAAAGCCTTCTTATATGCAGTATGTCTGAAACATCCCCAAATGTGATCTTATCTGTTTTTGGAAATAAAAAAGAAAAATGCTCTGATTGGAAAATATCTGTTGGAAAGTCTTCTTTAAGATCCTTTTTTGAAAAAAGAAGGGAATTTTTTCGTCAAATAACTTCTTTTATGAAAACAAATCGACAGGATAAATCGCTCTTTCCCTATTATATTTTCTATATTTTGTTTTGGCAAGAGTTAAAAACGTAAATTTTTTACGTTTAAAAACGGATTAAAAGATAAAAAGCAACAAAAAACTCTAAAGCCGGATAAATAAGCCGTCAAAATCGTGGTCAAGCCGTCACCTGTGCCACGGCCGCAAACACAGGAAATCAGTGCGCCAAAATGACATGCCGAAGGCAGCTTCGCCGGAATAAAGCAAAAATGCGCCGTCAAAAGCTTTCCCGGAAGCAGAAGGAAACAAAGAAAACGCCGGAAATATCAGCTTTTTTTCCTTCTTTTCATAAAAGAAGTTATTTTACGAAAGAATTAGGGAAGAGACAAGGCATTTATGCAGATGAAGAGAGAAAAGCTTTTTTATGACAGATTAGAAGCCGGCATGCGGCTGAGAAAATGGAGGACATATTACGGCTGGACCAGAAGGGAAGTGGCCGAACGGTGCGGCCTGACAGAGAAATATTATTCGGATATCGAACGCGGTTCCTGCGGGATGAGCGTGGAAACGCTCATCAGCCTGTCGAAGCTGTACGGCTTTACCATGGATTACCTGATCTACGGCGAAAAGGAGGACGAGGATTCGGATAAAAAAAGACTTCTCCTGTCCGGCCTCAGCAGGCTTTCTCCGGAAAAGCAGGACTACTGCCTGCAGATGCTGTTCCTTTTTATGGAAAGGATAACGGTGGAGGAAGAAAAGCAGTGACGGGAGGGATGGATACGATCGGAACACAGAAAAACAGCGGCCATGCTGATATCAGCAAAAATGCGGACGCACGTGGATGCGTGGATATCCATAGCTCCGCCGGTATCCGTGGATACGCAGATGTCCATGGATATATAGACATCCACACGCATATCCTGCCTGGCGTGGACGACGGCTCCGCCTCCATGGAGCAGAGCATCCGCATGGCGAGGCAGGCCGCGATGGAGGGCTTTTCTGATATCATCCTGACCCCT